>NZ_JBWPVR010000026.1:0-709 GCF_056590195.1 Pauljensenia sp. C0170B5 | reverse complement strand
GGCTCTGTTGCAAAAATCGTGAAGCTTGAGCATGCTTGGCGGAGATTGGACGGACGGAACGATGACGGATTTCAAGTGGCGCCATTTCCAGGGTGATGTGATCCTGTGGGCGGTGCGCTGGTATTGTCGCTATCCGATCAGCTATCGCGACCTTGAGGAAATGCTGGCGGAACGCGGCATTTCGGTCGACCATACGACGATCTATCGCTGGGTCCAGTGCTACGCCCCGGAGATGGAGAAGCGGCTGCGCTGGTTCTGGCGGCGTGGCTTTGATCCGAGCTGGCGCCTGGATGAAACCTACGTCAAGGTGCGGGGCAAGTGGACCTACCTGTACCGGGCAGTCGACAAGCGGGGCGACACGATCGATTTCTACCTGTCGCCGACCCGCAGCGCCAAGGCAGCGAAGCGGTTCCTGGGCAAGGCCCTGCGAGGCCTGAAGCACTGGGAAAAGCCTGCCACGCTCAATACCGACAAAGCGCCGAGCTATGGTGCAGCGATCACCGAATTGAAGCGCGAAGGAAAGCTGGACCGGGAGACGGCCCACCGGCAGGTGAAGTATCTCAATAACGTGATCGAGGCCGATCACGGAAAGCTCAAGATACTGATCAAGCCGGTGCGCGGTTTCAAATCGATCCCCACGGCCTATGCCACGATCAAGGGATTCGAAGTCATGCGAGCCCTGCGCAAAGGACAGGCTCGCCCCTGGTGC
>NZ_JBWPVR010000015.1:0-32860 GCF_056590195.1 Pauljensenia sp. C0170B5 | reverse complement strand
TTACAAGCACAAGAGAAACCAGCGCCCCATTCCTGTTAACCAAACCCCACCAAGTCCTCACCGACCACGCCGAAAAAGCCCACGGACACTAACCAGGAAGGACAGTCGCCAACGAACATCACAAGCAACGCAACACTATTCAACAAAACTAGCAACGCACCACGCGTGAACGCTTGAAACTCAGCACAATCGTGCGGGCGATTCAGGGTCATGAGGTAGAAGACTGGCGAGCGTCATCAGATCGGAAAGAGCTTATTTTTTCAGGAGATCCGGCTCGCACACACTGCTGTTCTTCAACGGATGTGATTGCAATTAATCGATCTCATACGACACGGTCAAAGCGGCATGGTCTGACATGCGCGCATCGTAAGAGGCGGCGCGATCAATCGAAAAGGACCGTGCCTTTTGCGCCAGATCCGCCGTCACGAACTGATAATCAATGCGCCACCCGGCGTCATTATCGAATGCTTTGCCTCGCCACGACCACCACGTGTATGGGCCTTGAACATCCCCCGCAAGCTCGCGGACGGTGTCGCACCAGCCACCCTCGGCCCATGACGACACAAAGGCAATTTCCTCGTCGAGCACTCCGGCACGCTTGTTGTGGTTCGGCTTCCAGTTCTTGATGTCCAATTTGGAGCGAACGATGTTGAAATCTCCAGCAACGAGAGCTTGACGCCCCTTCGCCGAATTCGCAGCTTTCAACAGTTCGCTCATGCGCGCTGACACCCTCGGCAGGTGCGCCATCTTGGCGTCCTGCTTCGGCGTATCCTTCTCGCCCGAATGGAAATACGCCGACACAAGCGTCAGTGGAGTGGCAAATTCAAGGTCCACTTCCAGCCAGCGACCCGAATCCACATCACTTTCCTGGTCGTCCAGCGTTGTCCGCACGTCTCCGATCAGCGCCTCGTTCTCAATCGGGACAGCGACTGCGACGCCCGCACGCCCTTTCGCCCGCGATGGCACGGCCACGACATGCCACTGCGACCCCAGAATCTCACGCGTCACTTCTTCCGGCGCGCGCACCTCCTGCATCAGGAGGACGTCGGGGTGCTGGCGATTCAACCAGTCATTCAGTCCTCGTTTAGCGGCAGCGCGGATCCCGTTGAGGTTGACAGTCGTGACGTTCAGCATGCCTCTATTGTGCCCGAAACTTCACCGAGTGGTCGCTTGCAAGCGACCACTCGACATCACGGACTTGGCAAGGCAGCGAGAAATGGCTATTCTATAGCCAACCAAGGATACCCCCTTGGGGTATTGATTTTCGTTGTCACCTAGCGAAAGGACGCCATGTCGCCCGATGTCGAGCATCGCGATTGCTGCGAGGAGTCGGAGCAATCATCACCCCACAGCAGGCCCACATCCGCCGAGAAGTCGCTTGCAAGCGACCACTCGCATTCACATTCGCACTCGCATGCTGCTAGTTCCCGAGGGCGTCTGATTGCAGCCTTGTCCATTACCGCAACTGTCCTCCTCATCGAGACAATCGGCGGCGCACTTTCAGGATCACTCGCACTTTTTGCAGATGCCGGCCACATGGCGGTGGACTCCACCGGGCTGGTGATCGCGCTGATTGCGGCTCACCTGTCACTGCGCCCGCGCACCGACAGATTCACGTGGGGCCTCGCACGATCCGAAGTGGTCGCAGCGGCACTGCAGGCAGGTATGCTCGTCGTGATCTGCGTGATAATCGCATATGAAGCCATCGGACGCTTCATGAACCCCGAGCAACTCGACACCCGCATCATGCTGATCGTCGGTATCCTCGGCCTGGCTGCAAACGTCGCTTCCCTACTCGTGCTGATGGGGGGCCGCAGTGCCTCGCTGAACATGCGCGCAGCATTCCTCGAGGTTGCCACCGACGCGTTAGGGTCGGTCGCGGTCATCATCGGTGCGGTCGTCGCCCATTTCAGCGGATGGCTCCAAGCGGATGCCCTTGCCTCACTGCTCATCGCGTGCATGATGGCTCCGAGGGCGATCACGCTTTTGCGCCGCTCGGTGGCGATCCTGATGGAGGAAACACCACCCGGCCTGGAACTGACAACGGTGCGTGAGCATATGCTCCATGTTCAAGGAGTCGAAGACGTGCATGACCTGCATGCCTCGACCATTGCGACAGGAGTGATAGCCCTGACGGCTCACGTCACCGTCCAACCCGAGTTGAACGAGCACGAGCGATCCGACATTTTGCACACACTCGCCAGCTGCGTACAGGAACACTTTCCCGTCACGATCACGCATTCCACGTTCCAGTTGGAAAGCCCCCAGCACCGCGAACATGAACAGTTAAGGCACTAAGCTCACACCTGCGCATTTACACCTGAGCGGAGAAACCCGCCTTTCGCTCAGCCATTTCGACCACGTTCGCCAACAGGAGGGCACGGGTCATCGGCCCGACGCCACCGGGATTCGGTGACAGCCATGCCGCAACACGATCAACTCCGTCGGCCACATCGCCATGCAGCCGCGCACGGCCATCAGCTTCCGTCACGCGAGAAACGCCCACATCCAGCACCGCCGCACCTTCACGCACCATGTCAGCGGTGATCAGTCCCGGCGAGCCAGCCGCAGCCACAACCACGTCAGCATTGCATACCTGTTCAGCGAGGTTGCGCGTGCCCGTATGGCACAGCGTCACGGTCGCGTTGATGTTCTTACGCGTCAGCAGCAATCCGATCGAACGGCCGACGGTCACTCCCCTGCCAACTACGCACACATCCGCGCCGTTGAGTTCCACGCCGTAGCGTTCCAACAGCTCAATGACGGCGCGCGGCGTACACGGAAGGGGCGAGGTGATGTCACCCGCCGCGCGCAGTACCAGGCGGCCCAAGTTCATCGGATGCAGGCCGTCAGCGTCCTTATCCGGATCGATGCGCTCCAACACGGCCTGGGAATCGACCCCGGCGGGTAGCGGAAGCTGCACAATGAAACCCGTGCAGGCAGGATCAGCGTTGAGCTGGTCGACAGCCTGCTCGATATCAGCCTGAGAGGCCGACTCGGGCAAGTCAATGCGAATCGACTCGAGACCAACCTCCGCACAGTCACGGTGTTTGCCGGCAACATAGGTCACTGACCCGGGATCTTCACCCACCAGGATTGTTCCCAGCCCTGCATGAACACCGGCTTCGCGCAGCCGTGAGACGCGTTCAGCAAGCTCGCCCTTTATTGCAGTAGCGGTGGCTTTCCCATCCAGTACCTGTGCGGCACCTTCCCACGGCGCTCTCACTGCTGCAGCCCGTCGTACAACGGGAAGGCATCGGTCAGTGCACGCACGCGCGCCTGCAGACCCTCCATATCCACTGTTTCCTTGGAGGCCGCCTGAACCAATGCGGTCGCGATGATGTCGGCAACTTCGGTGAACTCCTCATCGCCAAAACCGCGCGTAGCCAGCGCCGGCGTTCCGATACGCAGACCGGATGTGACTGCCGGTGGGCGCGGGTCAAACGGCACAGCATTGCGATTGACCGTGATGCCGACTCCGTGCAGCAGATCCTCAGCCTGCTTGCCGTCAAGAGCTGAATCAACCAGGTCAACGAGCACCAGGTGCACATCTGTGCCGCCGGTGACCAGCTTGATGCCGACCTTCTTCGCATCGTCGCGTCCCAGACGCTCCGCAAGTTTCTGCGCGCCGGCAAGAGTTCTGACCTGACGATCCTTGAACTCCGGGGTCTGAGCCACTTTCATTGCGACAGCCTTCGCTGCCACCACATGCATCAGCGGGCCACCCTGCTGACCTGGGAACACAGCAGAATTCAGCTTCTTGCCCCACTGCTCGCCGCGCGCGGACAAGATCATGCCGGAGCGGGGACCCCCCAGTGTCTTGTGGACCGTCGTGGTCACCACGTCGGCGTGGGGCAGTGGGCTTGGGTGCAGTCCGGCTGCAACGAGGCCGGCAAAGTGCGCCATGTCAACCCACAGCGCAGCGCCAACCTCGTCGGCAATGCTGCGGAAAGCAGCAAAGTCAAGGTGACGAGGGTAGGCCGACCATCCGGCAATGATCACACGGGGACGCTCACGCAGCGCCACTTCACGCACCTGATCAGGCTCGATACGCATTGTTGTGCGGTCAACTTCGTATGCGGTGGCGTGGTACATCTTGCCGGAAAAGTTGATGCGCATTCCGTGTGTCAGGTGGCCGCCGTGAGCCAAGGACAGACCCAAAATCGTGTCCCCCGGTTTTGCCATCGCCATGAGCGCGGCGGCATTGGCCTGCGCGCCTGAGTGTGGCTGCACGTTGACGAAATCGGCACCGAACACTTTCTCGGCGCGTTCAATTGCGAGACTTTCAGCAACGTCCACTGCCTCGCACCCGCCGTAGTAGCGGCGTCCCGGGTATCCTTCGGCGTACTTGTTGGTCAGAACTGATCCCTGAGCCTGCAGGACTGCACGCGGGACAAAGTTTTCCGACGCGATCATTTCAAGGGTGGCGCGTTGACGGTTCAGCTCATCATCCAGCACCTTTGCGATGTCAGGATCGAGTTCGGCCAACGTACGGGAGTTGAGAGAATCACTCATTGCTGCTCCAGTTTTCAATTCGCTTGTCTGGCTTTCACTAGTGGCGAGGGCGGCCCCAGCCGTTCCTCGCTCGGTTGCGTGGCCCAGGCGGGCGACCGCGACAACCCTTTTTCGCTCCCCGGTGGTCATCCCACCTGTTCGCCAGTTGCGACAGATTCATCTTATCAACTGTGTTCCGCTGCGGAAACCGCCAGTGCGGACACTAGCGTGAGAACACAACGGTTCGGTTGCCGTTCATCAGAACACGGCGTTCAGCATGCCAACGCACTGCCTGCGCGAGGACTCGGCGTTCAACATCCTGCCCCAGCTCCACCATGTCGCGGGTGGAATCGGCGTGCGTGACTCGCGTGACGTCCTGCTCGATGATCGGCCCTTCGTCCAGGTCGGCTGTAACGTAGTGCGCGGTTGCGCCGATGAGTTTGACGCCGCGTTCGTGAGCCTGGGCGTATGGGCGCGCGCCTTTGAACGAAGGCAGGAATGAGTGGTGAATATTGATGACGCGTCCGGCCATTTCACGGCATACCGAATCAGACAGGATCTGCATATAGCGGGCCAGGACGACCAATTCAACCTGCTCGGACTTGATGAGGTCAAGAAGTTCTGCTTCGGCGCGCGCCTTTGAATCCTTGGTGACCGGAATGCTGAGGAAGGGGACGCCGTAGAACTGTGCGACCGGCGCGAGGTCAGGGTGGTTACCGACAACTGCAACCACTTCGATAGGCAGACCTTGAGAGCGCTGCCGATAGAGCAGATCCGTGAGACAGTGCCCTTCGCGCGAAACCATAATGACGGTGCGAAGCGGTCGCCCCAACTGGTCGACGCGCCAGGTGGCGTTGAACTTGTCGGCGATTCGTGTCAGGCCTTCTTCGACAGGACCTCGACCGACAGGTGATTCAGCTTCCATTCGCATGAAGAACAGGCCGGTATCCGGGTCACCGAATTGCTGCGACTGAATGATGTTGCCACCGATGTCGCTCATGATGCCGGAGGCTGCGTGAACAATTCCTGGCTGGTCCGGGCAGGAAAGGGTGATGACAAGCTTGTCGATTGTCGAGGGGGGCACTGTCGAATCATGTTCCATAGTCCTAAGGGTAATGATTCACAGGCACTCCGGCCTAATCCAGTCCACTGCTTCTGATACGTGGTGTGCGCCGAGTGGTCGCATGCATGCGACCACTCGGCGCCATAACGATGTGAACTCGGTCAGTGTGCGGCTGGCATTTCCGCGATGGCGGCTGCGCTGATGACGCGCACTCCTTTGGGCAGGACAGCTTCATCCACCGTGAACTCGACGGAGTGCAGGCCACCCTTCGACGGAGTGAAGATCAGCAGCAATGAGGCCTTTCCGCCGTTGTCCTGGACTCGCTTCATCATGAATGCGTAGTCTTCGGAAGCGGTCATTTCCACCCACTTCGGGTCATTGGCGCGTACGCCCACCAACTCGCCAGCTTCAGCGATTCGGTCCATCAGGTCCGGATCGGAATCCAGGGAGATGGCCTCTCCCATGCGCACGATCTCGTAGTCGCACTCATACATCTGTGCAGCCGCTTCGATCACGGTGCGGGCTCGGTGCTCCATATACTCGTTGATCTCGGTCGTTGAACCGCGAACTTCCATCTCAAAGTGTGTATGATCTGCGACAATATTGCGGGTATCGCCGGCAACGATCTTGCCGACACTCACGCGGGTCGCCCCTTCTGAGTGGCGCGAAATCGCATACAGGTTCAACACTGCGGTGCACGCGGCGAGAATGGTGTTCTTGCCTTTTTGCGGCGCGCCTGAAGCGTGAGCTGCCAGTCCTTTCAGATTCACGTCGTACTTCGTGGTGGCCAGAGCCCCGCCGGATCCGGGCGCGTAGTCGGATTCTTCGAAGTCGTGTGGCCACACGTGTTGCGCGAACATGACGTCGACGTCATCGACATGGCCGGCGGCCACCATCGATTTCGCTCCGCGAACGCCTTCTTCAGCGGGCTGGAACAAAATCTTCAGCGTTCCTGACCAGGAGTCCTTCATCTGTGCCATTGTGCGGGCAACACCCAGCCCCATCGTGATGTGAGCGTCGTGTCCACACGCATGCATGGTGGAGGCGTGAATGGAGTTAAAACCCTCATCCGCCGGGTAGTACCCCTTTTCTGAAGATTCCTGCAGCGGCAGCGCGTCAATGTCGAAGCGCATGCCGACAGTGGGGCCGTCCCCATTGCGGAGAATTGCCACAGTACCCGTGTGTCCTCCGGCAATCGAGTGAACAAAGTCGGCGTCGGCACCCTCGTCAATCGCGCGGGCGATTGCGGCCTCATCTTCTTCGGAGCTGGGAAGTCCCATTCGCTCCTCAGACAGGCACGCGTCCTTTCCCTGCAGGACCTCATAGCCCCACTCGCGCAGATGCTGGACGATGATCGACGTGGTGCGGTACTCGAGGAATCCGAGTTCAGGATGTGCGTGGAAGTCGCGGCGCCACTGGACCAGGTCATCGGTCATGGCGTCGACATTCGATGTGAGTGTTTCAGCGATCTGCATTGGTAAAAGTGCCATGTTTCCTCCTTAAATGAGGGCTCGAAGCAGGTAATCCCACACGATCGACGAGGTGACCATGATCACGTAAGCGGGGATCATGACGGGGATTGTTCGTTTGACGAGGTCGACCGGGCTGACATCACCAAGTCCGGCAACTGCAATCACGACGCCTGCGATAGGCGACATGGAGCGACCGATGCCTGATGCCAGTTCCATTGGCTGAGCCAGGAACACGGTGTCAACGCCCAGGGGTTTGGCAATGTCGGGGATAAGTTCTGAGAACGCGAACCACGGTGCGTTGCCGGAGCCCATCAGGACTGCTGACAGGAAGATCACCAACGTCATGATGATGGTGATCGGAATTGCCCCCATGTTGAATCGCTCGGCGCCATCAATAATGAACGAAATAAACCCGAGCTGGGTTAAACCGGCAGCAAACATCTGGCCGCCGACGATGAGTGTCACGATGTTGACGAATTGGCGACCCATGCCCTCGAAGAAAACGGAGAAAGCGTCCGCGCCGCGTTGGAATGAACGGTAGCGAATCATTTCGCAAATAACGGCGAGCATTCCGGAAATAATCATGGCGGTTGCCACGTTCATTTTGATGCTGGTGATCACGAAAGGCGAGAAAACAATGAGCAGGACCAGTGGCGTAAATGGAAGGAGCGCGTATGCCTTCGGGGTCGGCTTGTCGACACGTTCAGCTTCCTTGATGTCCGCCTTGGTCTTGGCGGCGGTGTCGGACCCACCTTTTGCAGCGCGTTGTGCCAGGGCCGACTTTCCGCCCGAGGACCTTTTAATACCTGCGAGCTCAGCCTTGATTTCATCCCAGTCTGCTTTGTCGGGAGTAGTTCCGGCCTTGCGGTCGAAGTACTGCTGGACGAAGTAATGGAGGATGAACACCGATGCGACAACCACCAGTGCGACGGGCAGCTGGTATTGAATGAAATATTCCTGGACGGTCATGCCGGACGTCTGGGCCGCCATATTGGCGTTTGAGGAAGCAGGGCCAAGGTCCAGACAGCTGCCGGTCGCGATGACGCCCGTGGCAGACAGTTTCGAGATTCCCAGGGATCGCAGGAGCGGATAGACGGTCACCATCAGCAGCATCGCCAGGCCAGCTGCCGATGGAATGATCAAGCACAGTGTCTGAGCCAGGATGTAGGTGGAGGCAAGAACAACGTAGGGCTTGTTGATCTTCTGGAGCGGTTTGGTTGCGATGGCGACCAGTGCTGATGATGCACCGACTCGGTCCATGACCAGCGAGAAACCGCCGACCGCCATGATGATCAGACCGAGCTTGGCACCTAGATTCCCGAACGTCTGAGTGATCTGGTCGAAGACATCCAGGAACGCCGAGCCAGTGGTCTGGTCTTCATCCATCAATGGTTTCATTGACAGTGGAATAGCGCAAAGCAGCATAAATAGACCGGAAAAAATCAGGACGGTCTGCGGATGATAACGGTGAAAAATCAGATACGCCACAACCACGGTCGTGGCAGTCGCTATGAGGAACCCAATCATTTGAATCCTTTCGATATTGTTTCCACACTGCATCGTTGAAGTGATAACAAACTCTATCTCTGAAAACAGGGATGGCGCATTCATATTCAAGTATGCCAGTCACAGCACAAAAAGAACGCTGGATGCGCCTCCTGATTATTGCTCGTGGAGCAAGTCAGGGAGGGCGTTCCAGCGTTCTTCTGGACTGTCCTGCTGGCGAGAACTACTTGATGAAGCCGAGGGCTTTCACTGCGTCGTATTCTTCCTGCAGAGCCTTGATGTTGTGGTCGATGCCGGCGCGGGTGGCTTCGGAGATTTCGAGGCCTTCAACGATCTGGTATTCGCCGTTCACTGCGCGCACCGGGAAGCCGAAGGAGAAGCCTTCAGGAACGTCGTAGTGCGAGCCATCTGAATGGACACCAGCGGTGACCCATTCACCTTCGGGCGTGCCGTGGATCCAGGTGTGCATGTGGTCGATTGCGGCGTTGGCTGCCGATGCCGCTGAGGACGCGCCACGTGCGGCGATGATGGCGGCGCCACGTTTGGCAACGACAGGGCGGAATTCCTCGTCGAGCCACTTTTCGTCAACCAGGTCGGTGGCCGGCTTTCCATCAACGGTGGCGTAGGAGACGTCCGGGTACTGGTCGGCCGAGTGGTTGCCCCACACAACAATGTTCTTGATGTCGCTGACAGCTGCACCGGTCTTGTGGGCCAGTTGGCTGATGGCGCGGTTGTGATCCAGACGCATCATGGAGGTGAAGCGGTTGGCTGGCACATCGGGCGCAGCGTTGGCTGCGATCACGGCGTTCGTGTTGGCGGGGTTACCCACGACCAGGACGCGCACATCTTCGGCTGCACCAGCGTTGATTGCGGCACCCTGAGGTCCGAAGATTCCAGCATTGGCTTCGAGCAGGTCAGCGCGCTCCATGCCCTTCGAACGCGGGCGTGCACCCACGAGCAGGCCAACGCTGGTTCCCTCGAATGCCTTGGTGGCGTCATCGAAGATGTCGACGCCGGCCAGCAGCGGAAATGCACAGTCGTCGAGCTCCATGGCTGTGCCTTCAGCTGCCTTGACAGCCTGGGGGATCTCCAGCAAATGAAGCTTGACTGGAACGTCGGGTCCGAAAATTGCGCCGGATGCGATGCGGAAAAGCAGCGCGTATCCAATGTTTCCAGCGGCACCGGTTACGGTGACGATTTTGGGTTGAGCCATGATGTGGAACTCCTTGATTGAATGATCGAGCGTTCCCGGTAGGGTTCGCGTTCCGGCCCGGATCCGTGCTCCGAGCTCTCATGACAAGCCTACGGCGCAATTTTGTCCTTTACTAGGGAAAGCAGTCCCAAGTTTGCGACGACTCTGTGCAAAACGGTCGATCTTTTCCGCATTTATAGGCGTTTCTAAGGTGTAAAAGAGTTGCCCTCGTCACTAAAATGTCACCCATGGGTTCGAAGAAGAAAAAGAAGCGCGCCGACCGAGCAGATGCCGTGCCTACACGTGCCTCGACGATGGATTCTTCCCGGCAGCGAGGCTGGACAACTGATCCGCGCAAACTGCTTGCCGTTCACGGAGAGCTGGATTTGGCAACCATTTACCGTGACAAGACTCCCGGCTGGGACGAGGGTAAGAAGGACGGCCAGAAAGCTATGGAAGATCAGGCAACTGATCTGGCCGAGCTGCAGGAACGACTCTTTGCGCAGGCTCACAGCGATAACGGCAGCTCTGAAGCAGTATTGATCGTCCTCCAAGGGCTTGATACCGCCGGTAAGGGCGGCATTGTGCGGCATGTGATGGGGTTGGTGGACCCGCAGGGCGTGTCTCTGGCGGCGTTCAAAGCCCCCACGAAAGAAGAACTCAAGCACCATTTTCTGTGGCGCATTCGCCGCGAGCTTCCCGAACCTGGAATGATTGGCGTGTTTGACCGCTCCCACTATGAGGATGTCTTGGTGCCGACGGCGCAAAAACTGGTGGATCACGATGATGAGCATGGGCGCTCATGGGTCGTCGACGATAAGACCCTTCGAGATCGCTACCGCGCCATCAGGCGTTTCGAAAAGCGCACCCTGGAAAAGGGTATTCATATCATCAAGATTTTCCTTGCGATTTCTTTTGAAGAGCAGGGGGAGCGGCTGCGTGAGCGCCTCGACCGTCGTGACAAGCACTGGAAGTTCTCGACTGGCGACCTGGTGGTGCGCAATGAGTGGTCGCAATATCAGCAGGCGTATCAGGAAGTGATTTCGCGGACCTCCACTGATGACGCACCGTGGTATGTTGTCCCCGCTGATCGCAAGTGGTATGCGCGGTTGGCGGTTTCGGAGATTCTGCGCCGCACGCTTATCGACATCAATCCGTCGTGGCCTCAGGCCGACTTCGATGTTGACCAGGCGCTTGTTGATTGGGAGAAGACGACGTCGCCGGAGGCTTTGGCTCGCTTTGCGTTCGAGCGTTCAGATTCGCATGAAGAGTTCCTCGACGCCCTCGCGGTAATGGACGAGGACGACGAGGGTGACTCTGATGACTCACAGTCCGCTCATTCAGGTGATGATGCGGATGAGATTCGCCTGTCCACTGACGCGTTCCGATACAACTAACTGTCGGAGCACGTAGCTGCCGGAACACGGTGAGCGCGGTAGGTGCACTGTCGTGCTCACGTTGATTCTGGCAGCTTGCCCACACCGCGGGGCTTAGGTCCTGTCAGGCGCTCCGCGGTTTGAGCCATCGGAGACGGGCCCGGCCCCTTCCGGGGCGGCCACACGTTTACTGGCGGGAAGTACCCTTCGCGTCGTTTACAGGCGGCGGATAAACTCCACTGCAACTTCAAGCGGGACAGGATCTTGCTTGATGAGGGCCCGCGTTGCCCTGATTTCGCCGCGTTTATCGGTGTCGCGGATGAGGCGCAGTGAGTCTTTATCAACGGGAGATTCTCTTAACATGCGGTCGATTGAACCGCCGTACTTGGCGGTGAAGTAGTCGGTTCGGTTGCTCGGCATATTTCGCCGCGCAGCCACCGCTGCGGCAGCGATCAGAAGGATTAGAACTACAGCCACAATAAACCCGACAATCATCACGGACTCCATCCCTCGACGTTTGCCTCCATTTCGGCTTTCTTGAGATTCCCCCTCTAGGATGTCAGAACTCGGGGAACATCCTTGGCCTACTGCCGTGTTGTTGAGATTTTATCTACACCGACTTATGTGCCGGTGTGTCTGTTTTTCTTACCATGTCGTCCACAGAGTTTCTACCTCTCTTATAAATGCCGACCGCGACCGAATGTCGGCACTTAGAATCTTCGTACTGAAGCGCCCGAGTCCTACCATGAGCTACACCGTCGTTAGCTCACCGCACACAAAAGTGGCTGCAGGACCTATCTCAGTTCCTGCAGCCACTGGCAAGCATTCAGATATACGGCGCTGAGTCACCCCGTCGGCTTACCCATCGGTTGCTTAGTCTCGCCGGTAGGCGCGGTAGTACTCGATCAGCGCGCGAGTGGAAGAGTCCACCGACGCCAAGACGTCCTCATCGCCGGTAATGGCAGGCATCAGGCCGCGGGCGAGCACTTTACCAAGCTCCACGCCCCACTGATCGAAGGAGTCAATCCCCCAGATAGCGCCTTGGACAAAGGTGATGTGCTCGTACAGAGCTATCAACTGCCCCAGAACTGACGGTGTCAGGCTGGGTGCCATGATCGACGTGGTCGGACGGTTTCCACCGAAGATGCGTGCCGGCACGATTTCCTCGGGAGTACCTTCCGCGCGCACCTCCTCAGCGGTCTTGCCAAACGCCAGTGCCTGAGTTTGAGCGAAGAAGTTCGACAGGAACAGTTCATGCATGTCGGCACCATTCTCACCGGCACCTTCGTCGCGCAGATTCCACGTCGGGTTGGCGAATGCGATGAAGTCGCTCGGCACCATGCGGGTCCCCTGATGAATCAACTGGTAGAAAGCATGCTGACCATTCGTGCCAGGCTCACCCCAGAAGATTTCACCCGTGTCGTAGTCCACCCGAGCCCCGTCATAGCGCACTGATTTGCCGTTGGACTCCATCGTGAGCTGCTGCAGGTAAGCAGGGAAACGGTGCAGATACTGTGAATATGGCAAAACCGCGTGAGTGTCAGCACCCAGGAAGTTGCCGTACCACACGTTGAGCAGACCCATCAGCAGGGGTACGTTATCTTCAGGTTTGGCGGTCGCGAAGTGCTGGTCAACCGTGCGCATACCGGTGAGGAATTCCTCGAAGCGTTCCGGACCAATTGCCACCACAAGGGACGTACCAACCGCGGAGTCCACCGAATAGCGCCCGCCGACCCAGTTCCAGAATCCAAACGCGTTGGCAGGATCGATGCCGAATTCTTCGACCTTGTCCAGAGCAGTCGACACCGCAACGAAGTGACGCGAGATCGCTTCTTTTTCACTCACCGTTTCAGCGCTCTTCTCACCAGCGGCGCCCGCCGATTCGGCAGAGCCGCCCTCGGCAATGATGCCGCGTTCGCGCAACCCGGACAGCAGCCATTGACGCACGACCTTGGCGTTCGTGATTGTCTCAAGGGTTGTGAATGTCTTCGAGGCCACGATGATCAGCGTGGTCTCAGGGTCAAGGTCCTTCGTTGTTTCTCCCGCATCGGTCGGGTCGATGTTGGAGATGAAGCGGCATTCGATGTCATCCTGGACGTATGGCTTGAGCGCCTCGTATGCCATGACGGGACCGAGATCGGATCCGCCGATGCCGACGTTGACAATTGTCGTCAACGGTTTTCCGCTGGCGCCCAACCACTTTCCTGCACGAACCTTGTCCGCGAAGGCGTAGATCTTCTTGAGTTCTGCACGCACATCCTTGACCACGTTGACACCGTCAACTTCCAAAACGTCATCGGGTGCGCGGCGCAGGGCGGTGTGCAGCACTGCGCGGTCCTCGGTGACGTTGATGTGCTCGCCGCGCAGCATAGCGTCGCGCCGCTCCCCCACGTTGCACTGCTGCGCCAGCTCAAGGAGGCGCTCCAGAACGTCGGAGGTGATGAGGTTCTTCGACAGATCCACGTGCAGGTCACCCACGCGTCGCGTCCACTGCTGGGCACGGTTCGGCTCGCTCTCGAACCATCCGCGCAAGTCAGGAACAAAGACTTCTGCCAGCTCGTCGAGTTGTCCCCAAGCTGAGGTTGTTGTCGGATTAACGGGAGCTTCCATCCCCATTGCGTCCTCCTTCATAGAGCGTATGTCTGGGTCACAGTGCCGCAGCGCTCACTCGCCATCAGCTGGAACAGGCTCAGCCAGCGAGATCGACACGTCGGTCAGTGGTGTATCTGAATGCTCCAAGGATACGGCAGACAGCACGGGCAGCAGTTCGAGCCACCATTGTTCAATTGGCCTGCGGTTCTCAGAGTCCAAATCAGCTGACATTGATTCTACCGGCCGCGCCTCAATGTCGTTTTCAATCATCCCGATATAGACCGCGCGGTGGTCATCAGCATCAAACTGTTCAGCCAGGTGCTTCAATGCGTAATACACGAGCCTTGTGGCGAGCAGTCGGTCAAAGGGAGTCGGTGCTCCTCCCTGCTGCAGATGGCCGAGGGCGGAGTCACGCACGTCGAAAAGCCCTTGACCTTCAGCTTCGAACACTGAGGCGAGGAATTCTCGGTCATAATGCGCGGACACTTCTTCATTGACAACCACCAGGAACAGGCGCCGACCTTCTTCGAACGCTCTGCGCATGCGCTTGGCGTCCTTGTCCAGATCGGCCAGGTCGAAATTGCGCTCATGGATGTAGGCGTATTCGGCGCCGGTTGCCATCGCGGCCATGAGGGTGAGGTAGCCGCAACGTCTGCCCATCGTCTCGGCAACAAAGCAGCGCCTCGATGCGGCAGCCGATTCCTTGATACGGTCCAGCGCCCACACAGCATTGTTCAGCGCGGTGTCAGCACCAATAGACAGCTCCGCGCCGGGAAGATTGTTGTCAATTGAGGCCGGCACCAGGATCATCGGAATCTTGAACGCTGGGTATCGTACCCGCTCAGCAGTCATATGTTGGACTGCCAGGTACGCGTTCAGTCCTCCGATAATGACGAGGGCGTCGATGCGGTTGCGTTCGATTGCACGGCCAATCTCATAGAACTGTTCCACTGTCGGAATCGCGCGGCGAGTGCCCAGCTCCGCACCACCGTGGAAGGCCCAGCCTTCTACGTCTGACCACGTGAGATCGCGGACTCTCCCATCCATCAGGCCTGACCATGATCCGTCAACGCCCAGCATCCGCCAGCCTCGTGCGATACCCAGACGAACCGCTGCGCGAGCTGCAGTGTTCATACCAGGTGCCAGTCCGCCGACATGCAGGATCGCGACTCGTTTCGCGTCGTCTGCAATCGTGATGTCAACCGGAGGCGCTGACAGTATCTCATTGACTTCCAGCATGGTTGAGAACGAGGAACCTCGCGCCTGCTGCGCTGCCGTGTAGTCGCCAGCCGCGATCATCGCTTTGACGGAGCGTGTGCGTTTAATTGCTCTGGTGAGCGGAATACGAGTGACGCGATTGTGGCGCACGCCCAGCACACATGGGGAAAAATCGTCGCCTGCTTTCACAAGTTCCTGGACGGCTGCGTATCCGAGCAGTGTCGACATCCAACGGTCGTATGCCGAGGGTGATCCGCCTCGCTGAGTGTGGCCCGGGATTGTGATGCGGGGGTCTTCGCCTGTTCCTTCACGTAACGCGTCGGCCACGTTTTGCGTGGTGATTGGTTCGCCGTCTTGGTCGGTGGCTCCTTCTGCGACGAGGATCATCGATTCGCGTCGTCCGGCTGCGCGTCCTGCGAGGAGCTTGGAGCACATGTCTTCCTGCCAGCCGGGGCCTGCCGGGTTTTCCGGCGTAAATACATAATCCGCGCCGCCTGCCACTGCCGACATGAGCGGGAGGTACCCACAATGCCTGCCCATTACTTCGATGATGAAGGTACGTTGGTGCGATGCAGCGGTGGAGGATATGTGGTCGATGGCGTCGATGATGCGGTGCAGCGCGGTGTCCGCACCGATCGTCATATCTGTGCCGACCAGGTCGTTGTCGATGGATCCAACCAGGCCGACCACCCGAAGGTACTCATGGCGGCGGGCGTCCTCATCGCTGATTTCCCCCTCGTCGCGAAGCTCACGGATGTGTTGGGGCCACTCGTCCTGAAATTCTTCTGAGCCTGACAGGGAGCCGTCGCCGCCGATGGTGACGAGCCGGTCGATTCCGTTCCTGACAAGGTTCAGGACTGCGCGGTGGCGCCCCTCGTACTCGCGGAATTCGTCGCACCTCGCTGTGCCGATGATGGTTCCGCCTTCAGCGAGGATGCCTGACGCGTCTGACCATCCCATTTCCTTGATGGCGTCTCCGCCGCTGACAGCACCTGCCCACCCTTCCATAATGGCGTAGGGGTGCGCCCCGCGGGCCAGGCAGCTGCGAACAACGGCGCGCACGGCTCCGTTCATTCCTGGAGCGTCACCACCAGACGTGAGGACGCCGATTCGCGGAGCATCAGGATCTGTGTCGACCTGCGGCGTATTGGGATCATGCGTATTCGACGAATTATCGAGGGTCATTGCCTCGGTGCTGGTTGGCTCAGTCGACATGAAGTTCCTCCAAAATCGTACCGGTGCATCTGCGTTGCTGGCCTCGCAGGTCACGAAGTTCAGCATGCCCGTAACTAGACTACCGTCAATTGGCCCGACGGGGCATCTCGCAATTGCCCGCTCATCGTGTCAGTGACGGCCAACGCGGCGCCAGTGAATTCTCGCTTCACCATTGCGACACGCGTTCCTCCCTTCGCCCGTTTCTTTCCCCCTCACTTTCCCCTCGCCCCTCTTCATTCCTCTGCCCCCTCACGTCGTTGCCTTTTTCACCCCTCTCCTTCTCTTTGCCCTCTTCGCCCCCTTCGCCCCCCTTCTGTCGATCAGGACGAGGTACGAGGGTGACCTGATCAGCTTTCATCACCATCGATGCAGTTCAGAGCGGTTCGCCTGAAAAAGAGTTACCAGTTCAGCCGCCCAGATCGACAGTTGTGTAAGTGGCGGGGATGGGAGGAGTGGTCTCGCATCAGATCGACAGGTGGGTATATGGGAGGGCGCCAACAATGCGTAGTAGACGAGGACTGCGCGCGAGTGCACCGACTTAGCCGATGGGCCTGAGTGCGATTAACCCTTTGCGAGACTGCGCGCGAGTGCACCGACTATGCACACCAGCACAGGACACCGACTATGCACACCTACACGACAGGCCGCGGCATACATCGACACACCGCATGAAAGAGCGGCGCAGCATCTGCCGTGGACACTGCGCCGCTCCTTCAGGTAACAGCTACGAGCTACTTCAATCGCGCCTGCAAGTTTTCGTCCAGAGCTGTCAGGAACTCTTCCGTTGTCAACCACTGCTGATCCGGTCCGATCAGTCGTGCCAGATCCTTCGTCATTTGGCCGCCCTCGACAGTCTTGATAACGACGTCTTCAAGGGTCTGCGCAAACTCGGTCACTTCCGGCGTTGAGTCCAGCTTGCCGCGGTGTGCCAGGCCTCGGGTCCACGCGAAAATCGAGGCAATCGGGTTGGTGGAAGTCGGCTTGCCAGCCTGATGCTGACGGTAGTGGCGCGTAACTGTTCCGTGAGCGGCCTCGGCCTCCATCGTCTTGCCATCTGGGGTGAGCAGAACTGACGTCATGAGGCCCAGGGAGCCGAATCCCTGTGCAACGGTGTCGGATTGGACGTCTCCGTCATAGTTCTTACACGCCCAGATGTACCCGCCTTCCCACTTCAGTGACGAGGCCACCATGTCGTCGATCAGACGGTGCTCGTACGTCAGACCCGCTTTTTCAAACTCGGCCTTGAATTCGCGGTCGAAAATGTCCTGGAAGATGTCTTTAAAGGCTCCATCGTAGGCCTTCAAAATGGTGTTCTTCGTTGACAGGTAGACGGGGTATCCGCGCTGCAGTCCGTATGCGAATGAGGCGCGCGCAAAGTCGGCAATCGATTCGTTGAAGTTGTACATGCCCATGGCAACGCCGCCACCCTCGGGCACCTTGACGACCTCATGTTCGATGGGCTCAGATCCGTCTTCAGGGGTAAAGGTAATCGTGACCGTGCCGGCCGAGGGGATCTTGAAGTCTGTTGCGCGGTACTGATCGCCAAATGCGTGACGTCCCACAACGATTGGCTTGGTCCATCCAGGAACAAGGCGCGGAACGTTCGAGATGATGATGGGTTCGCGGAAAATGACGCCACCGAGGATGTTGCGAATCGTGCCGTTGGGAGAACGCCACATCTTCTTCAAACCGAATTCTTCGACACGCGCCTCGTCAGGAGTGATGGTGGCGCATTTGACGCCGACACCGTGTTCCTGGATAGCGTGCGCTGCATCGATCGTCACCTGGTCGTCGGTGGCATCGCGGTTCTGGATCGACAGGTCGTAGTAGCGCAAGTCGACGTCCAAGTACGGGTGGATGAGGCGATCTTTGATGAATTGCCAGATGATCCGTGTCATTTCATCGCCGTCAAGTTCGACGATTGGTCCTTGTACCTTAATGGTTGACATTGTCGGACTGCTCCTTACGGTCTTCAGATCTTCGCAATCAGCACGCCATCTGCAGCGCGCGCGGTGATGTGGTTCACCTAAAAAGAAGATTACTCGATATCGAGATATCTTTCAGCACTCTGGCAGGTTTTTGCTCTCGATGGCCGGCTTCGCGCGTGGCACCCGAGCTTTCGGTGGCGAAGGAGTCCGACTGGCAGAGCTCGCCACACCTAGCTGGCGACGGTCGCAGTAAAGGGCGAGAGGAACCAGATGGCGCTCGCCAAACCGGCGTACAACGCGACGTCGAAGAAGCGGCGACGCGAACCGAACCACACAGGAGTTGGCCATATCGCCCGCGTTACAGCAAAGGCATACAACATCACAATCAGCACAACCACCGTCCGATGCGGATGGTCGAACAGCGTGAAGACCACCATCGTCACCACGCCGAGGCACGTCAAAATAATCGTCGCGGTTCGCAGTATCGCGTTCACGCGACGATCGAGCGGATGCGTCCGACCGTGCTCGGAGCCGGCTTCAGATGTACTCATTGCCTTTACTGTATCGGCTCTGCTTCGTCACACCTACTGCGCCACATCAAGTGACAGAGTCGGCACCGTGCACGCCACCTGAACAAGGCAGCACACACGAACCATCCAAGCGTCGCGCACCCATCCATCACAAAGACCTCAAAAGGAGACGCACACCACTGAAGTGCCCCAAACGTGGGCACATCCACAACGTTTTGCCCCAAGATTACGGCATGGGTCACGCTCGCGGCGATACCATGAAACCAGTGTCCCGTCGTCGCGAATCCGGTGAGGGACTTCCTCGTAGTAGAGCTAGGAGAGACAGTGACCGACCGCTACCTCGTCATTCAACCCGAACCTACCGTCAACGCTACACAGATATGCGATGACCTCGTATCTGCACTGGAAAAGGACCACTCAGTGACCCGTGCGGACACCCTCCTGGACACTTCCATCACAGAGGTTGCGCAGGACTCCGCTTCAGCTTTCGCTCACGTCATCAACGCCGTTCGCGCCGATTCATCCGACGTAACCCTGCTCGAACATGCAGACTTTTCCGCAGTGCCCACTTTCGATTCAATCGGATGGAGCCTTGACGTCGCAGCCTCCGTAGGTGCGCGCGTCATCCTCGTCCTCGATGCCGAGGGCGTCCCTGCTGACCTCGTGAGCGTGCAGGCCCAGGCGGCATGCGCTCGAGCCAGAGCCCATCACGCGCAAGTCGTGGCACTGATCGTGCCGGGTGTGCGCGCCGAATCGGTTTCATGCGAGCAGATTCCCGTCATTTCGGACCGCCTCGACCAGAACACCGTGGAGCAGATTACCTCGGCAGAACTGGCAGGCGTCGTGACCCCTGTGTCGTTCCAGGCTGACCTCATTGATCGTGCCCGCGCCGATCGCCAGCGCATCGTCCTTCCTGAGCCTGATGACGATCGCGTCCTGCAGGCGGCTGCTGAGGTGCTCGAACTGGGCATTGCCGACATTATTCTGCTGGGCGATGAGGCTGCCATCCGCGAGCGCGCACAGCAGCTCAACCTTGACATCGCAGGCGCGCGAGTAGTGGCACTCGACGATGCTGAACTGGTCGAAAAGTACGCCGAAGAGTTTGCTCGCCTGCGCGCTAAGAAGGGCGTCACCATTGAGCAGGCCCGCGAGAAGATCCGCGACGTGTCCTACTTCGGCACGATGATGGTGCACATGGGCGATGCTGACGGCATGGTGTCCGGTGCAGCTCACACCACGGCTCACACGATTGTGCCCTCCTTCCAGATCATCAAGACGGCACCGGGCGTGTCGATCGTTTCCTCCGTGTTCCTCATGCTGATGAAGGATCGCGTGTGGGTCTTTGGTGACTGCGCCGTCAACCCGAATCCCACGCCAGAACAGATCGCTGACATCGCGATTTCATCGGCTAAGACTGCCGAGCAATTCGGCGTGGAACCGCGCGTCGCAATGCTGTCCTACTCGACGGGCACGTCCGGCTCCGGCCCCGATATCGACGCAACTGTGGAGGCCACGCGTCTTGCCCGAGAAAAGGCCCCCGAGCTGGCCATCGAAGGCCCGATTCAGTTCGATGCTGCGGTGGATCCGGCGGTTGCCGCCAAGAAGGCGCCCGATTCTGATGTTGCCGGACAGGCGAACGTGTTCATCTTCCCGTCACTGAATGCCGGCAATATCGGCTACAAGGCCGTCCAGCGCTCGTCTGGCGCCGTGGCTGTCGGCCCGGTGCTGCAGGGGCTGAACAAGCCCGTCAACGATTTGTCTCGAGGAGCTTTGGTGGAAGACATCGTCAACACCATCGCTCTGACCGCTGTCCAGGCACAAGGCTGAGCAGTAGTCAGGTGGTGCGCCGCCACTCCAGGCGCACCACCGGATCCCATTTGTCACTATTTACGGAAACTTCCAACGAAAGGCCACCCGCGTGTCCACAGTTCTGGTCATCAACTCCGGATCGTCCTCCATTAAATATCAGCTGATCAACCCCGTGTCGGGAGACGTCCTCGCCAAAGGAATCGTCGAACGAATCGGTGAGCCGGTCGGCATCATCACGCACAAGCATGCGGGCGAGGAACTCGTTCGTAAAGAGCCGGTCCCCGATCACGGTGATGGGCTGCAGAAGGTTCTCGCCATTTTTGACGAGGTTGGCCCCACGCTTGCTGAAGCTGGGATTGTGGCCGTTGGCCACCGAATCGTGCAGGGCGGATCCTACTTCGATGGGCCCGCACTGGTGGACGATCATGTGCGCGCGTTGATTGAAAAGCTGTGCACACTGGCACCGTTGCACAACCCTGCACACCTCAAAGGCATCGATGTTGCGCGTGAGCTGATGCCCGACGTACCGCACGTGGCAGTCTTTGACACCGCGTTCTTCCAGCATCTGCCCGAGGCGTCGGCAATGTATGCGATTGACCGCGATGTTGCCCGCCAGTACGGTATTCGCCGCTATGGTGCTCATGGCACGTCTCACCAGTTCGTCTCCGAAGAGGTTTCCAAGATGCTGGGCCGCGATGACCTCAAGCAGATTGTGCTGCACCTGGGCAACGGCGCGTCGGCCTCGGCCGTGGACAGCGGGCGCGCGATCGACACCTCGATGGGGTTGACGCCTCTGGAGGGCCTGGTGATGGGCACTCGTTCAGGCGACATCGATCCAGCTGTTGTGTTCCACCTGCAGCGCGAAGCTGGCATGACAGTCGATCAGGTTGACGAATTCCTCAACAAGCGCTCCGGCATGAAGGGCATGACCGGCGAAGCTGACATGCGCACCAACTGGGAGCTCATTGAAAACGGTCCTGAGGAGATTTCCAAGCGCGCACGCGCGGGCATGGATGTGTACATTCATCGCCTGGTAAAGTATGTGGGCGCGTACTGGACGGAGCTGGGCGGACTGGACGCCTTGACGTTTACCGCTGGCATTGGCGAAAACGATCCGGGCGTGCGTGAAGAGCTATGTGATGCCCTCGCACCGTTCGGTGTGAAGATCAACCATGATCTGAACTGGGAAAACTGGCATGTCAAGGCTCCGATCGTCCTGTCACACCCTGATTCGTCAGTCACCGTTTTGTGCTACCCCACCAACGAGGAGCTGGCGATTGCACGTCAGGCTCTGAGCCTGGCTCAGCACGACTGAAAGAACAGGTTTCCGGAAGCGCTCCTGAGGAGACATGTCTGAGGTATTCCTCTCGGATCTGGCTCCTCGGGGCGTGACCGGATTCCCTTCCTCTGATATTCGGAGGAGGAACGATGAACCGATGGTGCTGCGCACAGATGTGATCGCTGCCCTGCGCATTGATACAGAAAGTACGGAGACATGGCTCTAGCTGTTTTCACCATCTTCGCGTGGGTCAGCGCGGCTATTTTGCTGGCTGCCGGCGGCTACCTTATCAACCAGGCCCGGCGTATTCGACGCCCTGGCCTCCCCATGGGATCATCGTGGGGTATCCCGATTGAAGAAGCGCGCGTCAGCGAAAGCGCATGGCGTGCCGCTCATCGTGCAGCGTGGCCACTGGTCGGTGCCGCCGGTATCATCTGTGCCGTCCACTCCATTGCAATCATCATGACGTTGTTGTTTATGGGCGACGATTTTTCTTCTTTTGTCCTGATCCTGATCTGCATGGGTCTGTTCACCGCTGCACTGGTGCAATGGTTGGCGCGTGCTGGAGCGAAGTCTGCGGCACGCGCAGCTGTGGCATCAGAATCTGACGTGGATTCTGACTCTAATTCTGACTCTGACTGAGCCGCGCCCAGCGCTGCTGCTCACTGAGAGGCACAGGCGCTTCGCTGGAAGTGCGGCGGCTTAGCTCAGTCGCCCTCGTCGATCGCGAGGGGCAATGATCCACGCCGTCGCCAATGTCAATGCGCCACTGACGGCAAGCACGGCCAGCACTGCCCGCAACGAAGTAGCTTCAACAATCATGCCCATGATCGGCGGCGACAGCAGAAACGCCAAGCGCATCAACCACGTCACGATTGTCAGTCCACTACCTGTTTTCATCCTGGGAATGTTGTCTGCCGCGTTCATGGCGATTGGCACAATTGCCGAGCATCCCGCACCGGCAAGAACCATCGCGAGGATCATCGTGGCCACATGCGGGTAGACGAAGGCAACAACACCGCCGACAAGCACCATGGCACCGCCTATGAAACTCGTCCCGCGCGCACCGATCGCGTCGATCACTTTGTCAGCAACGATTCGGCCGATGGCCTGCGAGAAGAGCAGCACGACAAACGCGAGTCCTGCAGCTCCACCGGGGATCCCCAGATAGTCGCGCATAATCAGAGCGGACCACGCGTTTCCGGCGTCTTCAACCAGCGTTCCTGAGATCGACAGGAATGTCAGCGTTGTGATGGCAACAAGAGTGCTGACGGCCACCGGACGTACCTGCTGCGTCTGAGTTGATTCCGCTTGGTCACTGGCGATATCGGGGCCTCCCGGTGTTGTGCGTCCCGACAATGTCATTGATTCGGCGTCGGTGATGCGTTCGATACGCTCCGGTACGTCATCGCTACCGGGAAGGGTGAAGCGGTACGCAGTGAATCCGACAATGATGAAGATCAGTGATGAGCCGGTCAGGTGCCAGCCCAGCGGAATGTGCAGCGAGGTGGCGAGGGAGCCCATGAGGCCGCCAGCCACTGCACCGATGGACCACGCCGCGTGGAAGGAATTAATGATGGAACGCCCATAGAGTTTCTGTACACGCAGGCCGTGGGCATTTTGTCCCACGTCGGTCACGGAGTCGAACGCGCCGCCAGAGAAAAACATGACGGCGTACAGTATGTAGACGGCAGTGGCCAGTGTTGTTCCGGTTGCCTGCGCGCCAAGGGAAGCGCGCCACGTGGCGATCAGTCCGACGATTGAGAGGAATACACCGATCCCCACGGTTCCCAGGCATGCTGTGCGAGCGGATGAAAAGCGGCGGATGAACGCTCCCGCCAGTGGTCCTGCGCAGATTGCTCCCAGTGGGAACAGTGCGATGGTCAGACCGTAAATTGAATCAGACAGCGCGAAGATGTCTTTGATTTCAGGGTACCTGGGTATCAGGTTCGAAAAAAGGGCACCGTTCGTGAAGAACAGCGCGGCGACAGCCAGGCGGGCTGCTCGTGCCTGCTGGAATGTCACTTTCTGATTCGGTGGGGGCACGTGTTCTCCTCAAGACCCGCACGGTAATTGACCTGTCGGTAGGACGCGTTCCATGCTAGTCCTTTCGCAGGGCAGGCGCGAGAAATCATGGCGCTTCGTCATGCTCATCGGACACAGTACCGTCTCCTGATGCTGCCGGGATAGTACCGGGATGACGCCAGATGATGCCGGGGGTTTTGCCGAGTGGTCGCTTGCATGCGACCACTCGGCGATTCAGCTGCCACGCAGACAACAAAACGAGGGCGACTCAGCAGAGCCGCCCTCGTTCCTGACTTCAGTCAGTGTGATTCACCAACGAATCAGAATGAACCGGTCATTGAGTGAACATCCAGAGCCTTGTCCAGCTGTTCTTCGGTCAGCTCACCACGCTCCACGAATCCCAGGTCAAGGGCTGCCTCACGCACTGTGATGCCCTTCTTGACGGAGTGCTTCGCGATCTTGGCAGCGTTTTCGTATCCGATCAGGCGGTTCAGCGGCGTCACGATTGACGGTGAGGACTGCGCCAGCGTCAGACAGCGCTCTTCGTCCGCCACGATGCCGTCAATGCAGCGTTCGGCCAGTACTGCCGTCACGTTGCCCACGATGTTGATCGACTGCAGCAGATTGGCGGCCATCACGGGCAGCATCACCAGCAGATCGAAGTTGCCCTGCGAACCGGCAAACGTGATCGCCGCATCGTTGCCAATGACCTGAGCGGCAACCTGCACAGTTGCTTCAGGCAGAACCGGATTGACCTTGCCGGGCATGATTGAGGAGCCTGGCTGCAAGTCGGGCAGGTGAATCTCACCAATACCGGCGCGCGGGCCGGAGCCCATCCACCGCAGATCGTTGGCGATCTTCACCAGCGACACAGCAACCGTGCGCAGCGCACCCGACAGTTCGACCAGCGAATCCTGAGCGGCCTGAGCCTCGAAGTGGTTGTCTGCTTCGCGCAATGGCAAACCGGTGTGCTCGGCGATCAGTTCGATCACTCGAGCCGAGAAGCCCTCCGGCGTGTTGATGCCGGTGCCTACGGCCGTACCGCCCAGCGGCAATTCAGCCAGGCGGGGCAGCGCTGCTTCAATGCGATCCAGGCCGTGCGAGATCTGTGCTGCATATCCGGAGAATTCCTGGCCCAGCATGATCGGTGTGGCATCCATCAGGTGGGTGCGGCCCGACTTGACGATATTGGCAAACTCTTTCGCCTTGGCGTCCAGCGAGGCGTGCAGTTTCTTCAGTCCTGGCTGCAGCACCTCAACGACCGCCTGATATGCGGCGATATGGATCGAAGAGGGGAACACGTCGTTGGAGGACTGCGAGGCGTTGACGTGGTCGTTCGGGTGAATCTCCTTACCGGAGGCACGGGTTGCCAGCGTGGCGATCACCTCGTTGGTGTTCATGTTTGACGACGTGCCCGAGCCGGTCTGGAAGATGTCGATCGGGAAGTTGTCGTCGTGCTGACCGGCGATGACCTCATCGGCGGCGGCAACGATGGCATCCGACGTTTCCTGGTCGATCACGCCGAGCTCCAGGTTGGCCAGCGCCGCTGCGCGCTTGATTTCGCCCAGAGCCGCAATGTGGTGGGAGTTCAGCCGCTCACCCGAGATCGGGAAGTTCTCCACTGCTCGCTGCGTCTGCGCGCGGTAGAGTGCGTCGGCGGGGACGCGAACCTCACCCATCGTGTCGTGCTCGATACGGTATTCAGTCATGAAAGCTCCTTGGGTGGAAAACTATGTCGTTCCTATTGTCCGTCATATTGCCCGCTTCGGCGAGGGACTTTCGTGGGACTGTCGGTGAAGCGCCTCGCACAGTCTGCCGTCGCGCGGATCGTACCTGCCCGAGCACGCTTGCTCCTCCGTCGCGCACAGGCTATTGACGAGGGCGGCCTTGTCCACCTGGCTCTGCCGTTGACTGGCGGACGATGAGGCGGGTTGGGACTGAACGCAGTGTCGGTGCGCCACCGTTGAGCATCTCAATAGCAAGGTCAACAGCATTGGCTCCCACTTTGTCCCAGTCTTGAATGACTGTGGTCAGCGGCGTCGGGAACTCCACTGCCTCGTCAATATTGTCAAAACCGATCAGCGAAACGTCCTCGGGAACGCGCAGACCGCGTTCTAGCAGGGCGCGAAATGCTCCCAGCGCCATCTGGTCGTTGGCCACGAAGATGGCGGTCGGCATGTCTGTGCGCTTCTCACACACCGCGTCAAGCAACGCGCTGCACGCCAGATAGCCCGATTGTGGACTCCAGTCACCGCGCCAGATGCGTCCTGCTGGAAGTTTAGATTCGGACAGTACCGCTTCATAGATGCGGCGTCGCGCCTGCGCGGAATAGGAGTCCGTCGGTCCGCTGATATGGTCAATGCGCCGGTGTCCCAGATCAATCAGGTGATGCATGGCGTCGCTCACGCCTGACGTTTGTTCGAAGTCAACGGCGCTTGCCTCGTCCCACAGGCGTGGCCCGAGGACGACCAGCGGGATGCCCTGCGGCAGGTGGAGAGCCGCGTCATCCTGGAATTGTGACGGGATAATGGCAATGGCAGCGTCCACAGTCATCTCACCGAGTTTGGTGAATGCGCCGTCAGTGGCGCGCCGAGTCGACGCCTGAAGCGGTATCAACGTGGTGGCGTATCCGCGCTCAGCTGCCGCCTCTGAAATGGCTTCAAGGGAACGGTAGTTCCCAACGTCGTGCAGGGAGTAGTACACCACTCCCAGGGTGTCGAACGAGCCGCGTTTCATGGCGCGTGCCGCACTGTTGGGTCTGTATCCCAGTTCTTTCATCGCTTCGAAGACTCGTTGGCGTTTGTCGTCGACAACGTAGGGTTCGCCGTTCGAGACGCGTGAAACGGTCTGCGGGGAAACACCCGCAAGTTTGGCGACATCAGCCATTGACGCGCGCTTGCGACGAACCGGCATCTCATGTCCTTTCAGTCATCTCACCCTTGACCGCGCGCACCGCATGTGATTGATCAATCATCGTCGACGGTCGAGGGGTCCAGACCGCCACGAACAGACGGCATCTGGACGCGTGACCAGCGTTCTTTCTTGAATGATAGCGTCATCAGATTCGTCAGGCGGCACTTGGTGACCTGCATAGTTTTGAAGTGTTTACCTTTCTGTTACACGGTGTCACCGAACTGTTGCGTTGGGCTGCTTTGCTACAGATAGTTCGTCGTTACGCTTCTGCCTTTCCTTGCGTGCGCAGCGAAGAACATCCAGTAACACCTCCAGATGAAGGCAGGAAGATGCATTCACGTCGTAATCGGCGCGTGGGTCTGGCGTGTGGAACCGGTGCTCTGGCTCTGGTTCTGACACCCCTGTGCATGGCGGCAGGTGTCGCCGACTCCCCCACGACGCATGAGACCAACAAACCAGAACAATGCACTGCATTCGACTCCAATGGCAACGTTGTTGCTCTGCAGCCGGGCGATTGCGCGCAATACGGTGTGGAGGGTCAGGGACGCACTGACGCTCACGCAAAGAACGTTATTCTCATCATCGGCGACGGCATGGGCCAGCAGGAAATCACCGCTGCTCGTAACTACCTCGTCGGCGCTGCCGGCCGTTTCGAAGGAATCGACGAGCTGACCAGTGAGGGACTGTACACTCACCACTCGGTCAACAAGGACGGCTCGTTCAACTACGTCACCGACTCAGCTGCATCGGGTACCGCATGGGCAACAGGCACGAAGACCTACAACAATGCGATCAGCGTTGACATCAAGGGTCAGCCCGTCGCCAACCTCATCGAAGTGGCGAAGAACAAGGGCATGCGCACCGGTAACATCACGACGTCAGAGATCCAGGACGCAACACCTGCCGTCATGGGCGCACACGTGGCGTCACGCTCGTGCTACGCCCCATCCGGCAAGAAGAAAGCGAAGTGCCCCGAAGATCAGCGCGTTAACGGCGGCCTGGGCTCCATTTCCGAGCAGCTCATCGATACCCGCGCCGACATCACCCTCGGCGGTGGCGCATCATTCTTCGACACAGAGGTCATGGCTGATTCCGGCAATACGAACCCGTTCCTGACCGGTAGCGCGAAGTACAACACTACCTGGACGAAGGGCGCAAGCGTCCTCGACAATGCCAAGAACAATGGCTACCAGGTGGTGACCACCGCTGACGAACTGAATCAGGTTACCGTAGCTAACCAAGATACCCCTGTTCTGGGCCTCTTCGCACCAAGCAACATGACGACCACCTTCGCGCCGTCACAGGCCACGATTGGCGGAGCGAAGGGCGAGGCCATCCAGTGCACGAAGCAGGACATCGGCACTGAGCCTGAACTGGAAGCCATGACCGACAAAGCTATCGAACTCCTGAACAAGGACAACGATAAGGGCTTCTTCCTCCAGATCGAGTCTGCCTCCATCGACAAGCGCGACCACGCGTCAGACGCATGCGGCCAGATTGGTGAAACTAAGCGTCTCGACGAAGCTACCAAGGTCGCTCTCGACTTTGCCAAGCAGGACGGCGAGACACTGGTTCTTGTCACTGCTGATCACTCTCACACCAGCCAGATCGTGGCTGATGGTTCCGACAACGTCTCCCCGGTGACGCGCCTGCTCACCGCTGACAATTCCACCATGAGCATCGCGTATGGTACGAATGCCAGCGGGTCGCAGCAGCACACGGGCGCTCAGTTGCGCGTCGCTGCTTTCGGTCCGGGTGAAGAAAATGTTCTGGGTCAGACCGACCAAACCGACCTGTTCTTCACCATCGCCAATGCCCTGAACATGAACCCATACCTGGACCGTGCAGGCAACGGATCCAGCGCCCGCGCAGCCGTGCCCACAGGCACGTTGACGAAGCCTGTTCCCGCTCAGGATGCATTCACCACCTGCAGGATTGTTGAAAAGGACGGCACGGTTCACGTGCCCGCAGCCGGCGAATGTTCACAGTACGGTGCAGACGGCCCGCAGCGTTCAGGTTCTGAAGGCGAAGCCAAGAACGTCATCTTGTTCATCGGAGACGGCATGGGCGATTCGGAAATCACCTCCGCGCGCAACTACCTGTACGGTGCAAACGGACGCCTGCCCGGAGTCGACAATCTCGACTACACAGGCTCCTACACGCACTTCGCACTCAATAAAGACGGCACAGTCAACTACGTGACCGACTCGGCTGCATCCGCAACCGGATGGTCGACCGGCACGAAGACCTACAACGGCGCGATCGGTGTGGACCTGCAGGGAAATGCTGTGTCAAACCTGATGGAGAAGGCGAAAGCGGCCGGGTACAAGACCGGTAACGTCACCACCTCTGAAATCCAGGACGCCACACCTGCCGGCGCTGCCGTTCACGCACTGAACCGCAAGTGCTACGGACCTGAATACGACAAGAACAGCAGCTCCTGCCAGGGTGATGAGTACCTGAAGCAGTTCCGTGAAAACGGCGGACTCGGATCGATCTCCGAGCAGCTCGTTGACGTGCGCGCTGACGTGACACTGGGCGGTGGCGCAAAAGCCTTCGACCAGACAGTTCAGGTTGACGGCACATGGGGCGACACCACGAAGTGGACTGCCGGCAAGTCCGTCGTCGACAACGCCAGGGACAACGGTTTCCAGGTGGTCACCACCGCCGATGAGCTTGATGCTGTCACCAAGGCCAACCAGGATGCACCTGTTCTGGGACTGTTCTCCCCCGGCAACATGCCCCGCATGTTCAACGAGACGGTTCCGACCACGGATGGCGCTTCGCTTACGGCTCAGTCCTGTGAGTTCAACCCGGAGCGCACCGCGGAGATCCCCACACTGGCAGCAATGACTAAGAAGGCCATCAACCTGCTGCAGAACGACAAGGGCTTCTTCCTGCAGGTGGAGGCAGCCTCGATCGACAAGGCCGATCATGCTGCTGACGCATGCGGCCAGATCGGCGAGCTCGACGACCTCGACCAGGCCATCCAGGTGGCGCAGAACTGGGTCGCCACCAGCGGCCAGCCGACCTTGATTGTGGTAACCGCTGATCACGCGCATACCAGCCAGATCACCAGCGGGGGCACCGAGACATTCGGCCGCACCACCAAGCTGCGCACAGCCGATGGCTCCGACATGGTGATCAACTACGCCAACGCTGGAAGCAACGACGATGACGTGGCTCTCGGCGGCCAGGGACACACCGGTGCACAGCTGCGCGTCGCAGCCTCCGGCCCGGGTGCTGAGAACGTTGTGGGTCGCACCGACCAGTCCGACCTGTACTACACGATGATCAATGCTCTTGGCTTTGATTCCGCGCCGCTGGCTGTCGATAATCAATTCGTCGCCACGTCAGAGACCCCTGACCAAGGCAAAGGAAAGGGCACCGATCCTGCCGGCGGTAAGGGTCAGGTCAAGCCCGACACCACTGGTAAGGGCCAAGGCACCGATGCTGGCGACAAGAAGTACGCTGCCAGCCGTCCGGGAATGGCACGCACCGGCTCAACCGCAATTCCGCTCGCGGCCGCAGCTGCTGTGCTCGTCACGCTCGGCGCTGGCGCAGGTCTGTACACGCGTCGCCGCTCACACTAACCCCTAAGCTCCTTCACGGAGCGCTCGCCGTGCCTCAGGGGCCTCACATGCGAGTTTTCGCCCGGCGAGCTCACGCAGTCACCCTCGTCAATTACTGACGAGGGTGACTTGCTGTCTCGAAACGATACCTGTTGTCTGAAACAAGCAGCGGAGGGGTGTACGAGGCTATGCAAGGGTCGGCCTTCCGTGCGCAGGCCTTAATAACGACACGCAGGCGTTTACGAGGGGCGTAGGAGCTGGCCGCCCACTGCGCGGCGCGTGTATCTCTTAGCGGCCCGCGGGCGGCTACGAGGGCGTATAGGGGCTGACCACAACTTCGACACGCTGCAGATCCTTGACTTCCGAAAATCCGGTCGACGCCATCGTGCGCCGCAACGCGCCTACGAAGTTCAGTGAACCGTCCGCCCTGGTGGAAGGGCCGTAGAGGATCTGTTTCATCGAGCCGACTGTGCCGACGTAGGCGCGGTGGCCTCTGGGCATGTCCGGGTGGGTGGCCTCGGAGCCCCAATGCCATCCGCGGCCCGGAGCCTCCTCAGCGCGAGCCAAAGCGGCGCCCAGCATCACCGCATCTGCACCGCAGGCAATCGCCTTAGTCACGTCGCCTGAGCGCCCAATACCACCATCGGCGATGACATGCACATATCGGCCGCCCGACTCATCCATGTAGTCACGTCGCGCGGCCGCAACATCGGCGATCGCTGTTGCGGTGGGAGCATGAACACCCAGGGACTGGCGCGTCGAATGTGCCGCTCCCCCACCAAAGCCAACCAAAACCCCCGCTGCGCCGGTACGCATGAGGTGCAGGGCAGCGGTCGTGGTGCACACGCCGCCAACGATGACCGGCACATCCAGCTCGTAAATGAAGCGCTTGAGGTTGAGCGGCTCGTGGTGAGAGGACACGTGTTCTGCGGAAACGGTGGTTCCGCGAATGACAAAGAGATCCACGCCCGCTTCGACCACCGAGCGCCAGTAGCGCTGAGTGCGTTGGGGAGACAATTTGCCGGCGACTACCACTCCGGCCTGGCGGATTTCCTGCAGGCGCGCGGTGATGAGCTCAGGCTTGATCGGTTCGGAGTAAATCTGCTGCAGGCGTGCAATCGAGTGTTCTTCATCCAGCTGTTCAATTTCTTCCAGGACGGCGTCTGCGTCCTCGTACCGGGTCCACAGACCGTCGAGGTCGAGCACGCCAATTCCACCGAGTTTGCCGAACTCGATCGCGGTTTTCGGACTCATCACCGAGTCCATGGGCGCTGCCATGATCGGGATATCCACGTGGTACGCGTCAATTTGCCAGCCGACGTTGACGTCCTCAGGATCGCGGGTGCGTCTGGCTGGGATCAGTGCGATGTCATCGAGCGAATAGGCTCGCCGGCCGCGTTTTCCTCTGCCGATTTCAACTTCATAGCTCACACTTCGATCCTAGCTGTCCGGGTGGATGTAGTGTTCGATTCACATGAGCGCTGTCATGATAGTGCAGCTCAGCACGGGGATAGTTCACAAATGCCCACGCTTCAGTGCACACTGGACATCGACAGGCAGCACAACTAAGCGACTGACAGATCGACCTGTCAGCGGGTGGATCAGCTCGCCAAGGGCAGCACAACAAAAGGAGCAGAAAATGACGTGGACCGATGAGCCGTGGCTTGGCTTTGACCTCGAAACAACCGGCGTCAATGTCGATGAAGACCGACTTGTCACGGCCGCCCTCGTACGTCGCGAGCACGGTGTGATGGACGCTGGAAGAGACGAGGTGCGCACGTGGCTGGCCGATCCTGGCATCGAGATTCCCGCGAGGGCGTCGGAGGTTCACGGGATTTCGACCGCGTATGCGCGCGAGCATGGCCGCCCAATCGTCGAAGTGCTTGACGAGGTTGCCTCTGCGCTGGTCGATCACTGGTCGAACGGCTTCCCGGTTGTTGCGTTTAATGGTTCGTATGACGTGAGTTTGCTTGATGCTGAGCTGCGGCGTCATGGTGCGGGCTCGCTCGCGGAACGGTTAGGGGGCGAACCCGCGCCGTTGCTGGATCCGCTCGTGCTGGATCGGGCGCTCAATCGCTATCGAAGGGGCAAACGAACGTTGGCTATTCTCGCACCGGCATACGGGGTGCCGCTGGATGAAAACGCGCACACTGCGGAAGTTGATGTTGCCATGACCTTAGATCTGTTGGCAGCGATCGCTCGCGCGTATCCGCAGATCACCACCATGAGTGGCGCCGAGGTCCATGCCTTTGAGAAGCGTGCGCACCGTGAATGGGCGATCCATTTTGAAGAATTCCTGCGCTCGAAGGGGCGTGTGGAGCACATCAACACTGAGTGGCCGCTGTAGCCGACGGTTTACCCGCACTGTATTCGACGTTTTCACTGTCCGTCCGTGCTGGCGTGCCGCGGTGCTGTGGCCGGCCAAGTTGCAGTCTTGTCATGTTGGCATGCTGCCGACTTAGTTGTAGATGCAGCACTAGTGCCACCTGTCACTAAGCAGATGTGCAGACTCTCTAGTTCTCTAGTCCTCTCCTCCGCTCAGTCGCTGCTTTTCCCTGTTGGCTTGGCGTTCTCTTCTCGTGGGTTAGTGTCCGTGGGTTTTTTCGGCGTGGTCGGTGAGGACTTGGTGGGGTTTGGTTAACAGGAATGGGGCGCTGGTTTCTCTTGTGCTTGTAA
>NZ_JBWPVR010000014.1:0-39832 GCF_056590195.1 Pauljensenia sp. C0170B5 | reverse complement strand
TCCCCACGGCCTATGCCACGATCAAGGGATTCGAAGTCATGCGAGCCCTGCGCAAAGGACAGGCTCGCCCCTGGTGCCTGCAGCCCGGCATCAGGGGCGAGGTGCGCCTTGTGGAGAGAGCTTTTGGCATTGGGCCCTCGGCGCTGACGGAGGCCATGGGCATGCTCAACCACCATTTCGCAGCAGCCGCCTGATCGGCGCAGAGCGACAGCCTACCTCTGACTGCCGCCAATCTTTGCAACAGAGCCGCATCGAGAATGCATGGACGAAAGAACCGGATGAGTACGAGCTCGCCGTCATCGAATACAACCAAACCTATACCGATCTGGAATCGGGCGGAATCGAGCTCTACCAGTCTAGGTTGAGGAGCATCGACCTGCTGGCCCTCGTTACCGATCTGGTGAACTCGATCGCGAACACGCCGAAGTCGTTCGTGGAAGATATCGATGAGGTGTCACACAAAAAGCGAAGCTTCAAAGAGTCGGCGTCCTTCGCCCGCGAAGAGCTGGACTCGGCACGGAAATCGGCAGCCAGCGCTGGCGCCGGCGTCGCGGCAGGTATGGCCGTTGCCAGCATCGCCCCATCCGCCGCCATGTGGGTTGCCACAACTTTCGGTACCGCCTCCACGGGCACCGCGATCTCTACGCTATCGGGCGCTGCCGCGACGAACGCAGCGATGACCTGGCTCGGCGGAGGCGCATTGGCCGCCGGAGGCGGCGGAATGGCCGGTGGCACCGCTTTCCTGGCAATGGCGGGCCCCATCGGATGGGGCGTCGCAGGCGCCACGTTGCTGACCTCCATCGCTCTCTTTGTGAAAAAGCAGCACGAGATTGCCAGGGAAAAGCACGAAGAGCTCCTGTCGGTGAAGCGGAACACCGAGGCTCTCAGGGAGACGTCCGCAGCAATCGGGGCACTTAAGATAAAGACCAATACCCTTCGCGAAGAGCTGTCCGGGTCCTTTATGCCCTCATGCCGCATGTACGGCGCCGACTACCTTTCCATCTCCGACGACGAGAAACTGGCCCTGGGTGCCTTGGTAAACAATGCGAAGTCCCTGGGCAGCCTCATCGTCGAGAGGGTGGCCGCCCGGGACGGTGAATAGCCATGAACGCAGAGAAGGTACTCAAGAGCTCCCAGGAGCAGGCCGTCGCCGCATGGATCGGCTTGATCAACCAGATGAGAATCGACGACCTCATCGAGAATCTCAACCGCCAAGACCAGAACCTCGATTCCACAATGGAGTCCATGAACTGGGCGCTCGGGAAGATCGAGGACCTCGTCGTTGCGAACAGGGGCGGCAGCAAGGGCATCCATGGGTTCATCGCCGAGGTGGCCGAATGCGGGTTGGAGAATGCGCAGAGCCTCGTCCATGGCGATAAACCGGTAATGGAATGGGTGAACGACAACGGCCCCGCCGACCTTTTGCGCAACGGCGTCGAGATACAGGTCAAGTTCGTGAACGCCGGCGGCAAGTTCTCCTTGGACGCTGTGGCCGCCCATTTGCAGAAGTACCCCGATTTCCTCGACAAAGACGGCATCTATCAGATCCCGAAGGACCATCTCGACGCGGTGCGCTCCCTGTATGAGATGCCAAAGGAGGAAGCAGCCAAACTGGCGTCCTCGACCGGCGGCCCATCCTACTCAACCTGGAAGAGCATCCATGAGTTCTTCGACTCAAGCGGGTTCAGTATCGATGACCTTGAAGCCTCCAAATTCGAGTACTCGGAGGTCCAGAAGAACGCTATCGCCGACAAGATGGCCGAGGAGAAGAGCAGGCTCGCAGACGAGAGCGAGCGGATAAAGAAAGACATCTACGAGGAGCACAAGCCCACGCCTCAAGAGGGCGCGAAAGCCGCAGCGGCTGGCGCCGTTCTGGAAGCGGGAACGGCATTCGTCATTTCAATGAAGCGCCATCTCGGGAACGGAAAGCGTATCGACGACTTGACCCAGGATGACTGGGAGGAAATCGCCAAAGATTCCGGCATGGGACTCGTCAAGGGCGGGGTTCGCGGTGGAGCTGTTTATTGGCTGAACAACTACACGGCCACGCCCTCATCTGTCGCAAGCGCGCTGGTCACTGCGTCATTCGGCGTCGCAGAATGCGCTTACAGGTTCCGCGGCGGCGAGCTGACGGAGATCGAGTTTATAGAACGTTCCGAAATCGCGTGCCTCGATGCGTCCGTGAGCGCATTCTCGAGCTTCGTGGGCCAGGTTATCATTCCGATCCCGATTCTGGGCGCCCTCGTCGGCAACGCCGTAGGGGCGACCGTGTACGAATTGGGAAAGGATTTCTATAACAAACGAGAGGCGGAGCTGCTCGCGCACTATGCCCAGGAGCTGAAGGCCCTCGATACAGAGCTCGAAAGCGAATACGCCGCATGCATCAGCGACCTTCGTGAGAATATGATCAAATACATCAGTCTTCTAGAAAAGGCATTCTCCTCGAATTCCGCCATGGCTTTTTCCGGCTCCATTGAGCTGGCGGCAAGCCTTAACGTTCCAGATAGCGAAATCCTGCACATGCGCGAAGAAGTCGATGATTTCTTTCTAAATTAGAATCAGTCAGGTTAAAGAAACAACGGCCGAGCGAAACCCAATCGCTCGGCCGTTTGCCGTCTAGAACGGATGAATCTCCTTGCACTACTATCATGCTCATAACAGCGAATGCTTGCCTAGGCAGGCAAACGGTCATCGTCTACATCGCCCACTTGAACACAGCGCGGAACAGCCAGACGAAAAAAGCCCAGCGTGACCTTAAGCACCGCCTTGAGGAACTTACCAAGCCTCTTCATCGACGTCACCCCAATCTTCCTTGACCTTGCGGGCGCCATCCTCGGCGCCCTCTTCCTTCTCTTGCGCGAGCAGCCTCGCCAGCTCGTCCGGCACGCCCGGGACCTCCGCCCTCCCCAGCGCGCGCTGCAGGTCCCTAATCTGCGACTTCAGCGGTTTTGAGGGAGGGCCCACGTGCTCGCGGTAGCAGGCGCCGATCGCAGCCGCGTCACACAGGAAGCCCCGCACCCGGGCGAACGCCTCATCGCCGTCGAGCAGGACGCGACCGGCTTGCCCGAGTTCGGCCTCCGAGGCCAGTATGAAGCGCCACCCGCGGGACCTGCACGCAGCCGGGATGTCGTCCGCAGGCGCGTCGGCGCGCCAGTCGTCGCGCACCTGGTGCCAGTTCGCCGTGAGCCAGAGCCCCCTCTCGGGCTCCTCGCGCATCTCGAGCTCGAACGCGGCGAAATAGACGAGGCCGCTTACGCCGACTGGAAGACCTCTTTCTGATATCTCCCCAGTTAAATTGACGTTTCCTTGCGAACAGCCTCCGGTTCTCCGGAGGCTGTTCCGTTATTCCCGCATGAAATCGGCACCCCGGAAGCTCTGTTAAGGGAATAATTACGTGCCCGAACACAGCAAGATACGCGGCGTTATTCGGCGGCATTCGGGGTCACTGAAACTGCGGAAACCGATTTTCGCGTTTTATTATTCCCGTTTGTTGACCTGGGCAAATGCAATTGACGAGGGCTTGAATCCACCTCGCAGTTTCAACTTAGTTTCGGCCGCGCGAAATCGCCCCTCGGGGGACCCGAATTGTGAATTATTCCCGCAGGGCCCCATTATTCCCGTACCGCCGAGTGCTCCGCCGTACCGCCCAGTAGGGGCATGCGGGAATAATTGAACCGTTTTCCCAGGTAGGAATGCAAAAAGAAAGCCCTCGAACCAGAGGGGTCGAGGGCTTTTATTCCCACTATTTCGCTGGCGGCTTTGTTCTGAGGCGATGCCGAAACAGCATCAGGTGGTACTCGGCAGCACCAAAACGCGAGTTCAGAAGCCAGTTTCCGCTATTCCCACTCAATCGTTGCCGGCGGCTTGCTGGTCACGTCCAGGACAACGCGGTTGACTTCCGGCACCGCGTTGGTGATGCGGTTGGAGATGCGGGCCAGGACATCGAACGGCAGGCGCGACCAGTCGGCGGTCATAGCATCCTCGCTCGAAACCGGACGAAGGACGATCGGGTGACCGTAGGTGCGGCCATCGCCCTGAACACCAGCCGAGCGGACGTCCGCCAGCAGCACGACGGGCATCTGCCAGACCTCGCTTATTTTCGGATCTGTTCTTCTCAGTCATAGTCAACGCAGTGAACCGCGAATTCGAGGACACCCATCTGCAGTTGTTGCTTATGCTCGCTGATCGTGGGTGCGAGGACACTAAACTACGTCCCTTCCTATATGAGGGTCACGTCGATGGCGCAATCGTCACCTTGCATCACCAGGTGCCGCACCAAATCCAAACTCTCCAAAATGCTCCTATGGTTTTCATCGGCAGACCTACCCAAGCCCCAACCTTTAACTCATGGGTAGACGTAGACAATACTGAGTCTGGACACCTCGGGGCTCGGCGGCTCATCGAAAGGGGTTCTCGCCGTCTGGCAATCATCACCAGCCCGGTAATCCTGGGCAGCGAGTTAGTGGAACGAGTCTCTGGCTAGGCGTCGGCTAATCTCGAAAACCATCCTTATACGCACCTAGAGACAGCTGGAACGTTTCTAATCGGCAGCCCGGTATCAACGGAGCGTGAATGGCGTGACAAAACCAGGAATACGACAGACTCTGCGCCTCGGAACCCTCGACTAACGGGTGAACTTTTTTGATCTACCTAGATTAGTTAACCGAACAGACGGTATTATTCAGTGAGAATGTATTTATTTCTGGCCGACGAATGGCCATCCGCTCACGACCCTGGGGGGAAATAATGGGTGCGACTAGGGAAAGAAAATTGCAAAGCAACGCCGCAATGCCTAAGCGAATCGTTGCTGCATCGTTGTCGCTTATTTTGGCGCTGTTTATGACACCAGCAGCGGCTTTCGCTGAGGATCAAGCCGGGGCGGAGGATGCCACGCCAAGCGCTACCGCGAGGACAACCCTTAGCAGCGCACCAGGGGAAAATGTCGTGGCTGCTTCTCCTCAACCCACCGAGGCGTCAAGCACCCCGACACCAAGCGCCGGCGATTCTGCCGCGTCCCCAACAGCAGAAAACCAAACCCCAGTCTCGTCGACCGCATCTGAGACAACGCTGAAAGCCACTACCGCCAACCAACCGCAATTACGCTCCCCGCAAGGTGTTTCTGAGGTTTGGGTAGATAGCAAAGCGGGCTCAGACGACAATGATGGCAGTCAAACCGCCGCCGTCAAAACTCTTGAGAAAGCGCTTGGTCTAGTATCCGATGGCGGGACGATACATACCGTCGGCGCGTTCACGTCCGGCACTGACCTGGCTATCAACAAGAACGTCACATTCACAGGCTCTGGCAATTTTCTAACCATCACAAGTGGTGCGAAACTAAGCGCCCCAGGCAAGACGGTCACAATGACCGGCTACAACACCGCATTGACCATCCAGGCTGGCGCTGAGCTTAACGATGGCAACTACATCCTCGACCGCAACACCATCGGCTTCGACCTAAAAGGCAAAATTAACGGCACCTCACGCGAGGCTTTAACTATCTCGGCAAAGAACAGCTTGGGGCGAGGGTTTGTCTATAACTCAGACGCCAGGTTCATCAATTGCACGGTGGACGTCCAAGCCACACCCGGAAAAAGCGAACAGTACGCCGGCCTCTACATGACGAATTCCTCGCTTACCACCCGCGGCGTTTGGTATTACTTCGACCCGGACAAGGGCAAAGGCGGGGTACACCTCGACCACTCTGACTTTTATGCTTACAAAGCTACAGGAGTCAGAGCCTACAAAAATACCCTCGCCCTATTGGGCGCGTCTGAGCTAGTCAACGGCTCCACTCTCACTGCCGATGGCTCACGCATCACGGTCTCGGCGAAATTATCGGTGACCGACTCAAAGGTAGTCATCAAGAACAGCACGGACGGCGGCCTGAACGTCAACTACAAGCCTGGCGAGGCGACATTCACCAACTCTGTGCTGGAAACCACCAACATGAAGTATTACCCCTCCTATGGCGCTGGGCAGTCGTCAGGGCCGTGCTCGATCACCTTTACTGGCAATAGCGTGGTCAATACCGACGCCAGCAATAACACTGCTGACAATGGCGGGGCTAACCGTGGCACCGGAAGCTCTTACGTGGTTACCGGCGGGTCATATTTGATTGCCTATAGCCCCGATTTCAACCACGATGTCGTTACGCCAACCAACGGCGACCAAAACGGTAACGAATGGCTTTCGCTATTCACGCTGGCGGACAACACCATTAATACCGTGAACCCGATCAACGCCAACGGCGTCAGGTACAACTATTCGGTAGCGCAGGCCTCCAAAGACGGGCAAAAGCACATTTGGGCGCCAGCCGCCACAGCCACCTTCAAATTGCAAAACGCTAATGCGTCTTTCGCCGACGGCACCACCGCTGACAAGGCGAAATCAACCGTTCGCGGCTACAAACTCGACGATGTGACGGGTAACACTGACCCCGACACACCAACTGACGCTAACGGCGTAAAGTTCCTAGGCTGGTTCTATAAGGACGCGGCAGGCGCAGAGCATACTTTCGATTATGCGAATGCCCAGCTCGATACCAACATCGAGGTTTATGCGAAATGGGACGCAAAAACCGTCATTTACCACAATGGTGCAGGTGAAGAGTACATCCAAAATGTTGACCCCAACGACACCACGGCCACTGCCCTAGCTTTCGACGAAGTCGCCGCCAAGGTCAGCGCCTTTGTACCGGCAGGAAAGACATTCGTAAAGTGGACGACGGCGCCAGACGGCTCTGGTGACGAGGTCGCACCGGGCGCTGGGCTAACATTCGCTGCAGAGACCACCCAAATTGACTTGTACGCCCAATATAAAGACAACGAATACCGGGTCGCTTTCTCGGCTAACGGCGGGATTTTCTCTGAAACAAGCATATTCAAGACAAATCCTGAAGAGTTTACTGTTGAGACCGACGCCAGCGGCGGCGAGATTGCCGTCCTGAAACAGCCAGCTACATACGGGCAGAAGTTCCGCACACTGCTGACTAAGGTGACTTATGGCGACATCACCCCAGCCAAGGCGGACGCCAAGAAATTGGGGTATTTGCTAGCCAACCAGTCTTATTGGAGCAAGGCTGCCGGCGCAGGCGGTTCGGGCGTCCGGTTTGATGACTCCAGCTTCTTTGGCATCAAGATACCTGGCGCAAACCCAGATATTACGGCTGACACCACGTATTACTTGTCTTGGAAAACTGACCCAACAGTGCTCGAGACCAAAGCGGATCTGACGATTGACGCCGATATGTGGGCTGACTCGATTGACGCGACCACCAAGATAAAGCGGGTTTACACGGAGGGCTCGAAGAGCACCTTCGAGATTACCGGAGCCGTTGATCCCGCCGGTATAAAGAACCAAATGACGGGCATAGAAGGGGTCTTCCCAGAGAACGCTAAGACCCCGGACAAGATTGCATTGTCCAGCCTGAGCTCGACGTTCACCGCGTCCATCACTTTCCCGGATGGCGTAGCTATCCCAGCTAACCCCACCGTTGAGATGGCGGGGTTGGGCGATTGCTTCGAGCTTGCAGGCACTAGCGTAACCGGTCAAACAGTGGACGTAACTTTCAAGTTAAAGCCCGGCATCAAAAACTACAAGCAGCTAAAGGATGCCGTCTTTTCGACCGGAGCTGGAAATCGAAACCTGATTACGGCCACCGTCAAAGGTCTAACCTTGGACGCCGCACAGGTGACCAACGGCCAAGAAATCACTGTAACCGGAACTGTCAAAGGCAATTTCAACGCTGTCGCGCAAGGCTCGACAGCCAGTAAAGTGTCTGCTCGTAGCGCTAGGGCGCTCTTTAGGGCTCAGGCAGAAAACCCTGCACCCAGGTTGCATAGATTCACTTTCACCTGGACAGGTGACCAAACCGATACGGCCAAGGACGTTCGCGCCAAGGACGACTCCACAATCCAGCAAACCTTGCTGGTGGTTAAACCTTATGAAGCTGTACTGCCTGGCGACATTCTGGTCGGAAACGACACTGAGAACACTCACGTTTATGACGCTTTTCAAGGCGAGAATATTGATTTCACCGGCACCCTAGGCTCTGAGGTCGTCAAGAATCAGATGAACGCGATTGAGCTCCAATACCCTGGTGTCACAAACTTGTCGAGCATCAACCTTAGCGATGTGGCTTCGACATTTGCCGCCTCTTTCACGATTCCGGACGGCATGACCTTACCCGATAACCTAACCAAAGATACGGTGAAAGCCGAAGGTCTTGCCGACACATTCACTATCTCTGACGTTTCAGTGGAGGGTAAAACCGTCACAGTGACCATGACACTTAAGAGCGGGATTGTGAATTATCAGCAGCTCAAGGACGCCGTCAACAAGATTGACTCGACCATGAAGGTGACGATCCCGGGCGTAACCGTGAATAAGGACGTCTCAGGCGGCACACAGCTGACTGTAAGTGGCGAAGTGTCTGGCACATTCAACGCCCTGGCAACCTCAGCCGCTGGCACACAGCGGGAGTTCTTCTTCAAGTGGATTGGGGAACAAACACCCGAGGGCAAAGACGTGATGGCACCCGCCAACAGCAAGGCTATCCAGTTCACTGTGCAAGTCCCGTCGCCGATAGCTGGCGAGCTGCCCGGCGACATGCTGGTCGGCACCGACACCGAGCATGATGAAGTCATTACCCTGCCTCAAGGTTCCACATTCGACCTGACCGGTGCCCTGCAAGTGACGCCTATTCATGAACAGATGGGCGGAATTGAAGCCTTGTATCCTGAGGTTAATCACGATGAAATCGCTCTGGACGTGAAAGACTTCTCGTTCGTCGCCACGTTCACTATTCCGGATGGCATGAGCCTGCCGGCCAATCTCGACGCCACACAGGTTGGGGTTGCCGATTTCGGTGCTGGCTTCACAGTCAAAGATGTGACAGCTAACGCCCAGACCGTAACCGTCGTCTTCGCACTGACTGACCCCGCCGCCATCAAGACTTATTCCGATCTTGAACAGGTTGTGGACGCCGCCGGCGGTGCGGAAGGTTGGATGAAGATTACCGTCCCTGGAATCATGATTGACGAAGATGCGGACGTTGACGCGAACCTGACCATTGTCGGCACAGTAGAGGGTAGATTCAGCGCGATGGCCACCTCAAAATCTGGCACGCGAAAAGCATTCTCATTCACTTGGGACGCAATCCAGTGGCCGGACGGCAAGGACGCAGTAGCAACTGACGACGACACGATCCAGCTAACCGTCAAGGTCTCCAAAAGCTCTGTGGTACCAAACGAGCCAGGCGAAGAGGGCTCCACAGCGGTGAAGAGAGTGCGTCGCAAAATGCCTAAGACCGGCGCTAGCGGATTGTCAGCAATTCTTGCTTTGGGACTAGCCGCTGCCGCCGGTGCAGGTTTGGCATCCAGAAAAGTACGTGCGCTTAACTAACGCTGCCATTAGCAGAGATTCCACACTCCCGCGTATTCGACATTGCGTACAGTGGCACGTTGCGCACTCCAACGCTTCCGTCATCCCGGGCGGTAGCGCGAAAGGCGCATGCTTCGCGAAATCACGCTGGTACCCCTCTTACAATGCCGGTTTGAATCATACGCACCTCCGCGAGTCCCGCATTCTGCGCGAAGGCGTCAACCGCCGCCGGCATGCCCCCGACCACGTAGTATTGGCGTAACAGCGCCGTAAGTTTTGACACAAACGATTTCACGCTGTCGGTGTTCTCGGAATCCAGTAGCTTCCGCAGAGGGACGTTCCCGGTTGCATCGAAAAAACTCGCGGAAGCTCAACGGGTAAAGGTTCAGCGCATCGCGCCTTACCCACGGGGTAACCGGATCATTTATGAGCTGAGAGATTAAGGAGAGAGCCGGCCGCTGCCACCGCATAATCCGGCGCCTCCGGACTAAAGCGATTAGACCATTTCCGCATATTATTCTTGATGTCTCGCCGGTTACCCCGAATTTGCCAAGATGCCTTTTCAAATGACCGGGATCTATTCCCACTCAACTGTCACAAGGCTAGTTTCCACACGCTAACAGTTTGTCGTCTCGTGCTCGCCCGTGCCGCTGCGTGCTCGCTCGTGGCGTTTCGTTATTGGGGAGTATTTTCACGAAGCGGCTCCAAGGGTGTACTCACCTGTACTCACCACTGAGTACACTTTCTGTACTCAGCCCTCGGGGAGTGATCACGAGACCCTCGGGGAGTAGTCACAGCCGCAGGTCAGTGATGGGGAGTATTACTCATTTTTAAAAGGTGAGTACAAATCAGCAGAATCGTGTACTCGTTTTAGGCTTGGGCGCTCTTAACAAGCGGACGGATCCAACGAAAGGACGAACCCCGCTCGGCTCTTCGCGATACGATGTGTAGCACCTTCGTGCAACGTTCAGGCGAAATGCCCTGCCTGCGACTAGTGGGTAGAGAAGATGTTCACGACGAGGACCCCTGCGACGCACATGACAATGCCCGCGATCATCGGGGCATTGAGCGGCTCCTTGAATGCGAACACCGATATCCCCGTGGCCATGATGATGCCGAGTGCGCCCCACGACGCGTAGGCGACGCTCAGCGGAATGCCCTGCAGCGCCTTCGAGAAGAACCCGAAGCAGAGGCCGTAGAGCGCCAGGCAGCCGATGGACGGACCGAGCTGGCTGAAGCCGTCCGACAGCTTCATGTAGAACGTAGCACCGCATTCAAAGACGACGGCGACCGCCAAAAAGAGGTAGTACATGGGACCCCCAATCCTTTCGATGTTCCATAGCAAAAGCTATGCTAAACTCTCGGGTAACCATAGAGTCAAGGGGCGAAAATGAGATTCCTAAAATCCGGCGAGTTCGCCGAGCTGTGCGGCACGACGAAGAACACGCTCATCCACTACGACCAGATGGGGCTCCTGAAGCCTGCTCGTGTTGCGGAGAGCGGTTACAGGTTGTACCTGGCATCGCAGCGCTACCGGTTCCTGTCGGTGAGGGCTCTGGCGGATTCCGGCATGCCGTTGCAGGAGGTGAAGCGTGTGCTCGAGACCGACGACGCGCGCGCTCTTGCCACGTCGCTCGATGCCACACGCGGCAAGATTGAAGCTCGCATTGCGAGCTTGCGAAAATCCCTCGAGCGTATAGACGAGGTCGCCCGGCAGGCCCGAGCAGCATGCGAGATAGATGCCAGGTCCATCGGGGTCATCAGGCGCCCTGCGCGAAGGATCGCCATGCTCGGCGTCGCCGCAGTCGGCCTCGGCGCCTATCCTGACGACCTGGTCGTGAGACGTGACCTGGAAGTCGCAGCGCTTCTCGCCGAGGCTGGTCTGATGGCAGAGCTCGCACCCTATGGCGGCGTGTGCAGGGAAGCGCCCACTCCTGATCGAGACGTTGCTTACGACGACCTGTTCTACGTGCTGCCGGACGATTCCGCCTATAGCGGCGCGACCGTCGAGCTCGAGGCCGGCGAGTACGTGGTCGCGAGCTACGACGGCCCCTGCTCGGGACTCGGTCGCGCCCACGCTTCGCTCGTCGCCTTCGCGCGCGGTCAGGGACTTCGCGGCGACCTGCCGCGCTACGAGATATCGGCCTTCAAGCTGCTGGACCAGGAGGACAGGTACCGCTGCTCGATAGAGATGAGGGCGCTTGGGATTTAGCGCGACGGTTGCCGAAATGGCCCCAAGAGGCTTCCAAAGGCTTAAAGAACCCCTCTGCCAAGCGCAAGTCGACAGAGGGGTTTAGCATGCTTAGCTGGAGAAATATGCCCTTCCGTTACTCCCACTCAATCGTTGCCGGCGGCTTGCTGGTCACGTCCAGGACAACACGGTTGACCTCGGGCACCGCGTTGGTGATGCGGTTAGAGATGCGGGCCAGGACATCGAACGGTACGCGCGACCAGTCGGCCGTCATGGCATCCTCGGACGACACGGGGCGCAGCACAATCGGATGGCCATAGGTGCGGCCATCGCCCTGAACACCAACCGAATGCACATTCGCCAGCAACACCACCGGACACTGCCAGATCTCACGATCCAGCCCGGCAGCGGTCAGCTCCTCGCGGGCAATCAGATCCGCGGCGCGCAGAATCTCCAGGCGTTCGCGCGTCACGTCACCAATGATGCGAATTCCCAGGCCAGGACCGGGGAACGGCTGACGCCACACAATGTTCTCCGGCACGCCCAGTTCCAGGCCAATGGCGCGCACCTCATCCTTGAACAGCGTGCGCAGCGGCTCCACCAGCTCAAAGTTCAAGTCCTCCGGCAGTCCACCGACATTGTGGTGCGACTTGATGTTCGCAGCACCCTCGCCGCCACCGGATTCAACAACGTCGGGGTACAGCGTGCCCTGTACGAGGAACTTGATCTCCGCGCCCGCTTCACCGGCCTCACGCACCAGTTTCAATTGCGCAGCCTCGAAAGAACGAATGAACTCGCGGCCAATGATCTTGCGTTTTTGCTCCGGGTCGCTCACGCCAGCCAGAGCATTCAGGAAACGCTCCGACTCGTCCACCGTCACCACGCGGATCCCCATCGTGCCCGCGTAATCATGCTCGACCTGCTCACGCTCACCCGCACGCAGCAACCCGTGATCAACAAAAATACACGTCAGCTGATCGCCCACCGCTTTGTGCACCAGCGCGGCAGCAACCGAGGAATCCACGCCGCCGGACAGACCGCAGATCACGCGCGCATCGCCCACCTGCTCACGAATACGCGCCACCTGATCATCAATAATCGACCCGGGAGTCCAATCAGTGCCAATACCCGCGCACTCGTGAATGAAGTTCTCAATGAGCTTCTGGCCAAACTCGCTGTGATGCACCTCAGGGTGCCACTGCACACCATAGAGCCGGCGCGACTGATCCTCGAACGCGGCAACAGGTGTTTCCTGCGTGCTGGCCGTCACAGTGAAACCATCCGGCGCCTGCTGCACCGCATCACCGTGACTCATCCACACGGACTGTTCTGCCGGAGTACCAGCAAGCAGCGCGCTGGAGGCGCCCTCGTCAATCGTGAGCGACGTATGGCCGTATTCGCGCGTTCCCGTCTTGCCGACGGTGCCGCCCAAAGCCTTCGCCATGACCTGGAACCCATAGCAAATGCCGAGCACTGGGACGCCTGACGTGAACAGCTCAGTGTCAAACGTTGGCGCGTTGTCCGCGTACACAGATGACGGGCCGCCGGACAGGATCACCGCAGCCGGATCCTTCGCAAGCATCTCGACGGCCGGCATCGTATGCGGCACGATCTCCGAGTACGCAGAGGTCTCACGGACACGACGCGCAATCAGCTGCGCGTACTGGGCGCCAAAGTCAACAACAAGAACAGGACGATTTTCAGTGCTCACAGGCTCATCGTAGCCGTACGGACGACCCATGCGCCACAATCACTGCGTCACCGTCAGCGAACCTGCCAAAGGCGCGTTGGAATCACCACCCACATACAGTTCGATGCGCGTGGCGTCCTGGACCCAGTCCTTCGTGACCGCGCTCCAGTACCGCAGTTGATCGGGGCCGAGGGGGAACGTCACCGTCACGGTCTCACCGGCCGGGATGCTCACACGTGAGAATCCCTTAAGCTCACGCAAAGGCCTCGAGGACGTGCCGTAGCACTGGTGGATGTACAGCTGGGCAACCTCGTCGGCATCCACATCCCCGGTATTCGTGACGTCAACGCTGAGCGTGGCTGTCTCACCGACGCGGATCTGATCACGATCCAAACGCGGATTCGAATACTCAAATGACGCGTAGCTCAAGCCGTATCCGAACGGGTAGAGCGGCGTGCTCGGCTCGTTGAAGTAACGCTCACCTGCGCCTTCGGGCTGGAACGTGCGGTAGTGGTTGTAGACCATCGGCACCTGCCCCACGTTGCGTGGCCATGTGATCGGCAGGCGACCGGCAGGCGAGACATCACCAAACAGCGCGGCTGCCACGGCTGCACCTGCACGCGTCCCCGGATACCAGACCTGCATGATCGCACCGACGCCCTCATGACTATCAACACAAGTCAGGTCCAGCGGGCGGGCCGACATACACAGGACAACGAGGGGGGTTCCCGTCTCTGCCAGACGCTGGAGCTGCTCCAGTTGGCGCCCCTGGAGTTCCAAGGTGGACACGGAGGCCTTCTCACCGATCTGGTTCTGATGCTGGCCGATCACCACGACCGCAACATCGCTGCGTGCAGCAAGTTTCACGGCGGCGTCAATGTGCGCGTCATCATCCCAGTCCTCGGGGGTGCGGTCCACGACCGGTTCATTATCGTCGAACATCGAGGGATAGAGGCGCTCCCCTACTCCCGCGCCAGGTTCAAACTCAACGTTCACATCCTGACCGGCGCGCTGGCGAATACCGTCCAGGATCGTCACTGTTTCATCGATGTCGTACTTGAAGCACCATGGGCCCAACGGGTCTCGCCGTGCGTTGGCCAGCTCACCGATCACTGCGATGGAAGACGTCTTGTCTGCCTTGAGCGGCAGCGTGGAGTGTTCGTTCTTCAGCAGCACGAATGTGCGTTCAGCAGCGTGCTGTGCTGCGTCGCGATGCTCAGGTGTGGACAGGGTTGCGGCAGCGTCTCCTTCGTCAACATATGGATGTTCAAACAGGCCAAGGTCGAACTTGGCGCGCAGTACGCGACGGACGGCTTCATCCAGCACCTCCATCGAGACACGTCCGTCCTCTACCGCTTCGGGCAGGTGCTCGTATGCGGCCTCGAACATCGCCATTTCCATATCAAGACCGGCGTTGACGGCTCGCGCGCCCGCATCGGGCAGGTCCTTGGCGAAGTGTTGGACGGTGAGCGAGTGGACAGCGTTCGCGTCAGACACAACGAACCCCTTGAAGCCGAATTCGTCGCGAAGCGTGTCGGTCAGCAACCACTTGTTGCCCGAGGCAGGCACGCCGTTCAGATCCATGTACGCGCTCATGATGTTGCGTGCGCCAGCGGCAACAGCGTCACGGAACGGAGGCAGATACACGTTGTGAAGTTCTGAATCGGACAGGTCGACGTCTTCGTAGTCGCGGCCGCCGCGAGCCGCACCGTAACCGGCAAAGTGCTTGGGACCGGCAAGGATGGCGTCACCTGGCACAGCGCCGTCCGCGCCCGCACCGCCCTGGAAGCCTGCCACCTGTCCGGCAGCCATCGCACTGCCCAGGTAGGGATCTTCACCTGCGCCTTCAATGATGCGTCCCCATCGCGGGTCTCGTGCAATGTCGACCATCGGTGCAAATGCCCAGTGGATGCCGACTGAACGCGCCTCGCGTGCTGCGATGCGCTGGGCGGCCGAGGCGCTGTCAGGATCCCAGCTTGCTGCCATTGCCAGTGGCACCGGGAAGATGGTACGCAAACCGTGGATGACGTCGTAGCCGAAGATCAATGGGATTCCGAAGCGATGGTGCTCAATCGCCAGTTTCTGCAGCCGGTTCGTCTCAGAGGCTTCGTTGACGAACAGGAGTGATCCTACCCGCCCCGCTTTAATCGCTTTTTCCACCATCGCGCGTTGGGCTGTGTTCGCATCTTCTCCGTCAGCGGGCGCGCCGTCCTGCTGGTTCAACGCCATAGCGAGGTAGAAGTACTGGGTCAGTTGTCCGGCTTTTTCTTCAACCGTCAGGCGTCCCAGCAGGTCGTCGACGCGTTCAGTGGTCGACAAAGCAGCATCTTGGAATGGGTAAGCAGCGTCAGTCATCATTGTCCTTTCACGGCAGTTAACACCCTAATATTACAGTCGGTAAATTAGAACATCAAGGACCCCGGCCAGATGCGCATGGACTGGTCCTGGATCATGCGTTTTGAGCCCGCCATTGCCGGACCTGAACGCATGGTCATCGACGTGAATACAGGCGAGTTCGCGGCAGGGCAACGCTGAGCGATCTACCGACAACCCTGGTCGCGCGCCCATTGCGTTGCCGCGTTCACCGCTTGAGCCGGTTCCACCGTCACATCCGGTGCGATCGGATCTTCCGCGTGAGTCGTTCCCATGCGGTCTTTCGTCACGCCGACTGTGACCACAAGCTGCTTTCCTCCATACAGCGGGAACGGTGTATTGACCGTGGCATATCCTGCGGTCGGCTGGCCAAACACGCGCGTATTCGGTACGCCTTTAAAAGCGAGCAAAGCCTGCTCACCGGAGCTGCCAGTGTGTTCACCGGTGACAATCGCGACCGGCACCTCTGACTTTTCCGTGATGTCAACGGTCGTGGGCCTTCCGCCGCCGCTGACCTTCCCGCTCTCCAACATGACGGCGCTTTCGCCTCCGCCCGTAACAAAGTAGGACACGGGACCGTCAGGAATCAGTGGCGAGATACCGGCAATCATCGGCCCCATGTCGCCACCACCGTTTTCACTGAGGTCAATCACCGCCGCGCACACATTCGCTCCGGACACAGCTTGCGCAATAGTTTGCGCGTACTCGCTGCCCTGGTCGGGTGTGCCCATAAACGCGGGCATATGAACAGTCACGACACCGTCGTTTTCTTCCACGCTCGGCGCTTCGTACTCGTCGACGGCTTCTTGCGCTTCGTCCGGCATCATCAAGAACGAGTGCTTCGTTCCCGCAATTTTGACGGCATCGGACAGGACAGCGTCGACCTCGTCAATGCTGGTGGCTTCGCTGATTGCCTGTTCGACTCGTGGGCGCTCATCCTGCCAGGCTTCGGACGATGCGTTGATTCCCTGGTCAAGATGGCCGAGGGCGACTTCACCGTAGCGCTGTGGACTGGGCTCAGTCAGCCAAATACCGAAGTTGGGTCCCCACCTGACGACAGCGACTCCAAGCATCGCAGCGGCGACAACAATCAGTGCCACCAGGGCGATGATGATTCGTTTGGCTACCGTGGACATGGACTAAGCTCCTCACGTTGACGTGTCGGTCTGCGTTCCATTATGAGGAGGCAGGCCCATGCGTGCGAAGACAGCCCCATCTACATTGCGGGGTAGAGCTGACTCTACCCCGCATATGCAGATCGTTGAGCGCCTGTCAGTGCGCGAAGTGACGGGTTCCCGTCATGTACATCGTGATGCCAGCGGCCTGTGCCGCTTCGATCGACTCGTTGTCGCGGATCGATCCACCGGGCTGAACGACAGCTTTCACGCCGGCATCGATCAGCACCTGGAGGCCGTCAGCAAACGGGAAGAATGCGTCCGAGGCGGCAACGGCACCTTCGGAGCGGCGCTCCGGCTCGTCAGCGACCACATCAGCCGTGCGTGCACCGCCCGCCGAATCCACCTTGTCAGCAGCGGCGTCACCTGTTGTGCGACCACCCAGCGTGTTCGCGCGTTCGACCGCCAGACGGCAGGAGTCCACGCGGTTGACCTGCCCCATGCCAACCCCGACGCTTGCTCCGTCGTGAACCAGCAGGATTGAGTTCGACCGCACGGCTCGCACGGTGCGCCATGCGAACTCCAGGTCCCGCAGTGTTGCCTCATCGGCCGGCTCGCCTGCCGCCAAAGTCCAGTTCGCCGGATCGTCACCGTCAGCGTCAATGTCGTCGCGTTCCTGCACCAGCAGTCCCCCGGAAATCTGCTTGAACTCCAGGGCTCCGCGTACCGGTGGCACTACCTGCAGGATTCGCAGGTTCTTCTTCGTTTCCAGTACTTCCAGTGCGCCTTCGGCGTAGGAGGGCGCCAGGACGACCTCGGTAAAGATCGGTTTGATCTGCCTGGCCAGTTCGACGCTGACCTCACGGTTGACTGCGATCACTCCGCCGAATGCTGACACAGGATCGCATGCATGCGCCTTGCGGTGTGCTTCCGCCACATCTGCGCCAATGGCGATCCCACACGGGTTCGCGTGCTTGATGATGGCCACGCACGGCTCGTCATGGTCAAATGCTGCGCGCAGTGCTGCGTCACCATCGGTGTAGTTGTTGTAGCTCATCGCTTTGCCATGCAGTTGGCGCGCGTTCGCGATGCCAGGCAGCAGGTCCTGGGTCGTGTCGTCGCCGTCCTGTTCATCGCCTGGCTCGTCAAACTCAACGTCAACTTCGCCCTCGCCCATCAGCTCGACGATGTCGCCGTATACGGCGGCATCCTGATGCGGGTTTTCGCCATAACGCAAGGTGTGGAGGCGTTCGAAAGCAGAGACCAGCACCGGTGGCCACTGTGCGTCATCAACGTCTTCGGCTTCAGCCGACTCGTCAACATCAAGGTCAGCATCCAGTTCGTCTTCGAACCAGTCAGCGATGGCGGCGTCGTAATCTGCTGTGTGACGGAATGCGGCCGCTGCCAGTTCGCGACGCTCCTCCAGAGTGAATCCCTCAGAGCGTGCAGCGTCGATCACCGCGTCGTATTGCTCCGGGTTGGTAGCAATGGCAACGGAGGGATGGTTCTTCGCAGCAGCGCGCACCATCGACGGGCCGCCGATGTCAATCTGCTCAACGCATTCGTCGAATCCTGCGCCCGAGTCAACCGTGTCCTCAAATGGGTACAGATTGCATACCACCAGGTCGAATGCTGCGATCCCCAGGTCTTCGAGCTGCTGGCGGTGATCGGCTTTGCGCTGATCAGCGAGAATGCCGGCATGGATCTTCGGATGCAGCGTCTTGACGCGACCTTCCAGCACCTCGGGGAAACCAGTCACGTCTTCCACGGGCGTCACAGGAATCTTCGCGTCACGGATTTTTTGTGCAGTTGAACCGGTGGACACGATTTCGACGCCAGCATCAGCGAGTGCGCGAGCCAGGTCAACCAGGCCGGTCTTGTCGTAAACGGAGATCAGTGCTCTGCGGATCGGGCGGACATCAACGGGTTCGAGGTTATCCAAACGGACTGACAATTCTTCCTCCAAGGGGGTTCAAGGTCGGTCCTCAGCGCCCAGGCGGGCGGCGCCGTGCGAGGCTGCTTCAGCCGCTTCCCGGTGGTCCTCCACCCTCGCCAGTTGCGGCCTCTTTTAGTGTACGAGGGCGGCGCCGGATATGCGACTAGCTGTGATCTTTCAGATCTTCGTCACTGTTGTCAGTATTGTCTGACACGGCGATGGGTTCCGTGGGCGCAGCGCTGGCTTTGAGTGCTTCCATGCGGGCATCCGGAGCACGCGGAGGAGCGGGCAGTTCTTCTGTCGCCTCTTCTTCCAGCGCCGTTTCCTCTTCCTCCGGCGTCTCTTCGCCGGCTTCATTCAGGTCAGGAGCTGGAAGGGGCGTCTCCCTCGTCGATGACTGGGCGCGATTCTCCTTCCATGCGGCAATACGCGCCTTCGTCCACGCCGTCAAAGCTGCGGCCGCTCGGCGCACCCACGCGATCGTGGTCGGATGTGCTGCCAGGGACACCGCGAGCGCGACCATGCACACTTCCAGTACGACGAACAGCACGCTCCACCACACGCGCGGGCCAACGACACTCAGACGGGTCGACCCCAACGACATGCGCGACGAGGCAAGCCACGCTGCGATGACGAGCGCAGTGATCACGGTGGCCACTCCTATCGCAGCCGCCTGTTTCCACAGGTGCGTCATACGATGCCGCCACGCCGCCCATGCGCCCAGCAGGATTCCCACTCCCACCAGCGCCCAGGCCACCCAGTGGCCCGGAGCTGTCTGTGGGACGGCCGCAAGAATCGGGATCGCCGGAATCGGCGCAACAGGTGCGTTCGCCGCTGAATGGAGGGCGTCGGCACCCACGTAGAAACCAGGCCCCGCGATCCACGCCAGTGCGCATGCCATGATCGACGGAGCAAACAAGGCCTGAACAATGTTGATGATGACCGTGTCCTTGGTCGAAGCAAAGAGCAGTTCGTGGATACCGGAGATACGCTGAAGAGAAACAAGGATTGACACGGCGCTCATGATCAGGCTGAACAGCACTGTCAGTGCCACGGCAACGCGACCAAGGCGCAGCCCTGACCACAGCCATGTCAACGATTCGCGCCGTTCAGATGAAATCGTGGGCCATGTCCACGTGTGTCGAGCAGCAACTACCGCCCAGGTCGCTGCCAGAAGCGGAATGACGAGCGCACCGGGCAGTGCGCGCCACACGTTGATGTGAGCCGAGGACGCTCCAGCTGTAATGAGCGCCGTGACTGCAAACGTGGGGACAGCCATCCACTGCGCGGCGGCAGGAAAATCCCGTCCCGGCAGCAGAAGAACACGCAAAATGATGATCAGCAGCGCTCCGAGCAGTGTCGGAATGGCGAGGATGTCGCTCTGCCCCACCGTGATCGGCGCTCCCAGCGTCGCAGCCCAGAGGTCACCACCCACTGCCCGAGCATCGTCCCAGCTGGTCGACGCCAGCCAGGGGTTCTGCGAGACGAACCAGTACCCCACCAGCGTCACGACCATCATGAACGCCCATCCGATCAGGGCCGCCTCAATGCCGGCCAGGCCGGAGCGTGCCCACCCGTCAGGCAGTGCGATGCGGATCGTGCGTCGCCGCACGGCGGTGCGAGTGGTGTGAGGTTCCTCGTCGTGCACCTCAGGTGCCGATTCATCGGTTCCGTCAAGGTCGAGGCGTTCAGTTTCTTTTTCCGAATTATCCAATTCGGGTTCATCATCACTGTCTGCCTCATCGTGAGCCGGCACAAAAATCAGCGACGCACCTGCTTCACGGTCTTCCTCCTCAAGCCACGCGCCAACCACCTCGGTTGGGATCTCATCAGCGGACAGGTCCGCTTCTGCGCGCTGCCTGTCAGGGCGCTGCGATGGGGAAGAGTCAGGTGAGTGCGTCATCGTTCTTCATCGTCTCGCATCCGCGCCCACACATGGAGGTGCACCGCCGACCATGAGAAAGTTCATTCACGATCAGCGGTGCACGACCGGATGTTATTTCTGCAGAATCTCGCGAGCGATGATGGCAGTTTGGGAAGGTGTGCGGCCCACCCGCACGCCGACGGCCTCGAGTGCTTCAGCCTTCGCCGCGGCCGTGCCGGAAGATCCAGACACGATCGCGCCGGCATGCCCCATCGTCTTGCCTTCCGGAGCCGTGAAGCCGGCAACGTAGGCCACCACCGGTTTGGTCATGTGTTCGGAAATCCACTGAGCTGCGCGCTCTTCCGCGTCGCCACCGATTTCACCGATCATGACGACCAGTTCGGTGTCGGGGTCATTTTCAAAGGCTTCGAGCGCGTCAATGTGCGTGGTGCCGATGACCGGATCACCACCGATTCCCAGGCAGGTGGTAAAGCCGATGTCACGCAGTTCGAACATCATCTGGTAGGTCAGTGTGCCTGACTTCGATACCAGTCCCAGCCGTCCCCGGCCGGTGATGTCTGCCGGGGTGATGCCGACGTTCGACTGTCCGGGGCTGATAATGCCTGGGCAGTTCGGTCCGATCACGCGCACGCCCGCTTCACGTGCGCGGGCCACGAACTCCGTGGAGTCAGCGACCGGGATGCCTTCGGTGATGACCACGACCGTCTCCACGCGGGCATCGACAGCTTCGAGTACAGCGTCTTTCGCAAATGCCGGCGGCACGAAAATGGCGGATACTGTGGCACCCGTTTCCTTCACTGCTTCTGCAACCGTTCCAAACACAGGGATGTCGACAGGACCGTCGGTGACCTGGTCAGCCATCGGCCCGTATCCCTGGACATCGAATGTCACGGACTGTCCGGCTTTGCGCGGGTTGACGCCGCCGACAATGGCGGTGCCCGAGTTGAGCATGCGCTGGGTGTGCTTGCGTCCCTCTGATCCGGTCATGCCCTGGACGATGACGCGTGAGTGTGAGTCAAGAAAAATCGACATGAGAAGTCTCCTTGTGCTTCCAGGTTTCAGGCCAGCGGGGCGGCCGGATCGGATGTGTCTTCAGGGTCGGGCTCGACGCCGGCAGCCAGCTGCGCCACCATGCGGGCTGCTCCGTCCATGGTGTGTGCCATGTGGACCAACGGGTGACTGGCTTGCTGGAGGATTTCGCGTCCCTCATCAACGCGGTTTCCGTCAAGGCGCACCACCAACGGCTTCGTGGCGTTGTCACCGAGGATCGACAGTGCTTCAACGATACCTTGCGCCACCTGGTCGCATGCAGTGATCCCACCGAACACGTTGACGAACACGGCGCGCACCTGTTCGTCTCCGAGGATGACATCCAGGCCTTTCGCCATGACATCTGCTGATGCGCCGCCGCCGATGTCCAGGAAGTTCGCGGGCTTGACACCGTATTCCTCGCCTGCGAGCGCAACAACGTCGAGGGTGGACATCACCAAGCCGGCACCGTTACCGATGATGCCGACTTCGCCCTGCAGCCGCACATAATTCAAGCCCGCCGCTTTCGCCATTGCTTCGCGAGGGTCTTCAGCTGCAGTATCGATGAACTGTTCATGCTCGGCATGACGGAAGCGCGCGTTGTCATCGAGCGTGACTTTGCCGTCCAGCGCGATGACATCGCCTTCTGGTGTCAGGACGAGCGGGTTGACTTCCACCAGCGTGGCATCTTCGCCGTGATAGGTGTCCCAGAGCTTGACAAGGATCGGCACGATCTTTTCGAGCGTGTCGCCCTCGAATCCTGCTTGAGTCAGGATGTCGCGCGCAACGTCCTCGTCAATGCCGCGCTGCGCATCCAGGGGAACGCGGGCCAGTGCTTCGGGGCGCTCCTTGGCGAGGGTTTCAATGTCCATGCCGCCTTCACGTGAACACATCGCCAGGTGCTGACGGTTCGCACGATCGAGCAAGATTGAGAAGTAATATTCCTCGGCAATATCGCATCCGGCGGTGATCATCACCGTATTGACGGTATGCCCCTTAATGTCCATGCCGAGAATCTTGCTGGCATGTTCGCGGGCCTCGTCGCCGCTGCGAGCCAGTTTGACGCCACCGGCTTTCCCGCGGCCGCCCGTTTTCACCTGCGCTTTCACGACGAGAAGGTCAGCGTTCAACGTGTGCGCAGCGTCAACTGCCTGATCAGCCTCGGTGATGACGATACCCGGCAGGATTGGCACGTCATGCGATTTGAACAGTTCCTTCGCCTGGTACTCGTATAGGTCCACGCCTGTCTCCTTTTCAGTATTCGCACGATCTTCTTCGACGCCACAAATTACCTTGACATCGAGACATCGCCTTCAGACTACCGTGAAGGAGGCCTTCAGTCCTACCCTTTGGACAAAATTCCTATGAAATCTTCGTCAGCGGAGCCATTCGGATCAGCAGATTCTTCGTCCGGCCGGCAAAGTCAATACGCGCCACGGCCCGCGCCCCACTGTTTTCCACGCTCAGCACGGTGCCACGTCCGAACGTCGCATGCTCGACCACGTCACCGGTCTTCAGTACCAGCGACGTCGTGTCCGAGGGAGGCTCCGCCTGTTGAGCCGGTGGAACTCCCATTCGGACAGCGCGCCGACCCGCAAGGCGGAAAGCAGCGCTCCTCAGATTTGAATGCCCTGACCCGAATGCCGGTGCCGCATCAGCGTCACCGTACCGGTCGGTGCGTTGTCGGTGCACCTGACGCAGGCGTTCTGTCGACGTCATGGAGGAGCGCTCATCGATCAGCTCGGGCGGAATGTCATCCAGGAAGCGTGAGGGCGGAAATTCCTGCGGTGTGCCCCAGGCGGAGCGCTGCCCCGCCCTCGTCAGGTACAGGCGTGAGCGGGCTCGCGTGATCGCCACATACGCGAGGCGGCGTTCCTCTTCAAGTTCAGCTTCTTCGCCCAGGGAGCGCTGGTGCGGGAAGATGCCATCCTCCATACCGGTGACGAAAACAACGGGAAATTCCAGGCCCTTAGCGGTGTGAACGGTCATCAGCGTCAGAAAGCCGCCACGCTCCTCATCGGACGGCACTTGGTCGGAGTCAGCCACCAGTGAGACGCGTTCGAGGTAGTCGAGCAGCGTTCCTTCCGGTTCACTTTGACGGAACGTCGTGGCAGCAGTGTGCAGTTCAGCCAGGTTCTCCACGCGCGATGCATCCTGAGGGTCATCTGAGCGCTTGAGTTCGGCAAGGTAGCCGGAATGGTCAAGGATCTCGTCGAGAATATCGGCTGGCGACGCGCCGGCCCTGTCCAGTGCGCGTGCGGCTTCAAGCAGCCCCCAGAAACCTGCGACAGATGCAGATGCCCGCGGGGTAAGCCCCTGAACGGACGGGACAGGGTCGCCGGCAGATTCCGCTGCTGACGTTTCTTCTGTTTCAGGGATCTCGATCCCTTCCCCTTCACCAGCGGGACTGCCTGCGTGGACCCAGACGTGTCGAATCGCTTCACCCAGCGACACGTTATACAGGTCTGTGTGCGCCAGCAATGCCCCCTCAGCGCGCGCACCGATGCCGCGGCGCGGAGTGTTGAGAATCCGTCGCAGCGACACCGTGTCGTCGGGGTTGACCACGGCCTGCAGATAGCCGATCGCATCCTTGATTTCCTTGCGTTCGTAGAAGCGCGTGCCACCCACCAGGCGGTAGGCGATTCCCTGTTGGACCAGGAGTTCTTCCAAGGCACGTGATTGCGCGTTCGTGCGATAAAACACCGCGATGTCACCCTCGTCAATTCCCTGGTCGTGCAGGCGGCGGATTTCTTTGATGAGGAAACGCGCTTCGTCATATTCGCTGTCCAGTGCGGCCACCACGATCGGCGCCCCGTCACCGTGAGCGGTCCACAGGTTCTTTGGGCGGCGGCCCTGATTGCGGGCAATGACGGCGTTGGCTGCGGACAAAATGTTCTGCGTGGATCGGTAGTTCTGTTCCAGCAAGATCGTGCGGGCACCGGGAAAATCGCGCTCGAATTCTTCGATGTTGCGGATCGTGGCGCCGCGAAACGCGTAGATCGACTGGTCCGAATCACCCACAACTGTCAGCTCCGCGCTGTCGACACCGTCATCGCCACTGCCGGTGAGCAGTCGAACCAGCACATATTGCGCGTGGTTCGTGTCCTGGTATTCGTCGACCAGGATGTGACGGAAACGTCGGTGGTAGTGCTCAGCGACGGCGGGTTTGTCGCGCAGCAGGGTTACTGTGCGCGAAATCAGATCATCAAAATCGAGGGCATTAGCCTGGCGCAGTCGTTTGTCGTATTCGACATACGCTTCCGCCACGACCTGCGAGATCGGATCGTTGGGCGCATTCGCCTCGAACTGGGCGGGAGCGACCAGCTCATTCTTCAGGTCAGAGATTCGTGCGGCCACCATTTTCGGCGTGAAGCGTTTGACATCGACGTTGGCGGCTTTGAGCACCATCTGTATCAGGCGCTGCGAATCTTGCGCATCGTAAATCGTGAACGTTGATGTCAAGTCTGCCGCAGCGTGTTCCTTGCGCAGGATCCGCACACACGCCGAGTGGAATGTGGACACCCACATGGATCTTGCCGCAGGCCCAATCAGGTTCGCTACGCGTTCACGCATCTCAGCTGCCGCTTTGTTCGTGAAGGTGATCGCCAGGATTTCACTGGGGCGTGCGCGCCCCGTTTCCAGCAGGCAGGCGATGCGATGGGTCAGCACACGCGTCTTACCTGACCCGGCACCAGCCAGAATCAAAAGCGGACTGCCCTCGTGGGTGACGGCGTCGCGTTGCTGATCGTTCAGCCCGTCCAGCAGCGCATCGACATCTGTGTCATTGACGAGGGCGGCGTCAGGCTCCGTTGTCGCCTGGGTGAATCCTAGGTCCGGAAGGGCGATACGTGGCCGTCTGGTTGAAAAATAACGCTGATTCATCGACTCCACTGTAGGGCATCGCACGGGCATTTCCGTACCCGCGCGATGCCCAGGGCGGATGTGACAGCGATCTTAGGCGCGGTGGCGACGCATCGTCAGCGCAGCTCCCACGCCGGCAAGGACCAGGGCAGCAATCGCAACTGAATCGGTGGCACCTGTCCGCGCGATCTTACCGGTCTGAGGGGCACCTGCTGGCGCCTTTCCCTCCTCGACGGGACGCTGGGCGGCCGGGCAGGAGACGCGCACAACCAGGCCATTGGCCGCTGTGACAACATCACCGGCATCGGTCGACACGGTCAGTGGCAGCTCGACTACCTGTCCGGGGGTCGCCGAGCAGTCAGCCTGAGCAGTCAGTTCAACCTGAGCCTGACCTGCACCATCAGTGGTGATGATGCTGGCCTCCGTATTGGCCTGAGGTTCGACCAGTGAGTTATTCACCTTGGCGGTTGCCTTCTGGCTTCCTGCACTCACGGTGACCGTGTCGGTGATTCCCGGGCCTTCACTGAAGGACAGTCCACGCAGGTCGATCGAGATAACCGAGTTGTTCGGCACCGCCTCACCTGACAGTGACAGGCCGACTGATCCTTTAAGTGCTCGAGGGGCCAGTTCCCCCTCGTGAGCCTTGAGGTACTCATTGAAGTAATCCCTGTCGAGTCCCTGTGAAATGACCGGTTCACCGCCGCTGGTCAGGGCGTCGAAGCTGTCACCGCCACTGAGCAGGAACGTCACCGACCCCACCGTGTAGGAGGCGGACTCGTCGATCGGAGCTCCGTTGACGACGACGGATGTGATGCGCTCACCGTACGGTTTGGCGGGATCATAGGTGTAGGAGACATTGGAGGAAAGGCCAAGCTTGAGCATCGGGCGGGAGTTTTGCGAATTGAGGTTGGTCTTCCACTGTTGTTCAAGTGCCTGCTTAATGTCAGAGCCTTTGAGGGTCACGTATCCAATCTGGTTCGAAAATGGCATGACCGCGAATGTGGAGGCGTAGGTGATTTCGCCCTTGTCATTGGCCTGAAGATCGGCTCGCAGGCCACCGGCGTTGATCATTCCGATGTCCACGGGTTCGCCGTCAGGGGTGGTCACGGCGTGACGCATTGCGTCTGCAGCCAGACCTCCCAGTGTTGATTCGATGCCACGGTTGGATCCGGGGCCGGCCGACTCCCCCTCGGCCTTGTCGAAGACTCCGCGTGAGAACTTCGCGTTGGGAGCGATTGTGGCAACAACGCTCTGGCCTTTTTCTTTCGCCATCTTCTCAGCGTTGGTGACGACGTCCTTGATGTCAGGATCCTCGCCGCATTGCGCGATTTCGCTGGCGGGGATCAGGTCCGCGCTGGATTCAACAACTGTGTTCTTCGCGGTGTCGTACTGGATGTGCAGCACGCCGAGGTTGTCGGTGTACGAGCCGGAAGCCACCGCTGAGAGCTTGTTACCTTCGGCTCCGTCCACCATGTCGAAGTCGTATGGCACGTGCGTGTCACCACCCATGAGGCCGTCGACATTCTTCCCCATCTTCGGGAAGTTGTTCTTCACGTCGTCGTCAAGCATGGCGATCACAACGTCGGCCTGTCCGCTCGACTTGAGGGAACCTGCAAGGTCGTTAACAGCCGCAATGGGGTCTTCAAATGTCAGGCCCTCAGTGGTTTTGGGTGAGAGCTTGTAGGGAACGTCCTGCGCTATCGCACCAATGAAAGCGACCTTGACACCGGAGGGCGTGCTCACAATCTTCGTGTCACCCAGGTAGGGTACTTCTTCGCCCTGATCATTACGGTAGGTGCCCATCCCTTTGACATTGGCTGCCAGGTAGGGGAACTGAGCCTGGACGAACTGGTCGGCAGCTGAACCGTCAACCCGCTGCTTGAAGACCTCCTGGCCCATGTCGAGTTCGTGGTTGCCGATCGTCGAGGCATCCGGGCGCAAAAGGTTGAGAGCTTCAATTGTGGGATTATCGTTCAACGAGCCGCTGACGTAGGGGCTTGCTCCGATGTTGTCGCCCAGCAGCGTAAACGTCGAGTTTGTGTTGGCTGCACGGGCCTGGTCAAGGTAACAGCCAACAGCGGCAAGACCGGCTTCGGTCACATTCCCGTCCTTCGATACCTGGGAGATATGACCGTGAACGTCTGTAAGCTTGTACAGATCAAGAGTCACAATATTGTTCTGCCGGGCGGCTCGCTCCGATGTAGGCGACGCCGGTGCTGGTGCTGGTGAGTCAGAAGAAGCCGACATGGGCTCAGCATCTGACTGCGCCGTGTCGGCCTGTGCGGCTACTCCGAAGCCTAAAGTTACAAACGTGCCGGCTGCAATTCCTGCAGCCACGCGACGACGATACGTGGTATTCACCATTGCTCCTTTACGCGGTCACTAGGTGCGTGCACATCGTAACAAGATGACCCACATCACTCCAAGGGGGCAATTGAAGTTGACATTCTCTGAAGTCCGTAGTTTAAGTCACACCATTGAAAGATCGAATACCCCGCTGTAGCCTCTAAGTATGAGTCTGGTAGTAGACACCGCTGAGGCGCATAAGGCTGCCAGCGAGGCACATTCAACCGCCGCAAGTATCCGCAGCGTCACGCTTAACGCACCACAGGGAACGGGGCGTTCGGCCGCTGCCTGTTCATCCTTCACAACTGCATTACAGGAAAGCATCGCCGCAGCAGGCAAGCAGGTCGAGACGTTCGCGTCCGGCATGGACACGGCGATCAAGACGTTCACCCAGGTTGACACCACACACCAAGGCCAATTTTCCTCAACCTATACACAGCAGCCCTAAGGGAATGAGACTGAGATGGCAATTGACACCAGCGTCGAAGCCGATCCGTCGCAGATAGATTCATCTGTCGCATCGCTGAGCGCAGCAAAAGACTCGCTGGATAACTACGTCGATAACCTTTCGGACGTTCGTCGCTCCACCAGTGATGCTCTGGAGGGCGAAACACATGACGCGTCTGTCAACAAGATCAGCACAGCGATAGATTCTCTGCTCGAGTGCGCAAATTCCCTGGGCAGATTCACAACAGCACTGACAACGTTTTCTGGCACTATCAGAGGAATTCGCAACGATTTTGCTCAAGCACGAAGCACAGCATCCGGCAATGGTCTGATCGTCACGGGCGACGTGATCAACGAACCAACTCCGCCCGTTGGCGACCCCAGTCCCGCTGAAATTGCTGAGTACAACAGGAAAGTCACGGCGTACAACGCCGCGGGTGAAACTGCTTACCAACTGCGTCAAAGTGAGCAGGAAGCGCACGAGACAATGGATAGTGCGTGCGAAGACCAGCTCAGTTTGCTCGAAGAATTCATTAAGAGCCGTTTCCCACCAGGTCTTGGGCTGGCTCTGGCACCCTGGGCTTTCTCGCGCGCCAAGAACCTTGGTAAAGCCGCACAGTGGCTGCCGATGGACTCAAAATTCCGTTTCGCGCCACGCGGGGCAGGTGGCAAGTTCGTCTCCCCCAAGAGCATGGGCACGTTCGAGCGGCTTTCATCCATGACCAAAGCGAAGAACTGGATGGCAAAGTCGGGTCAGGCAGGAAGTACCGCTGCGAAGATTTCGAAGGGCGCCTCGAAAATTCTTTCGCATCCTGCCACCAAGTGGGTCGGCAGGGGCATGAATGTCCTCAGTGCCGGACTGAAGGGGTACGAGCAATATCAAGCCGATGCCCATAATCCTCAGATGGGTGAAGGCGAGCGTATCGCGCGTGCCGGTACGCGCGCCGCTGTCAGTGGTGTCAGCAGCTGGGCTGGAGCTACGGCTGGCGCGAAGATCGGCGGTATGTTCGGAGCAGCGTTCGGTGGACCCGTTGGAATTCTCGCGGGCAGCCTCATCGGCGGTGCAATCGGAGGATTTGCGGCATCGAAGTTTGGGGATGCGGTGGGAGACAGTGCACTGTCACTGGTCTCCAAACTATTCCACTGAACTCATGAGTGACGACGGGCTATTTGAAAGGAGGATCCTGGCTTGATTGCCTTGGGATGTATTTTTGGGATCCTGATGGCTGTGATGTGGGCTTTAGCTATGTTCACTGACACATGGCCAGGGCGTTTTTTCCGCAAGCAGGCGCAGTGGCTTGGTTCTAAGAACTCAATAGCCCTTGGCGAGCCTTCGATCGCTCTTTTCTTCTTCGCTGGTTCTATAGTTCTGGCACTCACAGGCAATCTGCCAGATAGTCAACTTTCCAAACCGCTATCCGCACTCATGCTGGCATTGATTTTTATTCCCATGATTGGCGTCATTCTCAGTTTCTTTAACTTTGATCTTCCCAAACAGATGTATCCCGAATGGCACGAACAGCAGCGCGCTCTGAAAGCCTCGCGCGTGGATCACACCACTGAGTCCGGTACCGATGCTCAAAGGAGCGATGCACAATGAGTGGCATGACATCTGACAGCTCTCCAACAGTTCACGGGCATGTCGTCAGCGCCCTCCTTCCAGAGGGGTGGACGCAATTGAAACCCGACAACCCGGCGGGTTCACAGTCTCAGGGAAATGACTCGGCAATCGACTGCATCGCTGCGCAGACGCAGAACAGCGGCGGTGGCGTATACGCACCGAACCTGGTCATCACCGTCGCGTCGGTTCCCAACGACCTAGGCGACCTGGAGTGGCGAGACACCACCACGCACGCATTGCTCAACGAAATCCCAGGGTTCGTCCTGCTGGACCTGTCTGAAGTCGCCACGCAAAAATGGAAGGGTTTCGCGCGCCTGGGGTGCTACATCCTCGATGACGAATCCATCACGATACGTCAGTTCACGTGGCTCGATCCAGACCAGCCGCGCGGTTACACGGCAACGCTGTCGTGCGCGACCCGCGACTACGGCGCACACTACGAACTTTTCGAAAACGTTGGTGCAAGCCTTGAGGCGATGCCGGCCGCGCCAACCGACCACTCACGCGAAGGATAGTTTCATGGCAACTGTGCAGGCTACCGCTGGAGGACCCGTCCTCGTCATATCGGAAGACGAATGGAACGAACTGACATCCTTCATCATCAATGGCGAGCCACTGTCAGATGCTGTTCATCATTCACTGGTGGACGCTCATATCCTTGACGAATCGGGCGACCCGACCCCCACAGCTCTGGAGGCACTCAACGCAGCGTACTCGGTGCGCTCTCGATTCCAGGCTCTCGACGTTCGCCCCCATTCAGCCCAGGCCGTTGAAGCGTGGATCAGCTCCAGATCAACAACGATCGCCAAGCACAGCAACGACGGCGTTCACCTCTATGCTCTGCCCCCGGAAGAGCTTCCATCCGTTGTCGGACAGTTCCTCGACCTTATGCCTCGCCCCTCTGTTCACGAGGGGCCGATCCTGATGAGTGTGGAGCTGCTGGAAGGGCTGTACTCAGCAGACAGCACTCGGTGCGACCAGGTGCTGAAAGGTGCTGCTCAGGCTGGAGGAGATGACAGCATGCTGGCGCGCGAGCTCCAGTCTGGCCAGTGGACTCTGAACTTGCTGACAACTGACACACTTGCCGCAATGAACGACGGTGGGGAGGATCTCAGCACCGCAGGAGTGCGCCAATGGGAAACGACAGACATGATCATCACGCTGGGTGTCCCTTCGTGCCTGTATGCCATTGTCGTCGTGCCTGAGGAGGCACAGGCCGAGCTTGGCCTGTCGGAACCCGCACTTTTCGTGGACCCCACCACTGCCCCACCCGTGTGGGCAACCATCACGCAGTGGCTTTTCGCGTAGCCACTAGTCAGATCAAGTGACGCTGAGCCGCCCACCGGGTCAGTTCATTGCGGTTCGACAACTGCAGTTTGCGCAACACCGCTGACACGTGTGTCTCGACAGTTTTCACCGAGATAAACAGCTCGGCTGCAACTTCCTTGTACGTGTAGCCACGCGCAATCAAGCGCATGACTTCCTGCTCGCGCGCTGAAAGCAGATCCAGTTCGTCCTCGTGGACCGCCACCTCACGCGTGCCGAACGCGTCAAGTACGAAACCTGCCAGGCGGGGCGAAAATGCCGCGTCCCCGCTCGCAACGCGTTTAATGGCTTCCAGCAGGTCGCCAGGTGAAATCGACTTTGTGACATATCCGCGAGCGCCTGCTCTGATCACGCTCACCACATCCTCGGGCGAATCTGACACCGACAGTGCCAGGAAGCGCACCCGCGGGATATCTGCGCAACGCGCCACGACTTCCGCGCCACCACCACCCTGCCCGCCCGGCAAGTGGACATCCAGCAGTGCCACGTCAGGCTGCAGATCACGGCAGGCCGCAACAGCGCCGTCCACATCAGCGGCCTGGCCCACCACGGTCAGGTCAGCGCCCGATTCTTCCAGTTCGGAGCGCACACCTGCTCTCACCAGAGGATGGTCATCGATGACGACGATGCGAATACTCACCAGTTCTTCCCTCTCAGTTTTCAGTGGTCTCCGAAGGCGCAGCGTCGCCCTCGTCGATGGGGACACTCATGTGGATCTCGGTACCAGATGATAGGCGACGGATCGTCACCGTGCCGCCAACCCGGTCGATTCTGCCGATGATGGAGTGTCGGATGCCGTGGCGATCGTCAGGGATTGTGTCCACGTCGAAGCCCTCGCCCTGGTCTTTCACGTAGACATCAAGGCTGATTGAGCCGACTTCCGCGTAGATGGTGACCGGTGGGCGACCATGACGTACAGCGTTCGTGGCGGCCTCGGTGGTGGCGGCAACCAGGGCGAGGGCCTGAACGGTGGGCACGCAATCTCCCACGCTTACTACCTCGATCGGGACGCCGTAGCGGGATTCGACGTTCTCAACGGACTCGCGAAGAGCTGCGGCAAAGGAGTCGGACACTTCGTGGTGACCCGTGTACAGCCAGGATCGCAGTTCGCGTTCCTGACGCAGCGCCAATGCTGAGACGCGGGTCGGATCCTGGGCGTGAGCGCGTATCAGTGTCAGCGTCTGCAGGACTGAATCGTGCAGGTGAGCGGCAATATCTGCGCGTTCGGCGTCGCGCACCTGCTGTTCACGTGTCGCTGACAGGTTCGTTGAGGCTCTCAGCCACAGCGGAGCAATCGCGAAGATCAGTCCACCGATCAGCACCACGCCGACGAACAGGGAGCGAGTCACCAGGAAACGTGACGTGCTGCCGAAGAACAGGGCGAAAATGCCGAGCAGGAAGAATGCGACGCCGGCGGCGATCAGTACGATGTTCAGCGCGCTGAGTTTCTTGCGGCGCGAGGCGCTCTGGCTCCACACCAGTGCCAGTCCGACGATGGAGGCGAGTATGGCGGGGATGTCAACGGCCTGGGCGACGTTGAGTACCACGAGGATCGCCAGAACAGTGGCGAGGCCGATCGCGATCAGTCCGGCGGCAAGCAGCTGGGCGGATACGCCTTTGGATCGGGCTGAAAAGGTCGATCGCGTCAAAGGGGTGGCGAGCGCGCCATCTGATCGGCTTGTGCGCCTGCCGCGGTCCACCTGCATGGTGACGGCGAACCAGACGTACAGGAGAATACCGATTCCCACCGTGCACAACAACAGGCAGATCGCGCGGACGGTCCATACATGTAATCCGATATGGACGCTAATGCCGGAGCAGACGCCGGCCAGGATCGGACGCGGCATGGCCTGTGAGGAATGTGTGGCGCGGATCAGCGGTGGACGTGAGGAGTCATGGCGGGCAGGCGGAATCCACCCGTTGTCGCGCTCACGATTGGCTGCTGTCACTGTTCTATCTTGGCATCAAAACCGCTCCGGACCGTGATTCTCAGCTTCTTTTCAGGGGGGAATCAGGGCTCTCCCCGATGGATGTGAACGACTCAGTCTGCCACAGTAGTTTCATGAGTTATTCAGCAGGCACACCCTTCACCGATCCCGGGTCCTCATCGTTTTTCGATTCCATCCGTCGGTCAGGCTGGTTTCGCGGTGAGGATCGCCTGGTCGGAGGCGTATGCGCCGGCATGTCTGCGCGCACTGGCTGGAATCTGGCATTCGTGCGAGCAATGGCGATTGTTCTGGGATTGCTGTGTTCCGTTTTCATCTTGCCTGCCTATGGACTGGCATGGGCTTTCCTGCCTGAGTACCGCGACGGCCGTATTCACTGTGAACAGCTGATCCGATTCGGCACATTCGATGTGGGGTTTGCGGGCGCACTGGTGACAACTCTGGTCGGACTGGCTTCCAGTGCTGCAGTGCCGTGGATCTACCCACTCGTCATTCTTGGCGCGATCATCCTGACCATTATGGCGATTGCCGGTGCGGTGCAGTACACGCGTAACCATCAGAAAGGCGCGCTACCACATGTGCCACCATCCAGCTATGTCCCCGCCAGCGCTCCTCGGCCTGTGAGTGCGCCAACACCATCTCCTGCCACCGGCACGCCGAACAATCCGTGGACGGTGCCACCTGCGCAGCGACCGGCCTCGCCCTCTGTGCCGATGCCGGCGAACCTGGCCATTACCGGCCTCATTGTCCTTGCTCTTGCAGCAGCGTGCGCGTTGGTCGTTCAGGAAGGTCTGGGCGGCGTGGATGCGGTACGCGTGTTCGTGGTTCTGACAGCGAGCGTTCTCGTGGGGCTCGGCATAGTCCTTGCGTTCACGGCTTTTCGAGGGCGTCGCGCGCCATGGCTGATCTGCCTGTCCGTTCTTGTGGCAGTATGCTCTCCACTTGTGCTGGCTGTGGGCTACGCCGAATACGAGCAGGAGCAATACCTGCAGACCCTGGAGAGCGAAGAACCGGGTATGGCAGAGGCAGACACGGCCGTGACATACGACTGGACTGCGACGCAATTATCCGACACTGGTTCAATCACTCTGGATCTTTCGCAGGCGCCGGCAGATGCGCTCAAGACGATCCGTCTGGACGATATTGGTGGCGATGTGACGATCGTGATGCGTCAAAATCAGCCGGTGGGGTTTCATCTGTATAGCTCGGTCGGTCTGATCCGCTCGGACTACTGGCTGGATGCACAAGGAGGCCGGGTGTCCAGCCCATGGATTCCGGAAGTGCAGTTCGTGTCAGAGGAACTGGCATTCCGCAATGATTTTTGGTCTCCTGAGCACGGGATCAACCTGGAAATCACCAATGTGTACGGCAGCGTCACCATCATCGAGTCTGCGCCTGCAGATATCTCCGGTGACACGATCCAGAGCGGCGACCTGTCTCAAAGCGGCGCACAGTCAGGAGACACTGCTCAATCATCTTCACGCAGCAATGGATAAGGATGCAGCAATGAGCGACGAATCAACACCAGAGAAGACCGACACTGAGGCGCTGCCCGACAGCGCGGACTGGCGCTCTGCCGAGCAAGGCGAAAATCCTGCGGCACCCGCGTTGCCGCCCCCGCCACCTCCATCCGTCAACGTTGGGCAGCTCATCTGGGCGGCAATTATCATCATGACAGGAGTCCTCGTGTTCATCGTGGGAATTCATTCCACGGTCAACATGTCAATCCTGCTCATCGGATCACTGATCCTGCTGGGCCTGGGACTGATCGTCGCGGCAGTAGTCACGGCACGTAAAGAGGGCCGCTAGCTACGCGGCACTGTCAGGCCTGAGCCCGCTCCAGCTCCTCGTCGACAATGGCGTCGTCAAGCTTACGGAAGACGGGCGCGGGTTTGGCGATCGGACGGCCGACCTCAATATCATGGCGCTTCCACTCAGGAACATGCGTGTAGTCGCCGGTCAGAATCGGGTAGCGTCGCGGTGAGCCATCCTCGTTCGTCACGTCCAGATCTTCAACCTCATCGATGCGCGGCATGGGGGCGATGGCGCCTTCTCCGCCCATCACGGTGTCCACGTCGTTGGCTGAGTGCGGCAGGAACGGGCTGAGCATAATGTTCAGGTCGCTCACCACCTGCGCCAGTGTCCACAAGATTGTTGCCAGACGAGGGCGCTCTTCCTCAGCTTTCAACTTGAACGGCGCCTGATCAGTCACGTACTTGTTCGCCAGGCCGACCAGGTGCATTGCCTGGCCCAGCGCGGCTTTTTGATGGTGCGTGCGGATCAGGGAGCCGACCTCATCAAAGCCGGCTTCAACTGCGTCCAGCAATGCGCGATCATCGTCGGTGAGCTCACCGGGCTGCGGGATTTCACCAAAGCGCTTGTGGATCATCGATGCGGTGCGGTTGACCAGGTTGCCCCACCCTGCCACCAGCTCCGAATTGGTTCGGCGCACGAACTCCGTCCACGTGAAGTCCGCGTCGGATGTTTCCGGGCCGGCCGCGCTGATGAAATAACGCAGCGCGTCAGGCTGGTAGCGGCTGAGCATGTCTCGCACGTAGATGACAATGCCGCGTGAGGAGGCAAACTTCTTGCCTTCCATGGTGAGGAACTCAGACGAGACCACTTCTGTGGGCAGGTTCAAATGCCCGAGGTCACCCGGCTCGCCACCCTTCGCACCTTCACCGTTGTATCCGAGCAGTTCAGCCGGCCAGATCTGCGAGTGGAAGACAATGTTGTCCTTGCCCATGAAGTAGTAGGACAGCGCCTCCGGGTCGTTCCACCATTTGCGCCACGCGTCAGGATCGCCGCTTCGGCGCGCCCACTCGATCGATGCGGACAGGTAGCCGACGACCGCGTCAAACCAGACGTACAGGCGCTTGGAGGGCTGGTCTTCCCACCCTGGAACCGGGATTCCCCAGTCAATGTCGCGAGTCATGGCACGCGGCCGGATTTCCTTGAGGAAGTTCTGAGAGAACTTGATGACGTTCGGACGCCACGTGCCGGACTCTTCACGCTCATCCAGCCACTTCGACAACGCAGCGGCCAGGGAGGGCAAGTCGAGGAAGTAGTGGTCCGTGGAGACGAACTCAGGTGTCTCACCGTTAATGCGTGAATGCGGGTTGATCAGATCTGTCGGGTCAAGCTGGTTGCCGCAGTTGTCGCACTGGTCGCCGCGCGCTCCCTCGGCCCCACACAGTGGGCACGTGCCCTCGATGTAACGGTCCGGCAAGGTGCGTCCCGTCGAGGGAGAGATTGCGCCTCGCGTGGTTTCCACCAGCATGTAGCCGTTGTCTCGGACAACCTCAAACATGGCGCGCACAACGTTGTAGTGATTACCGGTGGTGGTGCGCGTAAACAGGTCGTAGGACAGGCCCAGTGCCTGCAGGTCTTCGACAATCAGGCGGTTATTGCGGTCGGCAAGTTCGCGGGCGGTGACGTGTTCCTGGTCAGCCGCCACCAGGATCGGTGTGCCGTGCTCGTCCGTTCCCGACACCATCAGGACGTCGTGCCCCGCCATTCGCATATAGCGGGAGAACACGTCAGAGGGAACACCGAAACCAGCAACATGACCAATGTGGCGCGGCCCGTTAGCGTAGGGCCACGCGACGGCAGACAGAATACGACTCATACCCTTAGCCTAGACTGATTTTCCGCCTGTGAGGAACGGGCCGGGGCCGGTCGTGACCTAAAGCCCATCCGACAGGCGCGTCAGTTCGTCAATCTCCTCCTGGCTCAACTCCACGGAGCTGGCCTGCATGATGCCTTCGAGCTGCCCGAGGTTACGTGCCGAGGCGAGCGGTGCAGCAATGGTGGGCTGCGCGATCAGCCAGGCGAGGGCGACAGCAGCCGGTGCCACATCCTTATCGCGGGCAATGCGCGTCACCGCGTCAACCACGTCGAACGCCTGAGCGGACACGTACGGAGCCACCATTCCGGCTCGGTCGCCTTCCAGCTTGTCGCCGCGGTGATACTTACCGGTCAGGAAACCGGAAGCCAGCGAGAAATAAGGGAAGACACCCAGGTTCCATTCGCGCGCAATGTCAAGGCGCTCTGATTCAAATTCGGCTCGGTGTACGACATTGAAGTGCGGCTGCAGGGCGATCGGCATGTGGTAGCCATGTTCGCGCGCGGCGTTGCACCATGCGCGCAGGCGATCCGGCTCCAGGTTGGACATTCCGATTTCACGGATGGTGCCTTGTTCAACCAGGTCATGAAACGCGCTGGCGACCTCATCAATGGGAACGTCGGGTTCGTCGAAGTGTGCGTAGTACAGGTCGATCGTGCCAATGCCCAGGCGTTCGCACGATTCTTCCACGGCAGCGTGAATGTTCTCCGGTCGCAATCCCTTGCGGGAGTCCTTGGATCCAACTTTGGTGGCAATCAGCAGGCGGTCGCGGTTGCCGGGGCGTGCAAGCCACGGCTTCATGGCCAGTTCGGATTCGCCTCCCTCGTGACCATCCACCCATGCAGAGTAGACGTCGGCGGTGTCGACGAGCGTTCCGCCCAGATCGGCGTACGCGTCCAAAATGTCGGAGGTCATCGCCTCATCGGCGGTCCACCCGAAGGTGTTGCCGCCCAGCGCGACACCTGAAATATCCCAATGCCTGTCACCAAGTTTCATATCTTCAGCCTAAGCAAGAGGAGACATATTCGCACGCGCTTCATGCCTGTCGGTTCGCACTTTCGCTGCCGTACATCTACAGTTAAGACCAACCCACAAAGGTGCGCATATGCACCGAATCATGAGGAGGAATCGTGTCCCGCGCGCTCATCATCGTCGATGTCCAACCGACATTCTGCGAAGGCGGTGAACTCGGAGTCGAGGGCGGCAACGCGGTTGCGCAGCGTATCGCCGTTTTTGTGAGCAGCCACCCGGATGCGTACGACCTCATTGCGACCACCCAGGACTGGCACATTGACCCAGGTGCGCATTTTTCCGACGAGCCGGATTTCGTCGACTCGTGGCCGCCTCACGGTGTTGCCGGCACACCGAATGCGGAAGTCCACCAAGCACTCAGTGATGTTCCCGTCGACATTGCCGTCAAGAAGGGCCAGTACGAGGCTGCTTATTCAGGGTTCGAGGGTGTCGCAGACGATGGCACCACCCTGGCCGACGCACTTCACCACGCGGGGATCACTGACGTGGATGTGGTGGGACTGGCTGAGTCTCATTGCGTGTGCGATACGGCAATCGATGCGGTTCGTGAGCAGTTCACGGTTCGCGTGTTTTCAGATTTGACGGCGCCGGTGAGCGAAGAGCTTGGTGTCAAGGCTCGTGAACGCATGAACGACGAGGGCGTGCAGCAGCTCGCATCCACTGCTGCGACGTTCTAGCCGCGTCGCCGCGCGGCCTCCTACCGAGCTTTCAGCGCTTCCCGGTACAGATCATTGCGACGCGCACCCGTTGCTTCCGCGACCTGAGCGGCAGCGTCTTTCAGGCGCATACCTTCGTTAACAAGGGCGAGGACGGCCTGCACATGGTCACGCGCGTTCACGCTCTGAGTGGCGCCTTGAACGACAATGGTGATCTCGCCGAGCACGTCGCCCTGCGTAGCGTCGACCAGTTCCGCCAGGGTTCCGCGCATGATTTCTTCGTGCACTTTGGTCAGCTCTCGGCACACGACCGCGCGCCTGGCGCCACCGAAGTGCTCAGACATCAACGACAGCGTGGCATGAACCCGGCGCGGTGATTCGAAGAAAATCAGAGTATGCGGGTCGCGTGCCAGTTCCTTGAGTGTGCGCTCAGCTTCTCCCTGTTTGCGTGGCAGGAATCCTTCAAAGGCGAAGCGGTCTGATGGCAGACCCGACACAGCGAGGGCCGTTACTGGAGCGGAAGGGCCTGGCAGGGCGGTGACGCGTACTCCCTCGTCAATAGCTCCGTGAACGATGCGATAGCCCGGATCGGAGACTGTCGGCATGCCGGCATCGGAGACGACGAGGATGCGTGCACCTGATTTTGCCTGGCTGATGAGTGCGCCCGCGCGCTCGCCCTCGTTGTGGTCGTGGAGGGCGAGGATGGATCCTGCAATGTGGACACCGAGGCGCGAGGCCAATGCACGGACTCGGCGCGTGTCTTCGGCGGCAACGACATCTGCCTGCTGGAGGGCTGTGCACAGCCGAGGCGACGCGTCGTTGACATCGCCGATCGGTGTTGCGGCCACAATAATGCACGAAGCTGGTAGGGACTGGTTCTCATTCACGAGACCATTCTGCCCTACCAGCTCGAATTATGACATGAAGTTCTTACTTGGCTTCTGCCTGGGGATCCTCGGCGCCAGCTTCGTCTTTGTGACCGATCTTGCTGGAGATCGCGTCGCGCGCTGAGTCGATCTTATCGTCGTACTTGTGGTCGGTGGCGTTCTTGGCTGATTCCGACACGTTGTTCAGCACATCGTCTGCCTTGCCGGAGTTCTGCACCGCGTCGGTCGCCTTGTTCTTCAGATCGTCAAAGTTCATGTCTGTCTCCATTCGTTGTCGGTGGCCTTAATGCCGATCTCATAATAGCTATTCGCCGCGGCGTATGTGATGTGAAACATGAAATGCTGGTTGACTGGGTATCCGGTCGGTCGGCCCCGCTGGGTGTGCGGGCTTGCGTGTGCGCGTAAAAAGGGGGGGTGGGGTACGTGCCTGTCTCCAGGCCTGTACCCCACCCCCAACTCACGGTTGATTGCGGCAGTGTCTTACT
>NZ_JBWPVR010000013.1:0-45967 GCF_056590195.1 Pauljensenia sp. C0170B5 | reverse complement strand
GTCGGGTCGGGCTGGGTCAAAAGTCACAGGCTCCCGGCTTCCAGCTCTCGCAGCGCGCTGACTTCGTGGAAAACGAGGTCGGCCTGGAAACCACTTTCAATCGCCCGATCATCAATACGCGCGACGAACCTCATGCCAATCCCGCACGGTTCCGTCGCCTGCATGTCATCGGAGGCGATGCCAGCCTCTTCGACATCTCGGCCTACCTCAAGATGGGGACGACCTCGATTGTCCTGTGGGCCATTGAACAGGGCACGTCGATGCACTGGGATGGACTGAGCATTGACGACCCGGTGCAGGAAACATGGAACGTCAGTCACGACCCGACGCTGAGCCACAAAGTTCCGATCGCTGCCGGACGCGCACTGAATGCCGTTGATATTCAGCAGATCTACCTGGATCTGGTGCTCGAAACACTCGACGAGACTGGCCAGAATCCGGATGAGGACACACGCGACCTGCTTGACACCTGGCAGCGAGTCCTGGACGGTCTGCGCACCGACATGTTCTCGGTGGCCAGCGACGTTGAATGGGTGGCAAAATACCAGCTTTTCGATCGCCAGCGTGAGCGGCTGAACACCGACTGGGCCGACCCACGTCTGGCGGCAATGGATCTGCAATGGGCGGACCTGCGAGAAGAACGCTCCCTGGTGAACCGCCTCGACCGTGCGGGACGAGTCCGCAGACTCTTCACACCTGACGACGTGATCCGTGCGGCCGATACGCCGCCGCAGTCAACCCGCGCCAGAGTACGCGGACACGCTGTTGCCTCGATGCCGAACGTCGTTCGGGCATCATGGACATCAGTGGTAGTCGACGACCCCGAACACAACCGCCTGGTCCGCATCTCACTGCCTGACGCATCTGATACCACAACCGACATCTCTGACCTTGTCTAAGGAGCATCCATGGTTCAGTCACACACACATTCACCTCACTCAGACCCGCTCGACGAGGACGACGCCCAGGCCGGGCAGGTTCAGGCGAACACCGATTCCCTCGATGACCTGCTGGATGACATCGACACCGTCCTGGAAGAAAACGCGCAAAGCTTCGTTCAGGGCTTCGTGCAGAAGGGCGGCCAATAAAGTGAGGCGCCGAGTCGTCGGAATCGAAACGGAATACGGGCTGACCGCAGCTTCCACCACCTCCGCGCCCTCACCAGTGGATGCGGATCAGGCGGCGCGGTACCTGTTCGCCCCGCTCATTGACCAGGGACGTTCTTCGAACCTGTTCCTGCGCAACGGCGGGCGCCTGTACCTCGACGTCGGCTCACACCCTGAATATGCGACAGCCGAATGCGACCTGCTGGAGGACCTCCTGGCCCAAAATCGTGCAGGTGACCTTCTACTGGCTGACCTCGCCTCTCGCGCAGACGAGCAGCTCGAGTCCGAGGGCGTCCCAGCCCGACTCCACCTGTTTCGCAACAACGTGGACTCCCAGGGAAACTCCTACGGCTGCCACGAGAACTATCTGCTGCACCGCCGACGTGACTTCAGAGAAGTCGCGGACGCCCTCGTCGCATTCTTCATCACCCGACAAATCGTCGTCGGAGCTGGACATATCCGCACCATTTCAGGACGCAGCACGTACGTCTTTTCCCAACGTGCAGACCAGATGTGGGACGCAGTTTCGGCAGCAACCACTCGTTCGCGCCCAATCATCAACACGCGCGACGAACCACTGGCAGATTCAGGCTCCTACCGGCGCATGCATGTGATCGTGGGGGATACGAACGTGTCCGAGCCGACAACCGCCCTGAAGGTCGGGGCAACCGAGCTGCTGCTGAGCGCGGTCGAAGATGGTGTGAAGCTGGCAGACCTGGCGCTGGCCGATCCCATGTCGGCTATTCGCTCCATCAACGCGGACCTGACGGGACAGGCACCTATCCCATTGGCCTCGGGAACATCCATGTCACCTGTGGCAATCCAGCGGGAAATCCGGCGCAGGATCCTCGACCACACGGACACCAGCGCCCTCGATCCCATGCACACCTACGTTCTGGACCTGTGGAAGCGTGGACTGGATGCGATCGAATCAGGAGACTGGTCCGGCGTCGAGACCGAACTGGATGTGGCAATCAAGCGCCGCCTGCTGCGCCAGTACTGTGAACGCCGCTCAGTGCCGCTGTCCGACACGCGCGTGGCGCGCCTGGAGCTCAGCTACCACGACATCACGGCGACAGGCCTGCGTGACCGCATGGAAGGCGGCGGATTGATGCGCCGGCTTATCGCGGCCGACCAGGTGTCAGGCGCAGTCACCACGCCTCCTGCCACAACGAGGGCGTCCCTGCGCGGTCGGATCATCGGTGCAGCACAGGACGCGCGCCGGGATCTGTCGGTCGACTGGGTGCACGTGCGGCTCGGAGATATTTCAGCCACACCACTGACACTCAATGACCCGCTCTCGAACGAGGATGCGCGAGTGGATGCGCTGATCGAGCACATTAACCAGTCAGCTCCTGACTTGCCGGCGTGATCACATGACACTGTCTTCGCGCAGAACGGTTGCCACAGTGACTGTGCTGGTGGTCGTCGTCCTCATCATGGTCGGGTGGTGGACCCTGGGGCGCCGCAGCTCACCTGACGTGGTGCAAAGCGCTGATGACGCACAGTCAGTGGGCAATCAGGTTGAAGTATTCGGTAACCACGGCGCCATACCGACTGTGACCATTCACGGTACCTTGACGGTGACGGCACCTTTCGTGAGAACGATTATCGAGGGGCAAGGACGGGAAATTACCGAGGGGTCGCCCGTGATCGCCGCGATCACACCGTTTGACGGAGACACGGGGGAAGTCATCACGGCCGACGGGCAGCCCGCGATCTTTACGGAGCGTGCAACGAGTGACGAACTGGATGCCACGCTGGTTCAGGCCCTGATCGGGTCTCGCGAAGGGACGCGCCTCCTGTTCGTCAGACCACTGACACCGGCGGCGGATAAGGACGGGGAGACACTTGCCGGAACGACCCCTGCGCAGCCGCGCATTGAAATTGACGTCGTCGATGTGATCTCCTCGACTGCTACTGGCACACCGATTGATCCCGAACCAACCCAGCCATTCAGCGTCGAATTCGCAGAAGATGGCTTCAAGGTCACTCACACGGGGGAGGCCCCCAGCCAGATCGTCATCGCCCCACATATCAAAGGCGACGGTCCTCAGGTCGGGCCCGATGACCGGGTCCTGGTGCAATACGTGATTGCGGGGTGGAACAATCCGGACAAGCGTCGATCAACGTGGAACGACGGAATGCCGGAACGGTTGGACATGGCGACCATCATGCCGGGCCTGCAGCAGGGGCTGGTCGATCAAAGAGTCGGCTCACGCCTGGCGATCACCATTCCTCCTGATCTGGCCGAAGGCGACGACACGCTGTGCGTCCTGGTCGATATCCTTGCCACCTACCCGCCGTCGTCATCCACTTCCTGAGCCGGTGTCAACCAAGTGCGTGCACATGGCTACGATGGAAGCATGTCAGTGACCTGCCGAATCATTCCATGCCTGGACGTCAACGCCGGACGCGTCGTTAAAGGTGTCAACTTCGCAGATTTGAAAGATGCGGGCGATCCTGTTGAACGTGCCCGTCACTACAGCGACGAGGGCGCTGATGAAATCACTTTGCTCGACGTATCCGCCTCGACCGAGCAGCGCTCGACAATGCTCGATGTCGTCTCTGCCGCTGCGAGTCAGATTTTTGTGCCGCTCACTGTCGGTGGCGGTGTACGCAGTGTGGACGACGTGTCACGCCTTCTGGACTGCGGAGCCGACAAAGTATCAGTCAATACGGCGGCGATCGCTGACCCGAGCCTGATCGAACGGGTCGCCTCACGCTATGGCGACCAGATCATCGTGCTGTCCCTGGACGCACGGCGCACGCCCGAGGGTGTCTCAACGACCTCCGGATTCGAAGTCACGACACACGGTGGAACGCGCTCATCCGGCATCGACGCGGTCGAGTGGGCAAACCGGGTCGCTGAACTGGGAGCAGGCGAAATCCTGTTGAACTCGATGGACGCAGACGGGGTTCAGGGCGGATTCGACCTGGAAATGCTCGGCGCGATTCGATCCACAGTGTCCATTCCTCTGATCGCTTCGGGCGGGGCCGGCACAACTGACGATTTCGTTCAGGCAGCTCAGGCAGGTGCGGACGCAGTTCTGGCTGCCTCAGTGTTCCACTTCGGTACCTTGACGATCACGCAGGTCAAGGATGCGATGGCGCGTGCCGGAATCGCGGTGCGACTGTGAAACGGTCGGCTGAGAACCTCGACCCGCGCATCGCGCAGCGACTGAAGCGAAATGAGCAAGGTCTCGTGGCAGTCATCGTCCAGCAATACGACACTGACGAAGTTCTGATGCTGGCATGGATGGACGACGAAGCACTGCGACGCACACTGGAAAGCAGGCGTGCGACCTACTGGTCACGTTCCCGTCAGGAGTACTGGCGCAAAGGCGACACGTCAGGACACGTGCAGCACGTCAAGAGCATTCAGATTGACTGCGACGGGGATGCCCTGTTGATGAAAGTCGATCAGATCGGTGCTGCGTGCCATACGGGGACACATTCATGTTTTGAAGCGGGGGGAACAATTCAATGACACGTCACGCCACTGACCTGCCTCTGGGACAGATATGGCCATCGCGCGAAGAGTTCCATGAGCTGGCGGCCAACCGACGGCTCATTCCCGTGGCACGGAAAGTCCTGGCGCCCGATATTACACCGGTGGGCCTGTACCGCCACCTGTGCGGCTCGAAGCCGGGGACGTACCTGTTTGAATCAGCCGAACACGACGGCAGGTGGGGACGCTGGTCATTCATTGGAGTGGATTCCGCCTCGTCAGTGATCACCCGTGATGGCGTCACGTCCTGGCAGGGGGTGTGCCCGAGGGGCGCAATGGAGACCGGATCATTTCGCGAGGTGATGCACTCGGCTCTCGAGGTGCTGCGAGCTGATCCCATCGAAGGTCTGCCACCCTTGACGGGCGCTTTTGTCGGCTCGATTGGCTGGGCAATGGCCCGCGAATGGGAGCCGAGCATCACGATGTCGGCTCCGCGCGAGATGGACGTACCGGATGCATCGCTCATTTTGGCGCGCGACGTGGCTGCTATCGATCACAGTGACGGCTCACTGTGGCTGGTGTCGAATGCGTGGAACATGGACGGTACCGATGAACGAGTCGACTGGGCGTATGACGAAGCGTGCCGTCGAGTGGGCGACATGTGTCATCGCCTGGAATCCAGCATGAATCCAGCTGTATGGGTCAGTGCATCCCCCTCGTCGGATGATCTGGCGATCCAGCACCGCACACCGCAGGACGATTTTGAACAATCCGTCAGGGATGCGAAAGAGGCGATCGGGCGAGGCGACGCTTTCCAGATTGTGCTGTCGCAACGCATGGATGTGTCCACCCAGGCGGATGCGCTGGACGTGTACTCGGTGCTGCGCACCCTCAATCCTTCGCCGTATCTGTACCTGCTGCGCCTGCCCGATGGCGTGGGCGGTGACTTCGACGTGGTGGGTTCCTCGCCTGAAACACTGGTGCGTACGCAGGGACAGCGCGTGTGGACCTATCCGATTGCCGGGTCACGCCCACGCGGAGCGAACGGGAGCGAGGACCACGACCTGGCCGTAGACCTGCTGAAGGATCCGAAGGAGCTGGCCGAACACGCCATGCTGGTGGACCTGGCGCGCAACGACCTGTCGAGAGTCTGCAGGCCTGAATCGGTGGAAGTGTCTACGCTGATGGAAATCAAGCGCTACTCCCATATTCAACACATTTCCTCCACCGTTACGGGCATCGTGAACGAGGGGGTGGACGCGCTGGATTGCTTGGTGGCAACGTTCCCGGCCGGAACACTGTCAGGTGCGCCCAAGACGCGCGCCATTCAACTGATCGACGAGCTTGAACCGTGTGCGCGCGGCGTGTACGGGGGAGTGGTCGGCTATTTTGACCTGGGCGGCGACACAGATTTTGCGATCGCGATCCGCACGGCATGCCTGAAAGACGGCCGCGCCAGCGTGCAGGCGGGAGCTGGAATTGTGGCTGATTCGGTTGAACACACGGAGTATGTGGAGACCCGTAATAAAGCGGCCGCGGCACTGGCATCCGTACTGACCGCAGCGAAGCTGACGGGGGACCTGGACTGAGCCCATCATGTGAGCCAATTGGGGAAAACACCCTGACTTTGGTTAGCATCACAGTAGGCAACGGTGAGGAGGAGCGATGGCAACAGTCCTCGATGGGATCATCGCGGGAGTGCTGGAAGATCTGCGTGAGCGGGAAGCACGCGTGCCGATGGATGACATCAAGAAGCGTGCGCAACGCTGCGCCGACGCGAAGAACGCGGTGTCAGCACTGCGCAGCAGTGGTGCCGTCTCGCTGATCGCGGAGGTCAAGCGGTCCTCGCCCTCGAAGGGCGCGCTGGCGCATATCGACGATCCGGCAGCACTGGCCCACATCTACGAGGCGAACGGTGCGGCTGCAATCTCGGTGCTTACTGAACAGCGTCGCTTCTCGGGGTCACTGTCCGATCTTGACTCAGTGCGCGCAGCAGTCGATATCCCTGTGCTGCGCAAGGATTTCATTGTCACCCCGTATCAGGTCCATGAAGCGCGCGCTCACGGCGCTGACATTGTGCTGCTGATTGTTGCCGCACTTGAACAGCCGGCGTTGGTGTCGCTGCTGGAACGAACGGAATCACTGGGAATGACGGCGCTGGTCGAGGCGCATTCGCGTCTGGAAGTGCTGCGGGCGCTCGATGCCGGAGCGCGCGTCATTGGCGTGAACGCACGCGACCTGACCACCCTGGATGTCGATCCAACTGTTGTCGAGCAGGTGATCGATGTCATCCCGCCCGACGTGATCGCTGTAGCCGAATCCGGTGTGCGCGATCGCCACGACGTCATCCAGTACGCCAACTGGGGCGCTGATGCTGTGCTGGTCGGAGAAGCACTGGTAACGTCCGGTGATCCAGCGACCGCCGTCAGCGATATCGTCAGCGCCGGCCAGCATCCGGCACTGCTCACCGATAGAAAAGCTCGCGTGCGCATGGCACGCAATGAATCATCTGACGAGTAAGGAGGAGTCGGCATGTCGAGTACCGCATCGCCGCGCTCGGACGACCTGAGAGGCCCGTATTTTGGAGCCTTCGGTGGTCGTTTCGTGGCCGAATCGCTGATGGCTGCACTGGAAGAACTTGATGAAACGTGGCAGCGTCTGTGGCATGATGACGGTTTCCAGAAACGACTCCATGACCTGTTCGTCAACTATGCCGGACGCCCCTCATTGTTGACCGAAGCATCGCGCTTTGCTGCCGATCTGGGGGGAATCCGAGTCTTCCTCAAGCGCGAGGACCTTAACCATACCGGATCCCACAAGATCAACAACGTGCTGGGACAGGCGTTGCTCACACAGGAACTGGGCAAGACCCGTATCATCGCTGAGACCGGAGCCGGACAGCATGGCGTTGCCACCGCAACGGCCGCGGCGCTGCTGGGCCTGGACTGCACGATCTATATGGGCGCGGAAGACACCGAACGTCAGGCACTCAACGTAGCCCGCATGCAGATGCTCGGCGCGGAAGTCATTGGTGTGACTCAGGGGTCTCAAACGCTCAAGGACGCCATTAACGAAGCGTTCCGTGACTGGGTGACGAATGTGGAGACCACGAACTACATTTTCGGCACTGCTGCAGGTCCGCACCCGTTCCCCAGCCTCGTCCGTGACCTCCAACGCGTCATTGGTGACGAAGCCCGCGAGCAGATCCTGGAGCGCGAGGGGCGCCTGCCGGATGCCGTGACCGCGTGCGTGGGCGGTGGTTCAAATGCGATTGGATCCTTCACTGCTTTTATCGATGATGAGGACGTCGAGCTGATCGGATGTGAAGCCGGAGGCGACGGCATCGAGACCGGTCGCCACGCTGCATCGATTTCAGCGAACGAAGTCGGTGTTCTGCACGGTGCGCGCACATTCGTGCTGCAGGAACGCGACGGGCAGACCAAGGCCTCCCATTCGATTTCTGCGGGCCTGGACTACCCGGGTGTGGGACCCGAACATGCATGGCTGGCCCGTTCCGGACGAGCACGCTACATTGCGATTGACGACACGCACGCCATGAACGCATTCGTGCGCCTGTGTCGCACCGAAGGTATCATTCCCGCCATTGAATCGGCACACGCACTTGCAGGGGCAATTCAGTGGGCCCACGAGCGACTCGAAGCAGGACCGATCGAAAAAGGCAAGGAACCCATTATCGTGGTGTGCCTGTCTGGGCGCGGCGATAAGGACGTGACAACCGCTTCGAAGTGGTTCGGCCTGGGTGAACCCACATACCAGAACATTGATCCGAGCAGGGAGGCCGACAAATGATGCACAGCGCAGATGCGATTGATCGCGCCAATAATGCCGGGCACGCCGCCCTGATCGGATATTTGCCCGTCGGTTTCCCCACTGTGGAAGACTCGGTGCGTGCAGCGAAAGTTCTGGCAGATAACGGCGTTGATGTCCTTGAATTTGGTTTCCCGTATTCCGACCCTGGAATGGATGGCCCCACGATCCAGCGCGCAACCGTGGCCGCCCTCGAACATGGAACACACCTGGAGGACCTGCTGGAAGCGACCAGGGAAGTTGTGGACTATGGTCTGGCCACCGTGTGCATGACGTACTGGAACCCGGTCGAATGGTACGGCGTGGACCATTTTGCCCGCGACTTTGCCCAGGCCGGCGGATCAGGCCTGATCACGCCGGACCTGCCACCCGAAGAAGGCGAGCAATGGGAAAATGCCGCTCGCGAAAATGACCTGGAATGCATCTACCTGGTGGCACCGTCGTCAACTCGCACGCGTTTGGAACTGATCAGTTCCCACGCACGCGGATGGGTGTACGCCGCGTCAACGATGGGCGTGACAGGGGCACGATCCTCGGTCGGCACTCACGCGCGCGAACTGGTCGCACGCACGCGTGAAGCCGGTGCAAAGCGCGTGTGCGTGGGTCTGGGCGTTTCCAGCGGCACGCAGGCACATGAAATAGGCTCCTACGCCGATGGCGTTATTGTGGGTTCTGCACTTGTGCGCACACTTTTTGACGAGGACAGGGAACAGGCTTTCGAAGCGCTCGGAACTTTGGCCCGTGAACTCAGTGATGGCGTTAAGAACTCACGAACTGTCTAACCGGAAGGCGCGGTGACGATGAACGATCTGACTGTGGCAAGCTCACTGATTGGCTCAGCGATACCGTCTCCGCCGCAGGGAGCGTGGAACATTGGTCCACTGACCATCCATATGTACGGCATCCTCATTATGGTGGGGATGGTCGCTGCAGTGTGGATCACCGGCCGGCGGTACGAGCGGCGCGGTGGCGTGGCCGACTTCATGTACGAAATTGCGTTGTGGGCGATCCCGCTGGGAATCATCGGAGCGCGAATCTACCACGTGGTGTCCTCACCTGATGCCTACTTCGGCCCCAACGGCAATCCCATTGACGCGTTCAAAATCTGGAATGGCGGTCTTGGAATCTGGGGCGGCGTAGCTCTGGGCGCTGTTGGTGCCTACATTGCGCTGCGACGCGCCGGCCAACGAATGGGACCTCTGGCTGACTCCATTGCACCGGCCCTCCTGGTGGCACAGGCAATAGGCCGGTGGGGGAATTGGTTTAACCAGGAACTGTTCGGCGCGCCGACGACACTACCGTGGGGGCTGCAGGTCGACGCGGCTCACATGCCTGCCCAGTATGCCGCCGGCACGCTCTTTCACCCGACATTTCTCTATGAATGCCTGTGGAATTTGGTTATTGCCGCACTGATCGTGTGGGTGGATCGACGCGCACGGTTCGCTTCAGGTCAGGTCTTCGGGCTGTATCTGATGGGATACACGCTCGGGCGTGTGTGGATCGAGATGCTCCGCGTTGACGAAGCGCAGCACATTCTGGGGCTGCGTCTGAACGTGTGGACATCGATCGCGGTCTTCCTCGCGGGCCTGGCCGTTTTCTGCGTGGCAGGACGCCTCGGCAGGTCAACGACTGTCAGCGAAGACGAGCATGAGCGCCTGCGGGCACACCTGGGCCTCGACAAGTCGGATGGCGCAGATAATGAGGCTGACGAATCTTTAGATGAAGAGGATGTATCGAAACTCGCGGACGAATCGGGCAGCGTGCAGGGCGCGAAAAACGTCTTTGATAGCGCCGAAGCCGGTGAGGGTTCCCCTGAATCGAGATCGGCACTGTAGAGTAAGAGTATGCGTCGAGCAAAAATCGTGTGTACGTTAGGCCCAGCCACTGAATCTGCCGAACAAGTACAGGCACTCGTGGACGCGGGCATGGATGTGGCCCGTATCAACTGCTCACACGGAACTCACGAAGGACACGAACGTGTCATTGAGCGTGTGCGTCGTGCAGCGATGACGTCGGGCCGGGCCGTAGCTGTTCTTGCGGACCTCCAGGGCCCGAAGATTCGTCTGCAGACATTCAAGGACGGCCCGCAGTTCCTTGAGATGGGAGACACCTTCACGATCACGACTGAAGATGTCGAGGGCACCAAGGAACGCGTCGGCACGACGTTCAAAGGCCTGCCGGGGGATTGTCGTCCTGGTGACCGTCTCCTGATCGACGATGGAAACGTCGCCGTGCGTGTCATGGAAGTAACGGACACCGACGTAACCACCAAGGTAGAGGTCCCCGGATTTGTGTCCGATCACAAGGGCCTGAACCTTCCGGGTGTTGCGGTGTCAGTGCCGGCGCTGTCGGAAAAGGACCGCGATGACCTGCGGTGGGCACTGAGGATCGGTGCGGACTTTATTGCATTGTCCTTTGTGCGCAACGCCCGCGACATTGACGAAGTGCACGCGATCATGGACGAGGAAGGCCGCAGGCGCCCTGTCATCGCGAAGATTGAAAAGCCGCAGGCGGTGGAGGTGCTCGAGGAGGTCGTCGACGCCTTCGATGGCATCATGGTGGCGCGCGGTGACCTGGGTGTGGAAATGCCGCTTGAAGCTGTGCCGCTGGTTCAAAAACGCGCCATTGAGCTGGCACGCCGGGCAGCCAAGCCGGTTATCGTTGCGACCCAGGTACTGGAGTCGATGATCAAGAACCCGCGTCCGACCAGGGCTGAGGCATCGGACTGTGCGAACGCGATCCTTGACGGTGCTGATGCCGTCATGCTGTCGGGTGAAACGTCGATTGGTCAGTATCCGATCGAGGCTGTACGCACGATGGCACGCATTGTGGAGAACATCGAAGAAAACGGTGGTGAGCGCATCGCGCCGTTGGGTGGTTTCATCGCAGACCGCTCGGCCGTGATCTCCCAGGCCGCCGTGTCAGTGGGAGAGAAGCTCGATACGAAGTTCCTGGTGACCTTCACGCAGGCAGGAATGACGGCGCGCTATATGGCGCGTCTGCGTAGCCCTATCCCAATGCTGGCTTTCACGCCGCTCGAAGAGACACGCAGGCAGTTGGCACTGACGTGGGGAGTGCAGACCTACCGTGTGCCCTCGGTGATGCACACCGATGACATGGTCTGGCAGGTCGATCAAATCTCACAGACAGCCGGGCTGTGTAAGCAGGGTGACCAGCTGGTCATCGTGGCCGGTATGCCGCCGGGCGTGTCGGGCTCGTCGAACCTGATTCGTGTTCACTCAGTGGGTGACGATATTGATTACTCCATTGGTGGCCGAGTCGGAATGCTTGGCAGACAGTAGATGACCGCGTCGAGCCGTCAGCATCAACGGCGATGCTGCGGGGAGGACGTTTTCTCTAACGGCCGCCGAGGCTTATTCTCACGCGACCCGATGATGTGTTATCGTTGACGTGGATGCAAACTGTCAACCTGGTGTTGAGAGTTGCGCTGATATGACTTCACACTTTCCACCTGATGAGGGGTGGGCGAGTGTGATTGAGAACTGAATGCCTGACGGGGCGGCCTGTGCGCAAAGAGTACATACCCCGTTATGGCGTGAGGAAGAAGAAGAGGATAGAAATATGACAATTGAAGATCGCAATGCAAAGACCGTGTCAGTCCATGACCGGAATTCGGATCGGCAGGCAAACAACGTTCTGCTTGATCAACTTTCCAATGCGGTACGCCCGTGGTTTGCTGATTTCACGAACGGCGACGTGCGTCGCGCCATCGAGGCTCTGCGTGTGCCTGCCAGCCGCATCGCTGCAGCAGACTTTCTGGGTCTTGAACTCATTGAAGCTGCATAAGGGAAAGCTACCACAGACGCAGTGTTGGGGGTCGGCCACATGTGGCCGACCCCCAACACTATCCCATCAACACAGTGCGAGTCCTTCGAAAACAGAGCCCCTTCCTTCAGATCCCCGAGCGTAACGGCCAGTCGCACCAGCACGTGTCGTGCTTCATGTTCTGTCCGGCTCGGATAGCTTGAGCATAAGAAACGATTCTTGGGAGATACTTCATTCCACCTGTCAGTTTGCTGGGAATGAGACCAGGCGCAGCGGTTGTGTTCCATTGGTCCACGGCGCTGCCCTGCTTCTCGGCCGTATCGAGCGAGATCTTTTTTGCTTCGGGGGTGAAAAGACATTCACATTGTCGTAGCCTGCTGCAGGACATTTTCCATCCCATTACGAGCGGATACTGCAGTGAAACACAGCTCAGACGGGTGATTCCAACTGGTGTGATAAACGGACCCTAAACGCCCTCGTCGAGGGAGTTTTCAGCCGAATAATGCCGAATACTTCTGTACCCCGGGTGGGATTCGAACCCACAGCACCACCGTTTCAGCCATCCCCACCACCGCGCCGAAAAGTCGACTTTTACCCGCCATATTCCGCGAAAGTGTGCGTCGCGCACATTAGACTGCCTACCCCACGTTACGATAGTTTTCTAAAACCTTATTGCACGTAGATTGCACGAAAAAAGGGGAACCATGCCAGCCAGACGACAATTCGGAAACATCCGACGCCTCCCGTCAGGAAAATACCAAGCAACCTTCCCTCACCCACACAACCCCGCCACGCGCGTCACAGCACCCACCACCTACGCGCGCAGGTCCGACGCCGACCAATGGCTGCGCACCCAACAAGCCCTCATCGAAACCGGCAGATGGAAAAGCCCCGAACAACTGTCCGCCACCACACCCGACCCTACATTCGACCAATACGCCCAACGCTACTTCGCAACCTGCGGCTGGACGAAAGCATCGGCACGCACCGTTCTCAACCGCTACGCCAACCACATCCACCCCCACTGGGCCACACGCACCATCACCACCATCACCGCGCCCGACATCGAACACTGGATCACCCACACACTTGCCACACTCTCCGTCACCAACCGCCGCCACGTCTACGCCATCTTCGTCCAAATCATGCGCGCCGCCGAAGGAGACGGCACCATCACCAAAGCGCCCACCAACCTGCGATACCTACGCGCACTGGTCAAAAACCTCGACAAAAAAGCCCTCCGCTACGAAGAAATCACCGAACGACGAGCCCTCACCCTGGACGAAGCCCGCCTCATCGCCACCACCGTCCCCGACTACCAGCGCCCCGCCTTCCACCTCATGGCCGTCACAGGAATGCGCACCGAAGAAGTACGCGGCCTACGTTTCAAAGACCTCGACCTGAAAAACAACGTCATACACATCCGCCACGTTGTCACTGGCAGCGGAAAAAACCAAGACGCACACATGGGTGCCAAAACCGACGCAGGAGTCAGAGACGTCCACCTCGGTACGGGGCTGGCTGCCACACTCCGCGACCACGTGAACAACCACTCATACGCCCCCGATGACTACGTGTTCCAATCCAAAATGAAACCCGGACACCCACTGCCCGACAACACGCTGCGCGATTCCATGAAACGCGTGATGGACAGAGCCGGACTGGAACACGCCACACCCCACAGCTTGCGCCACACCGCGATCACACTGGCGCTACGACTGCCGGGATTCAACGAGATGGACGTCAAACGCTACGTGGGGCACGCCAGGGGAGCGGACATCACCATGCGGTACACGCACACCGATGAGGACACACAGCAAAAGCTCGCCCAAGCCATGAGTGACCTGTTCTACGGGAGTGACCAAAACTATACCAAGTCTTGACGAACGTGTGACACACCGAATACGGAGGATTGACGCTGGTCGACGCGCACCCCCCACGCGGCGAGCTGGGTTCTCTCTACACTTCCCACTGATATACTGGGCGGCTCAAGCTTCGCCAGCGCGCTTCAAGTTGGGTTCTCTCTACACTTCCCACTGATATACTGGAAAAGTCTCGGGGAGATTTTTTGCTATAGTTGGGTTCTCTCTACACTTCCCACTGATATACTGGTGAACACCGGTTTTTCGGCGGGATACAAGCGAAAAGTGGCGGTTTAACACTCGTAAAAGTGAGTGGTGAGCCGCCCTTTTTCATGCCCGTGCGGGGCTCCGATTCAAAAACTGGCGCACGAACACACGACCCGCTTAACTTTCACACCTCCGACTCACGCGTTCTTTTATCCCAGCCGCAACTAGGTCACCCATGAGCACATTTCAACCCCGAAAGCCCGCCGGATCACCGAAGGGCGGCCAGTTCGACACCAAGCCGCACGTCCCCTCCGACCTCGTACTAGGCGAAGAAGAAGAGGGCGCAGCCGACGACATCAACCCGACCAACCAGTGTGACCGCGCGTTCAGCGACCTCGAATACGCGCACACCACGCGAACCGGCTACGACTATGACCGCTCCGGCTTTGATTCCGTCACCGTCAATGACGTCATTGAGACAGCCATGCGCGCCCGCCAATGCTCCTTCAACGAAGTGGACGCAACCAACTCCATCTTCCCCTTCTCTGAACTCGACGGATCCACGGTCACCAGTTGCTCCCTTGCCGACGTGTCCCTGGCGCGCTCCATGATGCGCCGCATGGACATCGACTACACGACACTCGAAAACTGTCGCCTCGTCAACAGTGATATGGAGGGCTCCACCATCCGCGAAAGCCGGTTCCTCAACGTCAGTGCTTCCGGCGTGAGTGCACGGTCCGCACAGTTCTATGATTCAACAATCAGCGGGCACCTCGAATACATCGATCTGTCGGATGCCCACCTGGACAACTGCGACCTGAGGGGCGTGCAGGCTCGCGGCGCTATCCTTAACCAGGCTTCCATCACGGAAACCACCACTTTGGCCGGTGCTGACTTGCGTGAGGCGGACATGATTAGTACCCGCATGGTCGGGGTGGATGCTCAAGGCGCGAACATGGGTGGCGCAAACGCGATCCGCGCGGATTTTCGCAGTGCGAACCTGCGGGGCGTGAACCTGAAGGGTGCGAAACTGGACCGTGCCCTGTTTGATGACGCGGACGTGAGTGGGGCGACGATTGATGAGACGTACCGCCGCAAGATTGAGCAGGTTGCCTACAGCACGGAGGGAGTGACGTGGGTTGGTGCGTGAGAGTGCGCCTCGTCCCACAAGCGGGAATATGAGTGAGATGAATTTCCTATCCGGCTACAAGCCCGACCAGGTGCTGTTTTCCGTGTCCGAAGTAGCGTCCATCCTGGGCGTGAGTGAGCAGGGCGTGTACAAGTGGATCTACGCCCATAAGCTACCCGCACTGCGTCTTGGCTCCCAAACGCTCCGCGTGACGCGTGATGCTCTGGTGAATTTTGCCGTGGAGGCTTTCCCCAGCGTTTAGTGGCACGCATAGTCGTCCGGCCCACTCTTTTTCCGCGTGGCCTTTTAAGAGTGGGCCGGATTTTTGTGCGCGCTGCGCCCTAGAAACCTGAGCGTCCCAGAACCGCGTTCCTGTATGCGGCCTGTTCGTATGTTTCCTGGTCGTCGTATTCACTGCTCCACTCATCGAGGTTGTCAGCGTACGTGGAGGTCACGTCTTCCATAGAGCGGATGATTGTTTCAGGGTCTCCGTTGATGCGAATGTGGTGTTCTTCAGCGTACCCGTCGTCGCGGATCGTCAGGTCAACGCCTTCTGGGTCGTAGGCGATGGTGTAGTGGGCGTCGGTTGCTTCGCTCGTGTAGGTGATGACGCCACTGTTGTCGCCGGTCTTGGTTGCGCGGTCGGTGTCGAACGCGTAGCTGAGTTCGCGCGCCTGGTCGGCGTGGTCGTGTGTGGCTTCCTGGTCCAGGTCGGGCAGAGGGATGAATTTGACACCGAATTCGAGTCCGAGGTTTCTGCCGCTTTTGGCGACGTAGGGCGGTTCAGTGTAGGTGGCGGTGCCGTGGTCGTACGTGTCGTAGGGGGCGTTCAGCGGGTCGCCTTCGATCTGGTCGTGCGGCTTGGTGTCGAACTGTCCGCCTTGTGGGCTGCCTGCGGGTTTGCGTGGTTGAAATGAAGTAGTCATGGAGGTTCTAGTTGCGGCTGAGGCAAAATGCTCGGGTTGACCGGCACGAAAGTGGAGCGAGCTTCAACCCGTGCCACCACCCTGGTGTAGGTCATCGGCAGACCGGAACCGGAAGCCAGTTCATAACCGCCGAGCTTGAGAGTGGAGCGCCCCAGCAGGACAGGGCAAAAGTCCCTGCGGATAAAACAAACACACCGTAACCAACGGGTTTGAGTAAAAACCACCCACGCGAGTAAACGGCATACCAACAGCGGGTCAAGTGCGGGTTATGCTAGTCCACCTCGACCCGTGCTTTTAATGGGCTGGAGCCCAGCTGACGCCCTCTGTGGACCGCCTGCGAGTGCTGGTAATCGCCGACCTGCGCCAAAGTTGTTACCCGATTTCAGCCCACTCAATGCTCGTGCTACCAGACCTGAGCGCGTCTTTTTTTTCAGCCGCAACTAGGTCACTCATGAGCACATTTCAACCCCGTAAGCCCGCCGGTTCACCCCAGGGCGGCCAGTTTGACACGAAACCTCACGACCAGATCGGAAGCGCGCTTGATACGGGCGTGACCGCATCCGACCTGGAAAACCCCGACGGCACCGTGAACTTCGCCAAAATCTTTGCCGAGGAGACCTACGGGCCGGACGATAACCGCAGGCTGTTCGGCGTCTACGTTGATTACGATGATCAGCTACGCAGCGAACAGGTGGAAGCTCTCCTCCAGGGTGATCCTGATAGCACGGTGGATTATGAGATTTTCACCAGCATGACCTACCCGCAAGTGTATGAGAAGGTCACTGAAACGCTTGAGGCGTGGGAAGAATCCATGGGGTGGGAAGAGTGGGACGCGCTACTCGACAGGCACTTCGACGGCGACAGGACGCTCCTGGAGGACGAAGCCCGCGAATACTACATGGACAACATGGACGAGGACGCGATGTCCCAGCTGGTTCGCCTCACCAGGAACGTCGATTTTCGCCATGATGTTGTCACTATTGACACGGACGAGTGGCTGGACATGGAGCCGGAAGCTATGCGTGAGGCTATCACGGATCGTGTGATGAGCGAGCTTGTGGCGAAAGGTGTCGATGACACGGCTGAGAACAGGGCAGCGGTTCGCACGATGGTCGACAAGATTGACGACGATGACCTGGGTGGGGGGCTGACGCTTAGTGTGGCGGGCAGGGCGGACGCCTCCGACCTTCTGTGTGACGAGGAGGGGAACCAGGTGTGGTGGTGGGATTCCACTGTGGATTATGAGCGGCCTTACGTGGAAATGCGGTCCGATTCCTATTCGTATGAGTATGGACCCGTGGGGAGCGGGTATGTGTCCGGCACGCTGAGCGCGCCTTTGATGGTGGAGGAGGACTGTATTCACGTGGATACGAACATCATGGGGGAGAAGGCTGCGAGCAGTGTGACGCGCAGGAAGGTTGACTCGCCAGACGCCAGTCATTAGTTGGTTGGGTTCTCTCTACACTTCCCACTGATATACTGGGACATTCAGGACGAGTTCGCAAAGTTCGGTTGGGTTCTCTCTACACTTCCCACTGATATACTGGTGAACGTCCAGTTTTCGGCGGGATACAAGCGAAAAGTGGCGGTTTAATACTCGCAAAAGTGAGTGTTGAGCCGCCTTTTTCGTGCCCGCACGGGCGATTCGATCCCAAAACCGGCGCACGACCACACAGCCCGCGCTGCCCCAGCCGCATGACCTGCGTCCTAGTGTTCTGACACGCCGGAGCCTGACCCGCGCCCACCACGGACTGTCTACCAGTGGCGCGTGAAAACCAGCCTTCGCCTCATTACTCACTCGGGCATTAACCCCACTCAACTCTCGCGCCGCCCGACCTAAGCACCCTTGTTCCAGCCGCACGGACTTTCGCCGTGGTGTTTTGGCACGCTGGAGCTCAACCCACGGCCACCACAGACTGACTGCCTGTCACCAGCGACCTTCGCCCCACCGCTCACTCGGGCATCAGCTCGCTCCACCTTCGTGCTGGCCAACCTAGGCGTGCTGTCTTAGCCGCAACTAAGTCACCCATGACCAACTCGTTTCAGCCTCGCAAGCCTGCCGGTTCACCCCAGGGCGGCCAGTTCGATTCCAAGCCCCACGTCGCCGTGGACGTGAACATGGGCGACACTGACAAGCCTCACGCGAAGGATTTCACCGGCGAGGACATTCAGGGAGACCACTCGTCTCAGATTGTCACCAAGACTATTCTAGACTGCACACATATTGGCGGGACAGCCCTGGACGGCGTGTATGTTTCCGATTCGACACTGGACGGCGCAACGGTTTCGTCTTCAACCTTGAACAAAGCGTCACTGACCCACCTGCAAGCCGACGGCGCGCATGTTGCCGACTGCACAATGGAGCGCGCCTACATCAACAAGGTGCATGGTCGGGGCGTGCGGATGATTAATCTGAGTGCTGACTGCTCCACGCTGTCCAACAGTGAGTTCCGTGACTACGCCATGAAGCGGTGCGAGTTTAATAACGCAACCCTGAACACTCTCGACTTGAGCGGTGGGCGCGTGAGTAATGTGGAAATGCGCGACTCCACACTGCTGGACATTACTTTCAATGGCGGGTCACTCGAAGCGGTTGACATGACCAGGGCGAACGTTGAGGGACTGTCGTTTAACCGCGTGCACGCTGACGCGATGGACATGTACCGAATGAGCAGTGACTCAATCGCGGTGGAGGACAGTTCGCTTACCGACACGGCGTTCAGTGGTTCCGCGCTGAAAAACTTCTCCATGCTGAACAGTCAGGCTGACCATGCGAATTTTATGCTGGCCGACATGATGGGCGCACGGTTTCTCAACACATCGGTGCGAAACACCAACTTCAGCAAGTCACGTCTCGCGAAGTCGCACCTGTGTGAGCTGCGGGCAACGAATTCGAGTTTTCGCAGCGCTGACCTGTCGGGCGCAACCATGGAGGACTGTGAGATGAAAAAGTGCGACCTGCATGGGGCAAACCTCCAGGGCATCGACTTTCAGAATGTCACATTCACCGACTGCCAGTTCGACGAGGACACCCTAAGCGCACTCCAAAAGACACACGGCGTCACCATCAACTAGGGGTTGGGTTCTCTCTACAGTTCCCACTGATATACTGGCACCGGTTTTCGGCGGGATACAAGCGAAAAGTGGCGGTTTAATACTCGCAAAAGTGAGTGTTGAGCCGCCTTTTTCGTGCCCACGCGCCAACAGCGTTTCACGCCAGCCGAACCGTGGCAGGCAATTTCGTGTCCTTCATGCGAACCTCGCCCAGCGTGTTACGGCGCACCACACTCGGATGCCCCACCGTCATCAAGTCATTCACGCTCACCCTCCAGCACCGTTTCAGCACAACCCGCACATCGTCGGAGGCATCATCAGGCAGTCCTTCACTGGATAGAAGAGTGGGGCGTAAATTCATCGTGCCAGCCGACTCGAACCCCGTTACCGTCCACTCGCGCACAGGGTACGTGTCGAAAAACGTGCGGATCCTCGCGGCCTTGAAATCTGTCGACTCCAGGCGGAGCGTATCGCCGCGAACCACCCACCCCACGTACTCGGCATCCCCACGCGCCAACGCTTCACGCAGTTTCTCGTTGGCCGTGCGAACCGAAATAGACTTGGGCGGCAGCTCTATGCTGAACACGTCACGCCCACCGTGGCGCGCCACATCAACCGCGAACACGCGCAACTGGTAGAAACGCTTACCCACCCGGTAAATGCGAGAGTGATGGACCGTCCCGCCAATGGACGCCCACCCGCCACGCACCGCAACAGCAGACACCAGGGCGGGAAACACGCCCACCTCATCGCCCGCCTCAAACGGGGTGCCATTCACCATGATGCGCCGGTTCTGGTTGGCTGGAAGCCCCACGCCCGGCGTGAAATCATCCTGCCGCGTCAACGCGCACCACAATGCCGGAGTGGACGCCCTGTCAACCTCGTCAACAGTCCATGCGGCCCCCACCCGATGGCGGTCGAGGGGACGGATTGTCGCGTCGTGAGCAGCAGCGTTCGGCACGCTCAACCGCACGTTCGTCGTGACTGGTATCGTCATGTTGTCCAGTTTCTCGTTTAACAATCCGGTCAACACCCGCATGTGGTCACGCCACTCATGCCACACCAGACGATCACCCGTCGTCACCCCATCAAACTCCCACCACTGATTGTCCACGCCGGTCAACTGGTGGGCCCTGCGCATGTTGTCGCGGATCGTGAGCGTGTGTGCAATGCTGGGTCTCATCATGGCGAGCACGGCAGCATCAACCGCGTGATGCCTGCGGTCCAGGCGCGTTTTCCCGCCACCACCAATCATGCGAATATCACGTTCCAGGCCGCTCGCACGCCTCGCGCTCGCAGTCACGTGACCGGCACAAACACGCACATCCACTGTCCCACCGTAGTGAGAGTCGATGCGGTGTCGCAGTTCGACTGCCATCCACGCGACGGATTCCAATGACCGGTCGTCCAGCGGCTCGTCGGGCGTGCGGCGCTTCAGTCGGGCGATCACGTCACGTTTCACAGTGGCGAATGCTTTGACTGGCATCCGGTCGGTGTTCTTCCACGCTTTGACGCGATTGACCGTCTCACCCAGGCTGGTGCGCGATGATCCGTCTGCCCACGCGGCAAACGGGGTGGCACCCTTCTCATGGTTGCAGGTGCGGCACACTGCGGCCAGGTTGACAAGCCGGTTGGTGGATGCGGGCCCCGACCTGGGGACAATATGATCCAGCTCGAAAGCGGTGAAAGCAATAGGGGTTCCGCAGTACAGGCAGGCTCCACCCTGACGGTCCCAGATCCTCATGCGCGTTATGTCGGCGTGCGAGATAGTGCCGTCTTGCCCCGTCAGTTGACGCACGCGGTCAGCGAGCTGCCTGTTACGGTCGGCGGCTTTCTGATTGTCGCGGCTGATTTGGCGAGCGACCTTTTCGGAGTTGAGTCCACCCCTGGCGGTTTCAATGGTGATGCTGATGGGGGTGCCGTAGCGTTGCGTGACGGCGGCGAGCCACCGTGCCACCTGTTTGAGCACGCGATCCACTTTCGGGTTGCCTGTGGGCGTGCCGATGGGGTCTGCGGGCGGCTGCCACCCGTCGGGCACGTTGAATTCTCTGGCGCGCGCCTCATGGAGGTCAACGTTGTCGTGCATCATGCGTTCGCACAGTCTTTCTAGGGATTCTGCACTGTAGGCGGCCCTTCCGAGCGGGAACCGGGCGGCGTCTATTTTTGCCCGCTGGGAGGCGTCCAGGCTGGCGAACAGCGTGTTGACGCTTTCCAGCGCGTCCTCGTTTATGGCGTCTGTCCCCACGTTGGACGTGGCGTCAATGAATGCGGCTTTTTCACTGTCAGTCGCTTTGTCCCACCACTCGGTGAGGGGCCGGATGTTCAGGGCGCGGATGACGGCCCGTGTCTGGTCGATGGGTGGGTGTGTCCCGAGGAATTCTCCGTCGCTGGTTTGGCGGGCTGTTCCTGTCAGGTTGCGCCGGTCAATGGTGAGCGTGTCAGCCACGTCACCCCACGTGGGGCGTGTGGCGGTGGACAGGAAGGTGACGGCCTGGTTCATTTCTCGTCGCGTCAGGTGGCGTTCGTGTCCGCCGTCTAGGACGCGCAGATTGGCGACAGTTTGGATAATGCGGAAGCGTTGGAAGACGGGTTGGGCTTTTTCACAGCGTGGCTCGTTTTCCATGCCGGGCAGGGTGTCCTTGCCGACGAGGTGGCGAGCGGACCCGATGGGAGAGTTCATGGCGAAAATGAGGCGGATGAGCTGGTCGACCAGTGTGGGGTTGAGGTGTTGAACGTTTTGGATGCGGCGCAGTTCCAGGGCGTAGTCGCATTGGTGGAGGGTTCCGGCGAGGATCCCGTCCGCCCCCCTGATGGGGGTGGTGGGTGCGGCGTCAAGGATGGCGCAGATGAGCGTGGCGGGCGTGTACTGTTCGCCGACGCGTGCTCCAAGGTGTTCTTCGACGCGGTTTTTGAGTTCAATGAGTTTGGGGGAGGGCTGGAGGTCACCGAGGAGGGCGTCGATTTTTTGGTAGGGGTTGCGCCAGCCTCTGTGCCTGGCCATGTGGCGGACGGCGATGGACAGGTGGTGGTCGAGTTGGGTGGCGGATGTGATGGGGGTGGTGGCGAGAGTGGCGCGTATGAGCCAGGGTTCGTGCGGGTCGTTTTCGGTGGCGTCGGCGATGATGGGGAACCCGTTGTCGCTAAGAAAGGTGTCGAGCTTGTCGAGGCGGGTTCGTGTGCGGCGCATGAGCCTGCGGACGCGTCTGGCTGTCCCCGAGACGGCGCGGCGCGTGTCACCGGCCTTGTGGTGGTCGGGGTCGACTCCGCCGTCGTGGATGAAGCTGGTGGAGGTGAGAATGTTGGTGGGTGTGCCTGTCGGGTCTGTTTGGATAGCGCTGAAGCCGATGGAGTGGGTGCCGACGTCGATGCCGACACGGTAGCTGGTCGTGTTTTCGTTCATGCCCCTGCTTGTGGGACGTGGCGGTCATAAAAGTAACCGGGCACTTCGCAGTACCCGGTTGACCAGTCAGCTCCGCGAACATTGGCAGGAGCCTTGTTAAGTTCTCTACGCTGTCCAGTATAGGCGTGTGGGTGGGTGTGTCAACGGGTGGAGTGTTGGCGTGTCGCGCTGTGGGTTAATTACTCACGCCCACGAGGGGCGGGGCGTGGGGAGGAATCAATGATAGCGACACTGCTTTCACTACCATCGACAAGTCGAAGCTCGCCGTCCTGGACACCACGAGGGCGAGAATGCCGCGCTCCACCATCCGCGACACCAGAATTGATGTTATCAGGGCAGACAGCACCTCCCTGTATGGTTCCCTGATTACTAACGTTACGACCCGAGATGCCCGCCTGCGCCATTCCGACATGTCAATGGCAAGCATCAAAGAGAGCAATTTCGCCGGTAGTGACTTCCAGGGAGTGAACTGGGATCGCGGTGAAGTTATCAGAAGCAACATGGAGGGTGCGAAACTATGTGGCTCCACCTTGACCAGTTTTCACTTCGTTGAGACCAATGCGCGTGATGTTGACATGCGGCTGTGTGATACTCGATTTTTGACCTGCACGGACAGTGACATGGCGGGCTCGAAGTGGGATGGTGCGCACCTTGGAGAAATGAGGGCTGAACGCACTGACTTCACGGGGGCTGACTTTAGTGGGGCCACGTTTGACTACGCGCAGTTTAGCCGCTGCACGTTGAGCGCTGACCAGCGTGAACGGCTCGAAAATGAGCCTACCGTCGAACTACGAGACTGCACGTGGGTGTAAGTTGGGTTCTCTCTACACTTCCCACTGATATACTGGGCGCTATGGCCTGATCGTTTTTCGCGATGTTGGGTTCTCTCTACACTTCCCACTGATATACTGGTGAACTTCCAATTTTCGGCGGGATACAAGCGAAAAGTGGCGGTTTGACACTCGTAAAAATGAGTGGTGAGCCGCCCTTTTTCATGCCCGTGCGGGGTTCCGATTCAAAAACTGGAGCACAACCACACGACCCGCTCCATAGCCCGCTCAGCCCAAGCGTTTTGTTCCAGCCGCACGGACTTTCGCTGTGGTGTTCTGACGCGCTGGAGCCTTGCCCGCGACCACCACAGACTGACTGCCTGTCACCAGCGACCTTCGCCCCACCACTCACTCGGGCATCAGCTCGCCCCACTTTCATGCTGGTCAACCCGAGCGTACAACCATGGCCGCAACTAGGTCACCCATGACCACTTCATTCCAGCCCCGTAAGCCAGCCGGTAGCCCCCAGGGCGGGCAGTTCGACACGAAACCCCACGCAGCGATCAACAGTATCGACTGCGCTCCTCCTACAGCCGCCGACTTTATGAACCGAGACGGCACAGTGAACTTCACCCGCGTGTTCGACAACTACTCATACGGACGCGGAGGCGACTTTTACACGTACGGCCCCGACCTGGATGCGCGCGACCACCTCAACGAAGCAGATATCGACGAACTTCTGCAAGGCGGTCACAACCCTGAAAAATACCGTGCCATCACCGAATGCGACACTGACACGGCCCATGACAACACCGGCCAAACACTGTCCGACCTGCGTGACACTATGGTGCCTGACCAGTGGGACGAGCTTGTTCAGCGCAGCGGTGGGGAAGAAAATCTCTACGACCAGGCATTCGACTTCTACCTCAACCACATGGATCAGACTGCGATCGAAAAGCTTGCCGGGCAGACAGACCGCGTGAGTTTCACTCACCACCTGAGTGAGGTCAGCGTCCCCGATGACGAGGATGTTCCCCTTGAGCAATTGAAAGCCGACCTGTTCAGCACAACCATGGACAGCCTTCGGCGCCTCGGCATTCCCGACACTGAACACAACCGTGCCACCATTGCCGCCATGGTCGACGAAATGGACGAGACGGACTACGGTGAAGACATTGCGTTCAGCGTGTCAGGCCAAACAGACCCCACTGACCTGCTGCTTGACTCGGACGGCCACGAAGCGTGGAACAAGGATGCCACCATGCGTTACGAGCGCCCCTGTATCATCATGACTTCAACAGCCGATTATGAGGGGCCACGCAGTGTAGGTGAGTTGGAAGGCGCTATCAGCGTTCCCCTCAGTGTTGACCCCGATAACAACCCGTATCCGATCGAAGCCTCCAACTACGCTGAAAATGTGTGGGCTGCCCAACGTGTCGACCGGATCCCGGTAAGAGAGCAAGGCGACTAGGCGCGTGAGGTGTCCAACCGGCATTCGCCCACTCAGGTGTTGGCCCACTCAAATCTCGCGTCACTCAACTCAGGCGTTTTACTTTAGCCGCAACTGCTCCCTTCATGAGCACATTCCAGCCCCGCGAACACGCAGGCCGCAATGGAGAAGATGGTGCGCGGCGGGAAGAACTCTGTAGTCGGGTGCCAGTTCTGGGTGCTCGTCCCACAAGGACAGATGAGGAGGCACAGTTGAAAATCTCAATGACGGCAATTATCCGAAAGCACCTTGCAACGCTCACAGACGCGAGAACCTCACGAATGAGCCCCACAGACATTCTCATCTTCTACGTCGTGCCTGTTGTCGTGGGCGTCCCGCTTGGCCTGTTCGTACCATCACTGGTGGGGGCGGGGGCGACTGGAGGACTGTCAAACGGTGGGCTTGCGTCTTTCGCGGCGGCAATCTTCGTGTTCTGGCTTCGACTGAAAATGCGCGACGAATGGGTAATGCCCGAGCGTATCGTGAAGAACACCAACGAACTGTTCGCCAACCTGGTGTACAGCGTCCTGGTCGCACTATGCGGCGCCTGTGTGGCCAGTGTTGTCCCGCCTGTATGGTGGGGCCGCGTATTGGTGGCCGTGATAGGGACGCACTGCGCCCTGGTATTCATGATGTGCCTGAAGAGGTTCGACCTCATTTTCAGGGAGCTGTGCACACGTTAAGCGTGCTCCAACTGCCCGCGCACGGACATCACGAGCGAGATGCTGCCGAGTCGCCAACAGGTTCCGCCCACGCCTGTACGCACGCCCCCACAGCGCACGCATACAGCTGGATGGTGGTGAGTGTGGCGTCCATGCCGCCGTTCTCCAGCAGCTCCACCTGTTCGACGTCCCAGCCTAGGGTGTTGGCCACGTGCTGGATGCTGACCTGGTGGGTGTGGCGGATTTCGCGCAGCCGGTCCCACAGCTCGTAGGCGTTGACCGCCATGAGTGCCGCAGCACAGTCTGAAGGGTCGTCCGGGTTGAGCCCGAACATGCGCATCATTTCCAGTTCCATGCCCCTCCTTGTGGGACCGCCTAGTATGTGGCGTGTTCGGCCAGGAAGCCCATCATGGAGTCCGTGTCGTTATCGGCAAACAGCCTGTCGAGCAGTTCGTTGTATTCGAGCCGGTCTGTGGCGGGGATGAGTATCGCATCATACCCGTGGCTGAGCAGGGTGCCGTTCGCTATGGTCAGGCTCGTGCGCTTGTTGCCGTCCCAGTACAGTTGCGCCCTGGATGCGAGGCAAAAATACAGGCACGCCCGTTCCACGGGGTCGCGAACTTTTTGACAATTCTTGACTATTTCGTGGTAGACAGCGGGGAGTTCGCTGGGCTGTGGAGCCGTGTACGTGCCGCCACGGGCAAGCGCAACGTGTCCACCGTCGCCGCCAATATCGCCTTCGCCCCTGAAAACACCGGGAGCGAGAACCGAATACTGCGAGACCATCAGATTTATGCGGTCGCTCTGCTCGCGCCCCATCTGAAACTCTCCACTCTCGACAACGCTCGCCAGGTACTCGTTGGCGCGGATGAGCCCCAGCACTTCCTCCGTTTCGTGCGTGCTTTTACCACCCACACTGATGCCGGAAATGAGTGTGCGCACTTCGGACAGGGTGAACGTGGAGCCTTCCCTGTTTGCCGCTGTCCACACGTGCTCGTCAAAAGTTGCGCGAAAACGGTACACGGCGCGGTCAACACCCACCATGTGGCTCTCGTTAATCTGTGCTGGCTGGCGCTGCGGTTTGGAGATTTTGCGGTACTGGTTGGAGCCTCGCTGGTAGTTGGAGTGTCGCGTCATTGTGCTTCCTCCCATGTTCGAATTGTGTCCACATGGTCGCGCCCCCACTCGGTCGCCATTGTGTCAACGAGCGCCCACCCTAGACGTACCCACCGTTGCAGGGGGGCGAGTATGGTTGTGCCGGTTCCCGCCAGTGGGGTGAGGGGGAGAACCCAGGCGTGTCCGCCGTGTTCGGCGTTGTCGCTCAGTACACCTGCGACCTGATCGACTTTTGTGGTGTAGAAAATGTGCTCTCCGCCGACTTCGTTTAGTCCGGCTGCATGTAGGGCCATGGGACCGGAAGCGAACCAGGGCGTGTTGTTGACATCCTCCCCTGCCTGAAGGCGAGGGGATTCCGGGCGCTGCTAGTGGGGCAGCTTCCCGAGGTTTGCGCTTCGCGGGGACTGCGGGCAGTGCGATAGCTCGCCTGTCCCGTCTGACATTCCCTCCACGCCAGGCGATAGTCCTCGCCCGTGATTATGGAACGCGACCCATGCAATGTTGCGGGCGGCGTTAATGTCAGCGTTGACAGTGACGCGGTAATTGGCGCACTGGGGGTTGCGACACGTGTAGCACGCTTGGTTCTCGCGGGCTCGCCTGTCGATCACCCCACATTCACTGCAACGCTGGGATGTGTAGTAGGCGGGAACGTGATGGATGGTCACGCCCGCCGCGTGGGCTTTGTATTCAAGAAGTGTTGCGACCTGTGAGATCCGTGCGGATGCGATGGAGCGTGACAGTCCGCGTTTGAGTGCTCTGCCGTTGGGGAGGTAGCGGCCTTTGTGAAGCGGGTCGGGGATGGACTGTGGTCGGCGCATCATTGCTGTCACGTTCAGGTCTTCTACCGCGATTTCATCGTAGGTGCGGACCAGTTGTGTGGTGGCTTTGTGCTGGGTGTCAGTGACGATGCGGGCTGCTTTGGCGTGGAGGTTGTGGACGGCTTTGTCGTGTGCGGCGAACCGTTTTGATACTCCTGCTTTCCTGTATTCGCGCTGGGTAGGGTATCCGGCTGTTTTGACGGCTCGTGCCATTGCTTTTTGGTGAGTGCGGATTTTGCGGTCAATTGTTGCCAGTCTGCATGTAGGGAGGTCGTAAAATTCACCTTGCGCGGTGGCCAGGTTGTGTATTGCTCCACGGTCAATTCCGGTTTTCTGTCCGGTGGGTGTGCGCGTGGATTCTGTGGGGCGTGACGTGAAGGTGAGTGTGCGGCGGGTCCAGTTGACGTTGACGGACGTGTAGGGGTGGATGTCCTGGGTGAGTGTGATGTGGATGCGGATGGTGAAGCGCACTCCCGTGTCACGGTGGCGGGGTGGGTTTTGCCCGGTGATGGTGACGATTCCTGATTTTCTGCCTGTGCGGTGGAGCCTAGCGTTGCGTCCGCCGTTGTACCAGCACACGAACCCGAGGCCGTCTTTTCGTCGTTTCCACCCTGGAGTTTTTCCTGGTTTGACGCCTTTTTTGCGGAGTGTTTCCCGGCGCGCTATTGCCGTCCACCACTGCGTGTTTTCGATTTTTTCTGCTGATTCTGCGACGAGTGTAGGGATAGCAGCGATGAAGGGTTCATCCTGGCGTGTCTGGGCGAGGGTGCGCGTGTCGGGGGTTCCCAATGGGATAAGGGCTTTTCCGGGGCCGTATTTTTTGCGTCGTGATCGAAAGGCGTTGAACCTGTAGCGCCACCCGTCGCACAACCATTCCATGACGCGTTCGGGCTGGCGAGTGTAAGTGGGGGTTCCGGTGTTGGTCAGGCCGATGAAGGGTGCGGCCCCGCGCAGGCTCACCCTGGTGATTACGACCTTCTGACTCATGCAACTATTTTACCACATTGGCCTGTAATGACGGTAGGCCTTGCGCGATTCACCACCCCGCCTGAAGACGGGGGCACCCCGCGCGCGCATTGTGGCGGCCACGTCAACCCATGTGGCTGCGATAAATGCAACACGCAGTGCGGTTCTTGGCTGCCCCTCCCGTCCCACAAGGAGGAGTATGAACGAGAACATGACGCTTAAAATCGGCAAAGAATACACGGACGTTGAATTCAACAGGACTTATGCGGGGGAAACAATCCTGGACTGCACGCAGTTCCACGCGTGCACGTTTACGGAGTCCGACCTGCACCGGGCGACGCTGTTCCAAAGCTTTTTCGGTGAAAGTACACTGAAAAAGTGTGACCTGAGTAGTGTCAGTCTTGTCGAAGGTGTATTCGACGGCAGTGAGGTGGCCGACACGAACCTGACCGACGCGGATCTGTCTTACACGGGCATATACAGGACCACGTGGCGGGGTTGCACTGCCGACCGTGTTGACCTCGGATCGGCGAACGTGCGTGAAACCAGTCTGGAGGACTGTCAGGTGCGTGTACTGACGGCGAAGGGGGCTGCGTTCACCCAGGTGACGCTTGCCCGCGTGGATCTGGGGCGGATGGAACTGACAGACAATGGTATCCAGGATTTGGAGGCCCGCGACGTGCAGTTGACAGGCTCAACCCTGGACGGCGTGTTCGCTGACGGGGTGTTGCTGGAGAATTGCGACCTGCACTGGGCTCGAATCAGCAAGTCGTGGATAGACCGGCTCACGCTACGCGCGTGTGATACGACCGGGATGACTGTTCGCGACACCACGTTCACCGGCTGTGACTTTACCGGCTGGCGGTTGGACAAGGTTGACTGTAAGCGGGTTGTGTTCGACTCCTGCACGTTCGACTTGGACGCGTTCCGCACACTTGTGCGGTTGCGGGATGCGGGCTTGGTTTCGCTTCGCGGCGACACTGACACGACGGCTTGTCGATCGCTGCGGAAGGCGGGTCAACGCTTTATGAAGTCTGGCGCAAGAATCCTCGCCCCTAGTGGGCGTGAGTAGTTGATCAGCCGACTATGAGGGGCCACGCAGTACGGGCGATTCATCGGCGGTGTCTTTAGCACCGCCAGTCTCTCGCAATCTCAGCTAGCCGCAACTAAGTCCCCCATGAGCACATTCCAGCCCCGCAAACCCGCCGGTTCACCCCAGGGCGGCCAATTCGACAACAAGCCACACACCACCCTCGACATTGACCCGCTCGGAGAAAACTACACTCACGCCGACATGCGAGGCGCCAACCTCGCAGGGGCAGACATTCACCAAAGACGCTTCCTGGGCGCCACCCTCGACAACGCTGACCTCACGCTCGCAACCGGCACCACGCACATGACGGGAACCAGCCTGAATAACGCGCGACTCGACGGCGTCCAATCCATCCTCTCCACGTTCGACAACTGCACCTTCAGATCAGCCAGTGCCGCGCGCGCCAACATGCGAGACAGCCAGTTCACGAACTGCACGTTCGACAATGCCTCGCTGGAGGATTCCACTCTCACCGCGTCAACATTCGCCCACTGCGAGTCCAACTTTGCTGACATTCGAGGAGCGAACCTGTCCTCTTCCACCACGACGCACGGCCTGTACAACCAGCTCAACGCCAGGAACACCACAGCCAACTACGCCACCATCACCGACTCCACGTTCACTGAAACTGACATGACACACGTGGAGGCCGACGAGCTGACCGTCAGTAAAACCAAGTTCGCGCGCACCAACTTCACCAACTCCACTCTCAACCATCTTGACGTGGACAACACGACGTTCACCAAGTGCATTTTCAGCGGCACCACGATGGACATGGCGGATGTGAGCGGGGGCAAGTTCCAGGACTGTAAGTTCACCGGAGCCACCGTCACCAACTCCTACTTTGAGGACTGTGACTTCACGAAAACCGACCTGACGCAGGCTGACGTGCGTGACTGCCTGTTCAAAAACTGCCGTTTTTCCGCAAACATGCAGGCCAGCATGGAACAGATGATCCGCAAGGGGAACAGCAGCATGGTCGGGTGCTGGTTCTGAAAGCACGTCCCACAAGGTGGAGCATGATACGAACCTACGCGGCACTCGCCGCCATCTCACTCGCACTCGCCCTGGGTACGTTGGCAAGCGCCACCACGCGGCTTGTTCACGTCTAGTCCCACCACAATTCCACGTTGTGCCCGTCCCACGACACTCCGTCCGGCTCGTCTAAAGCGTCCAGGTCGTAACGATCACGCACAGCACTGAACGCGCTACTACTGTCGTCAAAATCCCCATCCATTGGCAAGGTCACGGAGTCAATGCTCACCCGCTCGTCCATGCGCGGGGGTCGCACCACATAGCCGCCCACACGCCCACCATACTTGTGAGCCAACACGAGGAGCTGACCGGCCATAGGAGCACCATTTTGCCGCACTTCAGCCACCGACTGGGGCAGCTGATTCAGCAGTGTTCCCGCATCTTCAGAGGACACGTTCTCAAATGGTGCGAAATCACAACGAGGATCCTGCCAGGATTCGCCAATATACGGCTTCAGAGTGTCTTCCGCACCGCACTCGGCAACAAAACCCCGTGGGCCGAATATGCCTTCAGGCACAGGGTCGGGCAACGTGGTGTGGGGCTTGGAATCAAACTGGCCGCCCTGGGGTGAACCGGCAGGCTTGCGAGGTTGAAATGAAGTAGTCATGAGTAACCTAGTTGCGGCTGCTCATCTAGTCGCACCGCGAACGCTGAATCCGTCCCACAAGGAAGGCTGGAACACCACACCAGGAGGCCATCGATGGACACCATGCTGACGCCCGGCCAAGTCGCGGCACGCCAACACATCACCACAGGAGCCGTGTACTTGCGTCTCAAAAAAGGCCGATACCCTGGCGCTTACCGTCTCGGAAACACCGCGAAATCCCTGTGGCTCATACCAGCCAGCTCACTCGACGCCCGCCCCGCATCTTCGCGCACCACTCTCACCCACACCCACTATCGGGGCACAGCACCCACAGGCACACTCACAAGCGTGAACGTGGACGGGCTCACCATCACGAGCGCCACCATCAGCGGACTCCACCTGCGCAACTGCAACGGCAGCATCACGCTGGACGACGTAACAGGCACACGCGTCACACTCACCAGCTCAACACTGGCAGAAAGCACTCTCACACGCGCGCGCCTCACAAACGTCACGCTCACCACTTTGTACGCCCCACGCTCCATACTCGAACACTGCCACCTCACACACGTGAAAGCCCACTCCGCCACACTGTCAGGTGCCGTCATAGCCGACTGCACCCTGGAGGACGCTGACATGGCGCACACCGCCCTGAACGGGGCGCACGTCGGCCAGTGCGACCTGCCAGGCGCCACACTCCACGGATCCAACCTGACCGGCACCACCATCACGGACACGAACCTGGAACACGCGCTCATGAGTGGAACCACTCTCGACGGGGCGACACTGACAGGCACCACCCTCACCCACGTTTGCCTGAGCGGGATGCTTGCGCGCGACGCCACCATAACCGACTGCACTTTAACTGGCGCCACCATGATGGGAGCCACCATTGCGAACTCGACGCTGACCGACTGTGACCTGCGTGGAGTGGACTGGGTTGGTGCGCATCTTCTTGCCGTGCGCATGGTTCGCTGCCGCCTCGACACGTCCGCCACAAGCGCCCTGACCAGTGTTGATACTACTGACTGTTCGTGGCACTGAACCCGGTACGCGAACACCAGGCGCGTCCCACAAGAGGCGTTAGAAGGGGAAAAGGCCCCCTCCCAAGAAAGGTTAGGTTACTACCATGGCTCAAGAACCCACCCTGACAATCGTTGGAAACCTGACGAGCGACCCGGAGCTGCGGTCCGTCAAGTCCGGCAAGTCCGTCTGCAACCTCACCATCGCGTCCACACCACGCTACTTCGACAAGAATTCCGGCGAATTTGCTGACGGGGACACCATGTACATGGACGTCACCGTGTGGGCACCACTGGCCGACAATGTTGCCGACAGTCTGCGCAAGGGGATGCGCGTGATCGCCACCGGCACCGTCCGCCAGGAAAACTGGGAAACCAAGGAAGGCGAAAAGCGTCACAAGCTCGCTTTGACCGCTGACGCTATTGGCCCCGAACTGCGTTTCGCAACGTGCGACGTCACCCGCACCACTAAGGGCGCCAGTGACGATGACGATGCGCCGCGTAAGCGTTCCAAGGCCCCGGCCCGCAAGGCGAAAGCCGAGCCCGTCGTTGAAGAAGACGAGTTCGACGACGAGTGGTGACATTCACTGACCTGACGGGGGTGACCGCCCACAGTGGTGGCACCCCCGTTCGGTGCGCGTAGAAAGGGATGCGACGGTGGACGCGTACGACCAGCTGCACGGCAAGAAGCCCGAGAAGGTGCCCACACCTCTGCGCGCCTCACGAAAAGACAGGGCAGTGTTCTACCTGTCGTCCAAACGCGTCTCCCGCACCATTCTCATCACGTTCATCACGCTCACTGTCATCGCGGTCGGCCTGGCCGTGTGGAAACTCGCCCCCACGTGGGCACCCCAATCCGCACAGTCCACCGTGGTGGTGCGCGAACCGTCCGTACCGGAAGTGATGCTGGAAAAGAAAGCCCGGCTGCGCCTGTTGATCGACGACGCGACGACCCTGGCCGCCAAACCGCCTGAAGGGGCTGACACGGCGAGGCTGACGCAGCTGGTCAATGACGCCACCACGCTGCTCGGTGGGACTGTCATTGACGATTACGACACGACTCTTGCCGACTTGAAGGCCGAAATTGAGAAGGTCCGCACGTTCAAAAAGCCGGTGGAAAAGCCGAAGAATCCCGAACCTGCGCCCGAGCCAGCTCCCGCCCCAGCCCCTGAACCGGCGCCTGCGCCTGAACCTGCGCCCGCCCCAGCCCCCGAGCCGGAACCCGAGTACGTTCCACCTGCCCCATCCAGGGCGTCCACGTCCAGCACAGTCACGTGCACGGGACCAGCCAGCGTGTCGTTCAGTGCGAGTGGCGGCGGGACAGTCACGCTCAGTGCTGGTGGACAGTCCACGTCCGGCAGCGGGTTCGCAGCCCTGACAGTATCCACGTCCGGCACGGTCACAGGTGTGGCCGAGGGGGACGGGTCGGTGAACATTTCGTTCTCCTGGTCGTCCGACGCAGCCACCTGCTATTAGGAGCGAAGTTCGCGTTCTTCACGCCCGATCGACTGGGTTTGCTGGCGTTCACCGGGCGTTTTCCCCGGCTCCACGGGTGTGCCAGTCACGGGCGCGGGTGTGACGGGTTTCGGTGCTGGAACGTCTGCGCGTCTCTCCTGGCTGGGGGAGGCCATGTGTCGCGGCCTGGTGGGCTCTGCCTGGCGGGGCAGTGGTTCGACGGGCTCTGCCTGGCGAGCTGGCGGGTCAACCGTGCGTGATGCCTGCGGGGGTGCGGCCTGATCCTGCTGAGACCCAAAGATGCGCTCGAAACGCTCCTCGCGTCTGACAGCCTCCGCCTCCATCGCGTCATAGTCCGGCGGGGGAGCGTACTGCGTCGGGTCCTCCGCCTCGGGCACGTACTCCGGTTCGGGCGGCACGTCGCGCACAAAACCAGGCTCCGTCGGCGCACCGGCAGGCTGGCTCTGCGGGGACAAAGCCCCACCGGCAGGCTGACCCTGCAAGGTAGCCGCCTCGCGGCGAGCCTGAGCAGCAGCCTTCACCCGGTCACGCTCCAGCTCAGCATTCACCTTATTGTCAAAATCGGCAGCCTTCTGCGCCAGCTCGCGTTCCTGACGCATCCGGTTCACCTCATCGAGCAGGGGTGCCTGACGGCGGTCACGAATATGCCTCACCGTGTTCGACGCGACGGACTGGACGGCGGGGAATCCGGCCAAAGCGGGTAACGCCAACGGTGCGAGAGTTCCCAGGGCCCCGGCAGCCAAAACCCCTGCGCCACCCAGAGCAGCCACTTTCACCACGCTGCCACCCACCATGCGTGCACGCTCACCGGCAGACGCGCCAGCCCACTTATCACGCAACCCTTCGGCACTGGACACAGCCCCGCGACCCACGTCAGCAGCCAGGTTGGATACGCGACCGCCATGATCGACAAGCTTCGGAGAATCCGCGAGACGCACATCCTGGGTTCCGTCCGACTGTACGGCCACAGAATCAGGCACGCCACCACGGCGTAGATTCCTGCGCGCCTGCTTGAGCTCCGAACCCGACGGAGCGTTCTTCGCCATCTTCGAGTTCGACAAGTTGGACGCAACCTTTTCACCCGTACTCGTGCCACCAGCCTTCGCGCCCGTCAGCTTCTTCGCGCCAGCTGACGCCAGCCTTCTGGCAGCACCCGCACCATTACGCGCGGCACCCTGCATCGCGCCCATGCCACCGGCACCAATCAAACCGCCCATCATGCCGTAGCCGAGCGCACCTTTCGCGCTGAGCGGGTCAGGCATGTGCAGCATGTTCTTGAAGAACATCTTCAAAATGAAGGCGGCACCCAGCGGGGCGACAGCAACCACCACCATCTGACCCATCGACAGGGGGCCATCCGTCGACCCGACGCCAGCCAAACCGTCCGTCGTCAAAATAGTCAGGAACACGAGCGCACCCAGGATCAGTGAATACCCGAACCCGACAATCACCACGCCCACAAACTCTTTGAAGAACTTCTTCACCAAGTGGTCGTCCGACTTGCCAGGCCACAGTGAAATTACCAGGACCAGCAGCATCAGCAGCATGTACACCAGAATCGCAATCTTGGAAATCACGATCACCAGTGACGCGCCAGCAAACACGATCATTGTTGTGAAAGCGGTCAGCACGTACATGAACGCGTTCGCACCACCGGGAGCGTCCCCATGTAGTTTCGCCAGGTAGTTCACTATGCTTTCACGCTGATACGAGTCCATTCCACCACTCGTCACGTGGTAGATGTCCGATGGTGTTTCACCAGCATCCAACGCATCGTAGTTGGCGACAGACCCCTCCACGTTCTTGCCGAAAAACAGGAAGTTCTGGTTCGGCTTCATGACATTCTTGTCTTGACCGTTCGCGTTCCACCACAGGTTGCACCCCGCCTCCAGGTCGGACGCGTCATGCAGCGGTTTCCATTTTCCTTCAGCGAACGCTGCCTTCACGCTCCCACCAGGCTCACACACAGCCCACCCGACCATCGCCTGGTCGATCACGTAGCTCGTCACGTCGATCTGTGTCTTGTCATCAAACACGGGGTAGTTCGCCGGACCCCACGCGGGGGCAGAAGCGTTTGCCTTGACACTTTCAGTCACGTCAATACCACGATTAGCGATCGCAGCCTGCTCGGACGGCGGAATGTTCGACTGCCACTCCAACAGGTGACAGTAATTCTTGCTGGCAAAATAGCTCGACCCCAGCTGCTCGTCCTGCCAGATTTTCAGCCCCGTGTTCTCCCACAGGCTCGACAACAATAATGGAACGGTCGCACTACCCTTATACCCGCTGTCGCGTGTCGTCTGGCTCGTGTACGCGTTACGCAGCATGTTGACATACTGGCCGCACTCGAAGCTGCCGCGCCCACTCGTGTCAGCCAGATCATTACTGTTCGACACGATAGAGAACTGGGCGATACTTGACGCGCCCGCATCAATCACGTTTGACGTGGTTTGGGCGAACCAGCCGGGAGATAAGAACCCTGGGTTGAACCCGTCGTCACCGCCTTTCGTGGTTTGGGCGGCGCCCGTCACCATCGCGCCGATCAGGCTGAGCGTCACAATGGACATTCCCAGCTTGCGGAACGCCATCATTCCGGCATTACGCCGATACGTCTGCCACAGCACCCAGATCACGGCGCACCCCATGAGCGCGGGAATAATGATCGTGGAAGGGTCCAGAAGCAGTTTGCCCAGCTTGCCGACCACGCCGTCAATCTTCGCGCCCGCACCTTTGAGCACATCCAGGTTGGACGCCCACTCGGTCACCGCCATTGTCACCGACCACAACGCGTTACCGACCGTCATGAACATGGAGTGGGACGCGCCTTTAGTGATGGTGCGGATCTGGGTGGGGATATTGAACAGGCCGGACGGCTGCCGCTGGTGAAGAAGCGCTGTCGCATCTTTCCACCGGTACAGGGGCAGACAGGAACGCTCCTCGCAGTTGAACTCTGCGTACGGGTCTTTGACGGGGGCGGCGGGGAAAACAGTGGGTTCAACCGTGGACAAGGCGAGTGGCTGAACCGGTTGAGCCTGCGCGGGGGTGGCGGCCATTGCGGCCACCATGAACGCCACAACGGCAATCAGAACGACACACCACGAGGTGCGCACGTACGACCACGCTTCACGAACCACTGTCTTATACATTCAGCAGACTCTCAATCTTGTTCGACACGTCCACATCCGGCTCACCCATCGTCCCCACGAGGCAGCGTTGGGACAGTGTGCCGTTCGTGCGGACAGACGGGTCGACTGTGCGTGTGCCCACCACGAACGTCCCTATTTGTTTGCGGGCCTTGCGCGAATCCATGAGCGCCCTGTACTGCGGGAGCCTGCGCGAATCGTTCGTGCGCATGACGAACAGCGCTTCCGCAGCCCCCACGACCAGCGGCAAGGCAAGAACCGCATAGTAGCCGATCAGGGGCCACACGAGCGCCATCACTATCAAGCCGACCACACTGGAAGCCAGAGCGACACCAAACGTTTTCGGCTTCACGTCTACTGTCGCCACGGTGATCTCACGCAATTCGTTACGCCGATCACCGATCAGGGTCGTCAGGTCATAGCAGTACACGCCTGTGCGCCTACGAGCCGCCGCCGATACTCATGACCGACATGATCGAGTTAATTACCAAGTCGATAATGCCCAGCATGATCGGCAGAATGAACCCTGGCGCGGCCAGGACAGCGCCCACGATACCGGCCCACATGACTTTCTGGGCGCCTTGACCCATGCCAGCAGAACCGGAGCGGCGTCGTTCCATCAGCCACATGACCAACGCCACGACCACCAAAAGCGCGCCAATAACAGTTAAAAGAGTGGTAATGCCTCCGAGCTGGCCTTTCACCTGCGCCCAAAACACATTCCACCCGCCAGCAAGATTCACCTTTTCGGCACTCACCAGCACCCTCGACACGAACATGACCGTACCTTTCTCTACGACCCATACACTTCTACTAATGCGACAAAACCACGCCATCGCACCGTTACGTCACACAGTTGCGGCTCACAAGCCAAACGAATGAATCTTTTTCTCGTTACGCTTGTTCGCGGTCGCCACGCTCGACTCCCACATCATGTCCGCAGTAGGACCCAGGCGCACCAGCTCATCCACAATCGCCTGCTTGCGTCGCGTACTACACCGGCCAAACGGAGCAAACAACGCGTCCTGAAGGGGAGTGTCCACACCGTCCTCCCACGCGCGCGCCACACCCAGCACGCCACCCTCACTGCTCAACACCGCGTTACGGGCACCAGCAGCCTCACGGCTCGACATCGACCCCACTTTCACCATCGGAGCGTCATGCGCCTCCGCAACAGCATTCCACGCAATCATCCGGGCACCCCTCGCCCCGCCACGCATCTTGTTCGACGTCAAATTGTCCGCAGCAGCCGACCACGCGTCCCACGGGGAGTCCGTAAACGACGTGGGTTCACGGTGGAAAAACTCGCGCGGCGCAGTATCCGACTCACGGAAAATCCGGCGCACACGCAGCGCCACAATATCCTCCTCAGAATCAGTCAACGGCCTGCCCATCTTGTTTTCCAACTGGCGCACAGCCGACTGCCACCGCTGCCCAGCCGCACGCTCATTCACAATGCGCTCAGCACGCTTCTCAAAATGCTGCTGCTCACGAATCAGGTCTTCCATCGCGCCCGAACCCGCAGCCATCGTGTTAAACGCGCCCTCAGAATCCGACATTTCACGGGCCATCCTCCGGTGGAACCCCTTGATCGGACTCCGCTTCCCGCCATACTTTTCACGCCACGTGGAACGAATCTGTTCGGCCAGCTCATCCTCCTCACTGGTCGTCAAGTTATGGCCTTTCACCTGCTCCAGGTTGTCACGCTCCACCGAATAGATAGCACCGGCCTTCACGTCCACACTGTTCAGCGACCCTCTGAGCGCGTCACGCACCACGTTTCGGGCAACACCGCCCACAAACTGGCCCACGTCATGAAGGCCCTGCTTATCCTCACGCTCATACACTTTGGCACACACTTCAGACGCCAGTTCTTCAACATCCAGTTCCGACAAGTCAACCTCACCGCGAAAATGCGTGTGGTAGCGGGACACGTTGAATCTGCCAAGAGTACGAATCACCGCTTCACGCGAATACTCCAGGAGCGCGCGCGGATCCTTCTCCACCATGTCCCACGATGGGAGAGACCAAATGGACCCTTGGAGAACCGGCTCGTCCAGTTCCGGCATGATCTGGTCGTGCGGCTTATTGTCAAACTGCCCGCCCTGAGGGCTCCCGGCAGGCTTGCGAGGCTGAAACGAGGAAGTCATGGGGGACCTAGTTGCGGCTCAAAGTCACCCGGCACACAAGGTACGCACCAGCTTGCCGCGACACCCATCAAAGACTCGGCCACGCCTTGTCAGGCACAGCCCCGGAGCTATTTGCCTATCTTCTGCCCGCATGTTGCTGGTCGAGTGTGGGGGATACCTTGAGCGAACACGCACCCCATCACCACGCTTGAGTGGAGTGGTGCGAAAGTTGGGCGGGTCAGCGCACGAGCAAGCGAAAATCAGCCCGCATCGACATCAGTTGGAACTCGCCACCAGGGAACGCGCATTCCACAACGCCGCGCCCCACGACAGCAACCAGCCAGCCACCCCCACGCGCGACAACCCCACCAACACGGGAACCACCAGCACAGCCCCCACCAGGCACACCGCGCCACACACCACCAGCATCGCGATCACACTCAACGCGTCCGCCACACTCCCCGCACTAACCAGGCAGCGACCCAACACCACCATCGACGGGACAGGCACCGCGCACACAACAACTAGCACGCCAAAAAAACCGCCACCATGAGCGCCTACCAGCCACGACAACGCCATGCCTACCAGGACACTCACAGCCAGCCACACCCACCCGGCATCCACTTTCGCATCATTCATGCCCCTACTTGTGGGACGCGGATGTGACTAACGCCACCCAAACCGTGGCCGGGCACTCGCCCACGCCAACACGTTACCCGCACCCACAACCACCACATGCTCCTCACACCCCTCGGGAGCATTAAAAAACCTCACATCCCGCACATCATCGTGAATCCACGCCGACGCAGCACACTGATCCGTCACATCCAACACCGACTCCACCACGCGCACACGACGAGGATCCCTCAACCCCATATTCGGGCGGCGACCACAATCCACCACACCCACGCGCTCCACGCTCGCCACCTTCACCTGCACATACGCCTCACTCGGTTCCTCACCATCATCAGAATCCACACTCTCCCCACCAGTCACCTCCACATCCACCAGCGCACACACCACATCACCCACACGCGGCGCATCCTCACTACGCTCCACAGACTCCACCACGCGAGAAAAGCCCACACCCGTCACCACACGACGATCCGACCCTTCCAACTCCACGCGCACATACCGAGACTTCCGCCCCTGGCGCACATCCCAGCCCGTCAACACGCCCACCACGCGCACACGAGCACCCGCATCACCCACGCCAACATCCGAAATGTCCACCACATCAAAACCGCGAGCCTCACACCACTCACCCACCTCGCCAGACAAACGAACCAACGGGGACACACCCAGGCCCGCACCCAGACGGGCACGCTGACGCGCATCCGCCTCCAACACGCCAAACGAAAACCTCGGGACAGGCACATCCCACTCGCGCGCAGCCCGACACACCATCAACACCCCCAAACGAGACCCAAACGCATCCAACGCGCCCGCATCCACCAACGCCTCAACCGCCCCCATCGTCATCTTTTTCGGCGCAATACGACGCATCAGATCCGCCAATGACGTAAACGGCCCGGACTCCTCCCGCTCCGCCACAATCGCCTCACCAGCCTTCCCCACGCCCTTCACCTCGCCCAACCCCATCAACACTTTCCCGCCCACCGCCGTCGTCGACACGGCAGACGAATTCACGTCAGGCGCACAAATCTGCACGCCCTCAGCAGTCAAAGAACTCAACATGTCCGCACGCTCACGATCCTTCGACCGCTCCGTTATCGCCAACACCGCCGCACCGAACTCCGCAGGCCACGACGCCTTCAAATAGGCACACTGCCACGCCACATGCGCATAACACGCCGCGTGAGACTTGTTAAACAAATACGACGCCGACCCCTCAAACACGCGCCACAACCCCTCCAACGTGGACAGGCTAAAACGCACACCCCCCGGCCCTTTCCCAGATTGCGCGCCCTCAAAAAACACGGCACGCACCTCATCCATCAAATCCTTCTTCTTCTTCGAAAACGCCTTACGCAACCGGTTCGTCCACGCCGCATCCAGCCCGCCAACAGCCGACCCCAACGCCATCAACTGCTCCTGGAAACAACACGTCCCAAACGTCTCATCCAACACGGACGCAATCACCCGCTGTTCATCCGCCCGACCCGTCAAATCGTCATACGACACGGCCTCACGCCCATTCTTCCGCCGCGCATACGTGTGATGCATGTCAGCCGCCATCGGGCCGGGACGATACAGGGCAACCAGAGCAGTCACATCCGCAATGTTCGTCGGCCCCACCTCACGCGCCAACTTCTTCATCCCATCCGACCCCAACTGGAACACGCCAGCCGTCCTGCCCTGCGCAATCAACTCAAACGCGAGGCGATCACGCTCACGACCCACCTCAGACGTGTCAGACCCAGGACGCAACACGCTGAAATCCACATCCACCCCATAATTCGCGCGCACCATGTCACACGCCAACGCAATCAGATCCAACGTCTTCAACCCGAGCACATCCAGCTTCAACAAGCCGATCTCCTCCAGGTCGCCACCCTCCCAACCGGCAACCCTGGGAGCGCCCTCCACCGGCTCACCTTTCACGCGCTCATAACGCAGCGGCACCAGCTCACCCAACGGAGCATCCGCCACGATCGTTGCACACGCGTGGATCGAATTCGACCGGACCGACCCCTCCATCACGCGAGCAACATCCAACACGCGCGCAGCATCCTCACCATGCTTTCTCATCACGCGGCGGAACGGCTCACCCACAGGATCATCACCCACAGCCACCGCGTCAATCGGCAGGGGAGCCCCCTCAAACACGGGAACCTGCTCCGCCAACTGAACCCCCACGCTCGGCACGTCCAACACGCGCGCAGCATCCTTGAGAGCCTGACGCGACCGGTCAATACCGAACGTCCCCACGCGCGCCACATGATCCACCCCATAACGGCGCTGCAAATACTCCAACACTTCCAGGCGGCGACCCCGCTCAAAATCCGTGTCAATATCCGGCAACCCCACGCGCTCAGGGTTCAAAAACCGTTCAAACAACAGCCCATGCTCCAACGGGTCCACATTCGTGATCCCCAGGCAGTACGCCACGCACGACCCGGCAGCACTGCCACGCCCCGGCCCCGTACGGATCGGCTTCTTCACCCCCTCATCGCCAGGCAGAGGGTCCGTAGAATGACACCACCGAACCAGATCATGCAAGATCAGGAAGTAGTCCGCCACGTCCGCGCCAGTAATAACGGTCGACTCCCAACGCAACCGGTCCGCCACCCTTTTCGGCAGGTGGCCAGGTCGCGCAGCATCCTCCCCATACTTTGCCAACGCGCCCCGCTTGACCAAGTGGTGGAAATACCGAACGCTCGACTCCCACCCGTCCGGCAAGTCAAAATGCGGCAACAGTGACGACGGTTCGGGGGCCACATCCCGCCCAATACGCTGTGCCAGCCTCACCGTCTCGTCACACGCGCGACCCCACCAGTCCTCACTACGCAGCGCCCGCATCTGAGCCTCACTGCGCACATGGTAACCCTGACCGTTAAAACGGAACCTGTCACTATCCTTCACACGCTTATGGGTGGACAGGCACAGCCACGCGTCGTGCGCCACATCGTGCGACTCGTCCAAAAAATGCGCGTCATTCGTGGCCACCAGGGGCAGATCGTACTCCTCGGCCAAGTCAGCCAACAGTGGGGCAGTCTCCTCCTCGCCCGCAATACCGTGACTCATGACCTCCACATACACGTTGTCCTTGCCGACCGCGCGAATCATACGGTCCAAAGCGTCGCGCGCACCCTGCTCATCACCCATCGACAGGTGGGTTGCCACCGGCCCGCCCAGACAACCCGACAGGACGATCACGCCCCGCCCGAACTGCTCAAGCAAGTCATAGTCAACCTGCGGGTGATACCAGTAGGAATCTTCCGCAGCGTTCATCATGCGGATAATGTTGCGATACCCGTCTTCGTTTTCCGCGAGCAGAGTGATGTGGTAGTAGCGACGCGTTTTCGTGCCCGCATCCTCACGGTCCACACTCCCCGAATCTCCCGGCACCTCCAGCACCTGACGGTCAAAACGCCCACCAATCGCCAGATAGGCTTCCACACCGTAAATAGGGAACAGGCTGCGCCCCCGGCACGCCCGGTGCAACGCGCGCCACCCCATGATCGACCCGTGATCCGTGATAGCCACGGCACTAGCGCCAGCCGCCTCCTCGTGCGCCGCCAACTGACCAACCTGGGTGAGCCCATCCAAAGGAGAATGCTCCGTGTGCGTGTGAAGATGAACAAACATGGCGCCTCACTACTCGGTAGTTTCTAATGCGTTCTGCCCCTCCTTGTGGGACGGTGATCCCACACGCGCCGCCACCACCCGCGACGCACAGGCGACAACACTGTCAACGGCTGCGCACACCTCACCAGTTCGGCAGCGCCAGCCTCCACACACCGAGCCCCATACCCCAAATCGAGAGCCACGTTCGCAATCACCAGGACGCCCGCCAAAAAACTCTGACGCGCCACAAAACCCGCACGCTCACCCGTCATCGTGTCCGCCAACGCGACCTTCGGTTCCGACCGGCCCGGCTCACGCACCTGAATCTCCAGGTCACCCACCTCGTCCGACAGTTCGCCCATCAGCGCGTCCACCAGGTACACGGCGTTACCAACCGGAAGATCCATGTTCGCATCCACCCACGCGAGCACCATGTCCGCCACCGCCAGGTCAGCCATCACGTGCGCAGTGGGGACAAAAACGTGCGTGTTACCAACCGGAATATGGAACCCGTCCACCAGGCTCACACCTCAACCCGGTCGACAGCCCGAAGCGCAGCCTGCGGCACGGTCTCACCAGCCACCGGCTCACCCAACGCTCGGCACACCAACGCAGCCATCGCCAACGCGTCCGCCTGATTATTGTCCTGCACGTCCACATTCGGGTAGCGGCGTGCAACCGCGAGCAGAACAGCATCCTTATTCGCGTTCCCACGCCCCGTCGCATACATGGCGCGAACCGTGGGCGGAACCACCACCGTACGCACCCCAGCAACCCACAAGCTGTACGTCAACAACGTGAACAACCCATACAACTGGACGAGACTACGACCCTGAGAATGCATGGACGGGCCTTCAACAACCACAACATCCACGCCCTGAGCCGCCTCCAGCACGCTCGACACGATCAGGCGCAAACGCTCATTGCCACGCATCTTCGGCTTGAGTGACCACACGCGCTCCACCCGGCCCGAGCAAACCAGAGCCAGGCCGCTGCACGTCAGCGACTGGTCGACCCCCAGCACTCTCACTGAGCCGCAGGCCACAGCAAGTCTTCCGCCATGCGGGCAGCATCCTCATAAAAGCTGCGGATCTCCACGAACGAGCGCAACGCCTGACCAGCAAGCGTGTTCACCGCGTCCATGTCCACCTCGCTCATTGCAGCCAAAACGAGTGCGTCCTTGGCCATCTGGTCAAACCCGCCAGGGTAAATAAACAGGTCGCGAGCATTCTCGCCAGTAAACGCGTGAGTCAGACAAATGTCGGCCAGGCCAGCCAGGGACGCCACAGCGTCAGCGTTCGCGCGAGCACCATACTCGTCGAACCCGCCGACAATCAGCCGGGTCTCATCGACCAAATACGCCGCATGATGATACGTGGAGTACGCCCACAACAAGGGCAGGTAGTCCACGAGTTCGCGCATCGCCCACGACGGGTCAGCCTCATTAAAGCGGCCAGTCAGGTCAACAGAGTCCAGGACCTTATCCTCACCGCCCGCCAGCCACACGCCGATACGCGCCTGGTGGGCAGGGTCCAGCACGTCAAAACCGTAGGGTTCCAGTACGTCTTCCCACGTTCCCGACTCCACGTCGTACAGTCCAGCACGCGTCACCTCCACCATCACGCGAGCCACGTGCGCGGCAGGATCCTCACTGAGTCCACAGCGCTCATCCACCACGAGCGTCGACAGGTTTGTCGGCAGCCACATGAGCGGGTGACACATGAACGACGGTTTCACACCCTCCCAGCGTTTGCGACCGTTCGGCCACTGCGCGGGCGTGACGGGCACGGGCACAACGCAGCACGGGTCGTACTCAAGCTGGGGGACGGGTACGCCGGACAGCTGAGCGAACGAATTATGAGCGTCCAACACGGACATCGGGTCAGTCGTGGGGAATAAAGCCTGCCCAGGGCTGGTAATAAGTTGGCGGCGCACCGTCATGGCAGTCATCCTTTACAAGTCAGTTACGGGCGCTCCACGCCCATGCTGACCCTCCTTGTGGGACGATACGTCAACTGGCGCGACACGACCGTCAGCCTTCAGGCTGACCCTCAATCACGCGGTCAGGAGCCCACTCCATAAAATACTCCACCGGACCCTCCGGCATCATTTTCGGCATCTCATCCACACGCCACCCCACACTCGTGCGCACCATGCACGCCTCCTGCCCGTTCACACCGCCAAGCGGATTGACCTGGCCATCCCAGCCACGCACGTTGATCTCAAACGCGGTCGTCAAGCAGATTCTGTCCGGATTTTTCTGCTCATCCACAGCAGGAATCGTGTACAAAATACGCACCGAATACAACATGTTCGAGCTCATGGACAGTGTGTAACGCCAGTTCTCCAACTGGAGGTCAGTCAGCTCGGGAAGGTTCGAGCATGTGCGCCCTGTCCCGTACTCGGCGCACGCCTCCTGCACACCCACCAGCGGGGTAGGGGAGTCCTCGTCAATCCTCCAGGCCGCATCCAGAAAATGCGCAGCCGCGTCGGCAGCCTCCCACACATCCTCATCCGCATACACGCCATTGTTGGGAACAAGACGCAGGCTCGCGAACCCGCCGTTTTCAGGCAGGCGATCAGGATTCATCGTGGTCGGCCACGAGGTTGAAAACTGTGTTGTTCCGTCGCCTTCCACAGGCGCAGTGGGTGGGGTGGGAGG
>NZ_JBWPVR010000025.1:0-892 GCF_056590195.1 Pauljensenia sp. C0170B5 | reverse complement strand
CTTGAAATCCGTCATCGTTCCGTCCGTCCAATCTCCGCCAAGCATGCTCAAGCTTCACGATTTTTGCAACAGAGCCGAGAGAACTATCTTCGGCCTTCACACGCACGAAAGGCGGCGAAGCTCCGCCGTTAATCCGTCCGCCGGAGATCTCGCCCAGGCAGGCTGAAGGCCGAGCAAGCCTGACAGGCCCGAAAAGCCCGGCACGGGCGTCGGCGGCGATGACGGCGGCGGCATTATCCAGGGTTGATGATGGAAGTGGAGGATATCGACAACCTCTCGCGCAACCAAGACATCGCGGTCGGACTGCAAGTGATCTTGAAGCCACGGGCCCGTCCCACCCCGACATGGACCTCGATGCCCGAACGGACGTTAGATTTCGAGTTCTAGGCGTTCTGCGATGAAGGTTGGATCCCAGCCGGGATTGAAAGTGTCGACGTGGGTGAATCCGAGCCGCTCGTATAGGCCACGCAGGTTCGGGTGGCAGTCGAGCCGCAGCTTGGCGCACCCCTGCGTTCGCGCGGCATGGCGGCAAGCCTCGATCAGCGCGGAGCTGACACCCCGGCCCGCATGTGTCCGTCGCACCGCGAGCTTGTGCAGATATGCGGCCTCCCCCTTGAGGGCGTCGGGCCAGAACTCGGGATCCTCGGCCGACAAGGTGCAACAGCCGACGATGCCGTCGCTGCAACTCGCGACTAGGAGCTCGGATCTCAGGACGAAGGTCTCCGCGAATGTCCGGTCGATCCGCGCGACGTCCCAGGCGGGCGTTCCCTTGGCGGACATCCACGCCGCAGCGTCGTGCATCAGCCGCACAACCTCGTCGATATCACCCGAGCAGGCGACCCGAACGTTCGGAGGCTCCTCGCTGTCCATTCGCTCCCCTGGCGCGGTATGA
>NZ_JBWPVR010000012.1:0-49445 GCF_056590195.1 Pauljensenia sp. C0170B5 | reverse complement strand
CGCAGGTAGAGCGTTTCGTAATTTTTTCGTATTTTGATCGGCAAATTACGAAACGAGGTCAAAACTACGAAACGAGCGCGCTACAGACGTGTCACAGGTCATAAAAAGGCGCGCCCCTTGCGTGTCACCGTGACGCAGCATCCCGGCCGTGTCACATAGCTACAACCCCTGCAGCGTGCCCTCAATGAGGACGGTCTATGTCGTAGACATGTGCCCGTAATGTGTGTCTGTGTCTCTCCCTTAAAAGGTTTGGGTCGAAATGCCGCAAAATTACGAAACATCCCCGAAATGTGACGTGTCTGTGCAGGCCACAGCGTTATCGCGTGTTTCGTAATTTGGTTTTCCGATTTTCGTAGTTCTACGAAACCGCAGGTAGAGCGTTTCGTAATTTTTTCGTATTTTGATCGGCAAATTACGAAACGAGGTCAAAACTACGAAACGAGCACACTATAGACGTGTCACAGGTCACAAAAAGGCGCGCCCCTTGCGTGTCACCATGCCGCCACACAACAGCTGCCCCACCACAACACCCCAGCCGTGCCACGTGGCGTGTAGAAACGTGCTCGGTTCGATTCGTAAAGATTAGGTCGCAGGCTATTGTGCGCGACGCATAAGTTCCGTACGATGGCCCCCAGACCGTATGTGGCGTTTTAATTCGTTTTTGGTTTAGCCAGCCGCATACGGGGGATAACCCCGAGGATAATTCATAAAGAGACAGCCTCTCGACCGTGATAGGCGCGGTTCCTCCGACGAGATAGACCGGTCGGCAACGGCATTGCCAACCACAAAAGCGGTCAGGTAGGGAGTAAGCGCTCCCGTAAAGCGATGGGACGGCAGACCACCGTTCTAGCGAGTTGAGCACGGCACTCCAAGCCGCCTGAATAGCAAGCCGGTAAAGCACCCCGCTCCGGGACAGATCAATCTGCCCAGGAGCGTTTTTCTATGTCCGAAAAGGACACGACTACCGCCGTCGCGCCACGCTTTTACACGCTGCAGGAACTCGCCGATCTCGGCGTCGGCTCCGAGTCCACGTTGCGAAAAGCTATTAAAGAGGGCCGTCTTTCATTCCACCGTTTCGGCACCGCCTATCGGATTCGCCAAGACGATCTCGACGCCTACCTCGCGGCCGCACGCCGCCCTGCCCCGCAGCTATTCGACGGCTTCGTCGATGCCGTCGTGAATGCAGCGCCCCAACTGACAGATGAGCAGCGCCAGCAGCTCGTCACGGTGCTGGGCGGTGTGAAGCACTAATGCGGACAAACCCGCCTACGACGAGATCCCGCCGCTTAGCTCAGCTAGTCAGGCTGGGTCTTGAACTGAGTGCGAGGGCTGATGGGTGATGGCCGTGCTACTACACACGCGCGCTCCACCGTCGTGCCCCGAGTCCAAATAAACAGTTCGTTCAACCAAGGAGAACAAACCATGTCTTTCAGAGACGATTACGCAGCAGCGCTGCGCGATGAGCAGCAAGCAAAAGATACCGTGAACGAGGCGCGCCGTGCACACAAAGCGACAAAGGAGCGCCTTGCGCAGTTGCGCAAGTATGCCGAAGAGTTCGAGGTGAATCTCGACGGTGACAAGTCCGCCAGCACCGAAGGGGACGGTGACAAGTCCGCCAGCACCGAAGGGGACAGCGATACACCTGAGAACGGTGACGGCGACACGCCTGAGAGCACCGAGGGCAGTAAGCCGAAGCGGCATCTAGAAGTTGTACCCGACTAACCCTTTAGCCGTACACGCAATCACCTCATGTGTGTACGGCCACGCGGCGTGACGACGTACAGCCGTCACGTTTGATGTCGCCACACACCCCGCTCGCAAGGGCGGGGTTTTCGCGTGTGTGCGGGTGGCTGCGGCACCGCTACACGTGACACTGTCACGATGCTTGCGCCGGTATCGGCGACGGGGCATATACACGTCTGCCCCGTCGCCTGGATCATCCGCCACATGGCTGGCGGTATGTCGCGCTGCTGTTATGCGCGGTTCTGGCCGGCATAGTCTTGTGTGGACTTGAAATATGCCGAAGACGGGGCCGTGGGTGCAGCAAAGACAGCAGCGTGGACAGGACGAATTTCAGCAGCAGTCATGCTGCTGAAGGTGTGACCGCGACGGCAGATGGTATGCGGCGGACGCCGCATTATGGACGCGTCGTGAGATACGCCAATATCCATCTCGGCAGGCTTGCCGTGATGGAGCGTTTCGTGATGACCCAAACACGACACATCGATGCTGGCATATCCGAATACATATCGACGGGATATATCGGATTGCCAGCAGTGTCGTGATGCAGAGCATGGGTCATCACACAAGGTGCAGCGTCAGCTGCACTATTGGGCATCTTGACCGGAGCGCAAGCGGAGGGCAAGACAGCACCAGCCAGACCGAGCGAGCGAGGTCTGAGACTGGGGCTGTAGGGGGCGGCGCGCCAGCGCCGGGCACCGGGTTATGCGAGCGCCAGCGAGTAGTAATACCCGGTGCAGTGCCTCGGCTATGCCGAGCGCCGGAGCGCAGCGGAGGCGTCGCACCCCCTTATGCCCTTTTCCCCCTTCTACCCCTATAACGACAAACATATAGGGGTTTTGACACAGAAGGGGGCTGCGACCTGCGTGTTTCGGGTTGTAACGTGGTCTTCGACCCTTACCCGAAACGGCCCGTTGATGCGCGAAGCGCACATGGTGCCTACGCAAAACCTGCAGGTCGCCACGCTGTGCGCACCACATACGGCGTCAGTCGTTGTATGTCGGTCTTAAAGTAAGGGCCGATGACGGGTGGAAACGCCGCTTGCGGCGTCTTCCCGCGTCATCGCGCACGCCGTGTGCAACGTGAGCTTGCGAACGTGCCACGGCGTCGAACCGAACGGCAAGACCGACATCGTTTACGTGGTGCGCACAGCCACACCCTGCACTCTGGCACCGCCGCCAGGCGGTTATTGCAGGGTGTTCCAAATCCCGCAGCGAGCCATCCGCCGCAAGGCGGTGTTGATGCTGCTGCGGGTGATAACAACACGGGTCGAATAACACACTCCATATCGGCCCGTGCCATAAGCACAGTATCTGTGCAGACGCATCACGTTCGCGGCGGCCATATGCGCGCAAGCGCATGTAACGAGCACCGCCAGCGACGTGTGTTTCGCAGCGCGTCGCGCTGCAGCAGATCCAGCGGCAGCTGTTGATGCAAATGTGTAGCGCCGCGACTCGATTGGTTCATCTTTGTGGGCCACGGCTGTACGGCCCTGTGGCGGCCGTAGACGCCTCGGATGGACGGAGTGCGCGTGCAGAAGAACAGTTTCAAGACGTCGCTGTTCGTCGTGTATCTGCCGAAGTCGATGTGCAAGGAGATCCCCGACTACTACACCAGTGAGGTGGACGGGCGCGAAGTGAAACGTCCGCGCTATGTCGCCCGCGACTACGAGGAAGCAAAGCAGTACCTCGAAGAGTCAATGCGCTGGCTTGCAGAAAACTTCATCCCCGGCGGTATCGACGCAGTCGCTGGCGGTGATATGAACTTTGACGAATCAACGCCACACATCCAGTTCCAGGCGGATACGTTCTCACCGAAGCCCGAAGATCCCGACAAGCTCCGTTGCCGCCCCGGCATCGCGTACAACACTGACACCTCAGTGCGGTACACATCCGGCCCGAAGAAGGGCAAGCAGATCTCGGGTAACCAGAAGTTCATCGACGCGCAACGGGGCCTGCGCGAACACATGCACTCGCTCGGCTATCCGGTGGAACTAGAAGTCTCCGAACGTCATGACGAGTCACTCAACCTCGACCGCTACACCGAGCAACAAGACCGGGAGCGCGATCTCGCCAAGCGCGAGGATGATGTGGAAGTCAAGAAGCGATCCGTGCAGCGCGACATGGACGCAATTGATCGTGACCGCGAGCAGGCTGCTAAGGAACTTGAACAGGCGCAAGAAGCCCGCGAAGCAGCCCAGCGCGTACAGGAGAATGCTGAAGCACAGGCTCGCGAGGTTGCCGAGCGTGTGCTCAAGGAAGCACGCGAGAAGGCCGAGCAAGAAGCCGAAGAGATCCGCAGCGAAGCACGCAAGGATGCTGAGCAGGAGTTGGGCCTGGCCGAAGCGCAAGCAGACGAGCTGCTCGAACGAGCCGAAGAGACTGCGCGGGCCAAGGCGGGCGATATTACAGCCGCAGCTCGCAGCGAAGCAGAGACGATCACTCGCAAGACCGACGAGGCCCGTAAGCAGGCTGAGCGCGACGCCGAGACGATCCGCAGCAAAGCACGAGATGAGGCCACGAGCATCCGCGACGAGGCCACACGCGACGCTGCAGTAACGCGCAAGGATGCCCGCGATGAGGCTGATCAGATCCGCCGCAACGCGCACACGGACGCCGAAGATGAAGCCGCCATCATCATCGAAGAAGCGGTGAAGTCAGGACAACAGTTGGAGCACTTGGATAAGAAGTTCCTGGTGCAAGAACTGCATCGCAGCCCAGAGTTGCTTGAGCGTTACACGCTGTTCAGGCAGTCGCAGACCTCAGGCAAGAAGGGCGGGGCGCAGCAGCGTGCACGCGAGCGCATCGAGAAGCGCCGCCAGCAGCAACAGCAGCGTGATCGTGATGGCGGTATGGAGTTGTAGCACTGCTCTCCCCTGCCCTGTACGGCCTTCTGCGGGCCTAACAGGGGGCCGTCGGCGTCGTAGGTCATTGGCGGCGGGTAAACGGCTGATATTCAGCGAAAATCGAAGAAATCTCGGCTAGGCGGGGCCGGTGTCACTACGTTGCGCAGTGAATTGGCCTGTTGAGTGGCGGAGATAGTGCGCAGCACGTCGGTGTGTACGACGGGGCATGTGCTGCGCAGAAGAGATGTCCGTAGAAGGGCCGACAGAATGTCGTTGTCATTCTGTTGCGTAGTAAAGGTGTCAATAGGATGACAAACCACTTCACTGCCCAATTCACATGTCATTAAAGTGACAGGGCATTTGATTGCGCAGTAAACGTGTCGATGAAATGGGTGCCCAATACACAGTGCAACCTACGTGTTAATGAAATGTCACAGACACTACATAGTGCAGTGAGTTGCGCAGCAGAAACGCCAGTAAAAGCACCGCACCACTGCACCGTAAAACTGCACAAGTGATTCGCAGCAAATTGGCGTGTGAAATGGTTGAAAAAATAACCCCGCAGGTTTCCCTGCGGGGTTTCGTAGTTAGAACGGTACTTCTTCGCCCTCAGCGCCAGCCAGGGCGGCGGTCGCCGCCTCGCCTCCGCGACGGGCAGCGCGAGCAGCGGACTCCTTCTTGGAATCGATCAGCTGCACCGTGTCGATGCGCGCCACCAGCGGGTACTGCTTCACACCGTCCTTGTCGGTGTAGACGTCGGTCTTGAGCGAGTAGCTCACCGCAACGCGATCGCCGGAGCCGATGCAGCCGAACACACCGGGGTTCGCGGCGTCCTGGACGTAGCCGGTCAGCTCCACGATCTCGCTTTCCACCTTGCCGGTGGACTTGTTCTTGAAGGTGTTGCGCGCATAGACGCTGAGCTTCACCGTCGCGCCGCCGTTTGCGTGCTCGAACAGCTTGGGTGCGCGAGCTGCGTTGCCGACGATGGTGCCGTTGTTGAAGGGGTTGGACATGATGGTTCTCCTTACGTGAGTGGGTGTGATTTGCCGTGCAATTTGGGTACTTAAGCAGCGGCTTTGCCGCTGCGGGGGTTGAGCTGTCGTTACAGCACTGCCCAGGGCAGCGGTGTGCCTGCCGCCTCTAGGTCGCGCAGTTCTTGTGCTGCGCCCGGATCGGCGTCCTCGCCGTCGATGCCGTCGGCAAGCTGGTAGAGCAGTTCCAGGTCGGTGTGGGTGATGTCGCGCATCAGGTGCCTCCTTGTTCGGATGGATGGTCAATCCGTCTGTTGGAGACAGCTCTGCTGTCTAGGGGGTTCTCCCCCGCCCCGCTAGGTGTGCATCTCTGCAGGCCACGGCCCCGCGAGAAAAAGAAACCCCGTTGCATCGCTGCAACGGGGTGTGTGGTGTTACTCGGTGAACAAGATCGTGCGGGTCTTCTCAGCGCCCTCGCGGACGAGTTCGACCATCCGCTCGCCCTGGCCAATGTCGGTCAGCTTGGCCACCAGAGACGGGAAATTCTCGTCTGGTCCGATCTCGGTGGCTCGCTGCGCAGCCACGCCAGCTAGTCCCGGCTGGCCTGTGGCGTGAGCGAGCACGGCAACAGTGGCGGTGAGCTGCGCCCGCATCCCCGGCCAGCTGGTCGGGACAGCGCGCATAACCTGCTCTATGAACGCAAGGCCAGCCTGCGGCTCATCGAGCAGCGCTGCGAGCAGCGTGTCTCGCAAGCGCGGCGTGGTGAAGCATTTCAGCGCAGACCGAACAGCACGAGTGCTCGGCTGGGTGATCCCTGCCGCCGCCTGCTCGTATTCACGCTGCAGCACGTCCGCGAACATGGGCGGGATATACGCCAGCGCGTCTTCGATGATGTCGGTGTGCTCGGCAGCGTCGATGCCGTGATCGGTGCTGTTCAACCGTGCTTCGATGTCGTCTTTGCTCGGCTCCGGCAGCTCTCCGGTGTGCTCTAGCATCTGCTGAAGCGCCGCCGATGCGGCGACCTCGCCGACAACGCCGTGGCGTGGCTCGTCGATGAACGGATGCTGGTACACCGACCACCAGGCAGCCCCGGTGACGATCTCGGGCACTTGCACCACCCCGAGCAGCGGCGGTAGGTGCACTGCCCCGCTGGTGAGGTACGTGGCCGTCTCGTCGAAGACCGGCTGTGCAATGTCATCGCTGATCATGTACGCGATAACAGCGTCGAGTTCGAGGTGGTGGACCCACGCTGCGAACCGCTCGCGGCTCTCGGTGAGCTTCTCCACGGCCTCGTCCAGGTCGAACCGTGCGACCGGGCCGAGGCGGACGGTGTCGACGCCCTCGTCGTCGACGAAGAACGCGAGGATCAGCGAGTTGTTCGGGTAAAACCCGAGGATGCCGGGGAGGTTCGCGAGGATCTCGCCGTGGGATGCAAGCGTGTGGGAATGAGTGGACATGGCAGTGCTCCTTTACACGAATACGGGGTGTACGTGGTCAATCCCGAATTCGGCCCGGCCCTGCCGGTCGCAGGCGTATCCCAGCAGTGCAGTGCCTATGTGCGCTGGGCGTCGCTAGCGCAGCCTGATGCTTGGCTTACCGGGTGCGAGCGCTAGCGGCGCAGCCTGTGCTTAAGCGTCGGTGTCAATGCGCTTGAGAGCGCGATAGATTGTTGGCCGCGAGACGTTGAATGTCCTGGCTACTGCGCTGACAGACTTGCCGCCCTCGATAAGCTCCTTGGCGATCTGCGCCTGCTCCTTATCGAGCTTCGGCTTGGGGCCGGCGACCCTGCCCTGTGCGCGGGCGTGCGCCACGCCTTCACGGGTGCGCTGGACAAGCAGGTCACGCTCCCACTCGGCAAGACTCGCCATGACGTTGATAACCACCTTGTCGGTGGGCTTCGACGTGTCCAGCGCTGGCTCCAACACCTTGACGTTGATGTCACGCTCCGCCAGGTCGGCGATGGTGTTCACGGTGTCAGCGAGGCTGCGGCCGAGCCTGTCGAGGCGTGTGACGACGAGGGTGTCGTCGGGGCGCATATACGCCAGCGCGTCATCGAGGCCGGGCCGCTGCCAGTTGGTGCCGGAGATGGTGTCTGAGTAGATGTGGTTCGGGTCGCAGCCAGAGCCTGAACGCTCAGATGACTTCGAGCCTGACTTCTAGCCTGGAACCGCTGGTAGAAGTAGCTGTATCTGAGGCAATGTCGAAAGAGTCCGAAAGCCTGCACAAGGCAGCAGAAGCATCTAAGAAGGCTCGCAGCGCCCTGCTCCAGGAGAAGGAGTCCAACGAAAAGCTGCTGGAGAAGATACGTGCAGAGCGCAAAAAGTACAACGACGACATGGAAAAGTCGAACACGAACTTTATTAAGGCCTGCATGTCTGCCTCGTAGATTGCAGCCAGTGTTCTCTTCGTTGCTATCGCACTCGTTGCTGTCGGAGCCTTGGGGAACGGGCTGCTAAGTATGCTCGGCATACCCGACGGCGTGTCTGCCTTGTGGGGTCACGTCCAGGAGGCCAACGGCATCGGCCCAACACTGGGCTGGTTGGCGTTAACACTTATCGTCATAGCGGTTCTTATAGCGCTTATGACCTGGATGTTGTCCCAGGCTGCGCCGGGTATTGCTCACTTAGTCGAGGAATACCGTCGCAATCACCCGAGGAAAGAAACGAACCACTAACTAGAACACGTGCACCGTAAAAAGTAAAAATCCCCACAACACAGCGTAGCGGTTAACCGCTACGCTTCTTTTATGCTCTTCCTATGCCCCAACTTTGCAACAGCACCAATAAACTGGCGCCCCGGTTATAAGTTGGGGCGCCAAGTCGATGTGCTCGAGTCGGGGGATGTTAGTGGCCGGTGCCAAGCCGGCCAGACAGGCGGTTCAGCCGGTCCTGACTGGGACCGTCGAGCCCGATAATGGACACGGTTTTGCCTCTGTCCTGGAACTTCTGCGTAATCGCGTCAAAGGTCGCGACCGTGGAGGCATCCCAGATCTCCGCCTCAGTGAGATCAATAGTGATATGACGGGCAGAATCGGTGTAATCAAAGCGATAAACCAGGTCATTGCTTGATGCCCAAAACAACTGGCCATGCACCCGGTAGGTACGAGTATCAATCTCTCCATCGCCGTCGCCGTCGATCTCGGAGACCTTTTCAATGGAAGCGATATGTGCCATCCGACGGGCGAACATGATCATCGCGGTGACCACACCCAACACCACACCAATGGCCAGGTTGCTGGTGGCTAGGGTGGCAATAATCGTCACGGCCATAACAATGGTCTCAGAGACCGGCATGAGTTTAAGGGTGCGTGGATGCACCGAGTGCCAGTCGATGGTGCCGACCGAGACCATGATCATGATTGCCACCAGCGCAGCCATCGGGATCATGCCAACGATGTCGCCCAGTGCCAGGACCAGGACCAGCAGGAACACACCGGCTAACAGGGTGGATAGGCGGGTACGTGCCCCGGATTCGCGGACGTTGATCATGGTTTGACCGATCATCGCGCAGCCACCCATGCCGCCGAAGAAACCGGAGGCAATATTAGCCACCCCCTGTCCCCAGGATTCACGAGTTTTATCGGAATGAGTGTCGGTGATGTCATCGACGAGCTTGGCGGTCATCAACGATTCCATGAGACCGACCACGGCCATGGCCAGGGCATAAGGCGCGATGATCTGCAGGGTCTCCAACGTCCACGGCACGTTCGGAATAAACAGGGACGGTAAGGTTTCCGGCATCTTGCCCATGTCCGAGACCGTCGGGACAGTCAAACCGGCGGCAATGACCAAACCGGTGAGCACGATAATCGTGACCAGCGGGGCGGGGATCACACTGGTGAGCTTCGGGAAGAAAATCATGATCACCACACCCAAGCCGACGAGTGGGTAGACTATCCAAGGCACATCAATGAGGTGTTCGAGTTGGGCGGTGAAAATCATAATGCCCAGTGCATTGACGAAACCCAGCATCACCGATCGGGGGATAAAACGCTGAAGTTTCGCCACACCGAGGGCGCCGAGCACGATTTGTAGGACACCGCCCAACAGGACGGTGGCGATGAAATAATCCATCCCGTAACCACGCGCCACAGGAGCAATGACTAGGGCAATAGCCCCGGTGGCGCCGGTGATCATTGCCGGGCGGCCACCGGTAAAGGCGATCGCAATGGCCATGACTACCGAGGAAAACAGACCCATGGCTGGGTCAACACCGGCAAGGATGGAAAAGGCAATGGCCTCAGGGATCAGCGCCAGGGATACCGCCAGTCCGGCCAGAATCTCTATACGGATACGGGCGGGGGAAGAAAATGCGTAACGGAAGGATGCGATGATCCCGGTAGGGGCATCAGCGCCGTCTGGACTCAGGAGGGGGCGGGGGGCCGCCGTGCTAGTTTCAGTCATAGATGTCCAATCTTTGAGGGGATAGGTAACTGGGCGAACGCCCGAAAGGAATCCAACCCTCTAGTAACTTTAGGTTTGGTGATGGTGGTCATGGTAGCGGGAGTTTTACTCAACCGCCAACCCAGGCACAGGAACCCGTGGGCAACATCACCGTGAAGGAGAACAGGCAATGCAAAACAGTAATTTCAAGATCGGCGAGGTCGTTGACCAGACGGGGTTGTCGATTCCCACCTTGCGTTATTATGACAACGTTGGCCTGATTACCCCATCGGGGCGTAGCCCTGGTGGGTTCAGGCTTTATAGTGAGGCTGATGTACGTCGTGTTTTGCTGGTGCGACGGATGAAACCGCTGGGGTTTACTCTGGATCAGATGCGGGAATTCCTGGAAGCTGCGGAGATTCTTCATAGTTCAGATGGCGGGCAGGACAGTGATACCGCACAGCAGGCACGGAGTAATGCCAAGGCCACCCTTGCCGACATTCGTGAGGAGACGCGCACCCGCTACGAAAAGCTACGCAAGCAAATTGCCTACGCTGAGGAATTCCTCGATCTGGTCAACACCCTGGCACCCTAAACTGCCCCCATCCTTCGCAGGGAGAAAAAGACCATCGTATTGAATGCGCTCTGTCGAATCGCGTTCCAGATGAAGTGGACGAACGCCCGCGGCCTCTCCGGAGTGGATGGCGATAGTACAGAGGACTTCTGAAATCCGTGCAGACGACTCCTCAAAACGACACAGTCATCCAAGGTCACAAAATCGAAAATTGTCACTTAACCCCATCACTTCCAAACCGGCTTAAGTGACAAAATGCCATCGCTAAAGTCCCGATTTGAGTCCCAGGACGTGCGCCTTAAGAGAAATAACTAAAGCCCCTACCAGTGTTTCTCCTGGTAGGGGCTTGGAAGTTGGTAGCGGGGGCAGGATTCGAACCTACGACCTCTGGGGTAACAAGAGCCGTGTCATACTTTCCCCGAACGCCACGGTTGAGCAGTGTCACCCCCGATACACGAAGGCAGATCTCCCCCGAACTGCCGGCTCCGTGGCGTTCCTTCGTAGGAGCGTCGCGCGTCGCAGCACATGCGCGCGATTGTTGACGTGTCACACACTGCAACCTAGTTCCACACGATCTGGACTGATTCGGGGTTAAAGGTCTTGCTTCCGCGCACGCCACGGCGCAGGCGCACCTGGCACAGGGTGTTGATGACACGGCGCTGCACGGCAAGCTCTGCGTTGTCGAAGGCGTCCACGGGCGAGGCGTAGCCGGTTGTGTCGAGCAGCGCCGATGCGCCAGCAAGGCGGGCACGGCGCGTTTCGAGTTTCTCGATCTGCGGCTCATAACGGTTTCGCGCGCGCTTGAGGTCACGGGCCTCGATAAGCTCCTCGTCGTAGTCAGCCTGGACGCGGGCGAGCTTTGCGCGAAGCTCAGCGAGTTCGTCGTCGATGGCGTCGACCTCGTCGTCATCCGCAGTCGGCAACAGGTCTGCTAGGTCGTCACGACCAAGGCGGGCGCGGATCACGGCGAGCACAAAATCATCGACGCTATGCGTGCGCACTAAGCCACAGGCGGCGCAGCGGTAGCGGTCGGCATGCGTGCGCACGGGATTGCCACACTCGTCGCAGACATACAGACCCGAGCCAAGATGGCGGCGAGTATTACGCCGCTCCTTGTTGGTCAGCCGGTCGGGATCATCGAGCACGTTCTGCACGCGCCACCACAGATCGGGTGTGACGATCGGCTCCCACTGCCCTTTCACCGGCTCGCCGGTATCGGGGTCGCGGACGATATGCGTGACACGGCGGTATTTGTTCTTCACGCCTTTGCGCTTGGCCTTCTTATAAGTGGAGTAACCCGCATACACGGGGTTGCGCAGGATCGAGTGCAACGACGTGTAGGCCCACGGCTGCGCGTCGGGAACCGGCTTTTCTTCCTGGCCTTCAGCGCGGCGTCGAGCGTTGCGCTCTGTGACCACGGTGTACATATGGCGCGGCGTGGTCGGGATATCCGGCAAGCCCGGTTGATCGACCCCAGATAAGGCGCGCGCAATGTCGCGCATGGAGTTGCCCCTCTCGACAGCGCGGAACATACCGAGCACGGCGGCGGCTTCGGATGGAATGATCTCGCCGGTGGAGGTGTAGCCGATAGGGCGCACACCGCCGGAGTACCAGCGGCCCTGCTCGGCGCGTTGCTGTTGCGCACGAGACTGGCGCATGCTCTTTCGCTCGATCTCGCCGCGTGCCACGGCTGCTTTGATGCGCGCGTACATTCTGCCGCCGTCGGTGGCAAGGTCAGCATCACCGTTCGCAGTGACGAGTTTCAGCCCCTGCTCCTCTGCCCTGTCGATCCACTCTTCGAGCTGCCAGGGCTGCCGTGTGAGGCGGTCGAGGTCCCAGCAAATGATCGCGTCGATCTCGCCGCGCTCAAAGGACGCCACCATCGCGTCGTAGTCGGGGCGGTCCACGTCCTTCTTCGACGCGGAGATCGACTGATCGACGTAGGTATGCACGACGTCCCAGCCGCGTTGCTCGGCAAGGGCTTCGCAGTCCTGGCGCTGCCGGTCGATGGCGAGGCCGTCCATGGCAGCATCGAGCGAGATACGGAGGTAAATAGCAGCACGTGTTGTCATGCCGCTAACACTAGCGCGCCTCAGGTTACATTGAAACGAAACTCCACCACGTCACCGTCCTGCATGACGTAGTCTTTGCCTTCCATACGCACCCGCCCGTGAGCGCGCGCCTCCGCCATCGAGCCCAGTTCAACCAGCTCGTCGTAGCTAACGACCTCGGCTTTAATGAAACCTTTCTGGAAGTCGGTGTGGATGACGCCGGCAGCTTCGGGGGCGGTATCTCCCTGGTGAATCGTCCATGCCCGTGATTCCTTGTCACCAGCGGTGAGGAATGTTTGCAGTCCGAGGGTGCTAAATCCCACGCGCGCCAGCTGATCCAAGCCAGATTCTGCTTGCCCTGACTCTTCGAGCATTTCGCGGGCGTCATCCTCGTCAAGTTCAATGAGTTCGGACTCGAATTGGGCGTCCAGGAAAATGGCGTCAGCGGGTGCGACGAGGGCGCGCAGTTCATCCTGCTTGGCGCGATCTGCCATCCCCTCGGAATCCATATTGAAGACATAGATGAACGGTTTCGCCGTCATCAGCTGGAACGATTTAAGGGCATCCTGGTCGAGCGCTGCTCCCTCGGGCCCGGATAGTACGGTGCCTTGTTCAAGAAGTTCGAGGGCGGCTTTCGCCGTCGCCAGAACTGCCGGATCTGTTTTCTTACCCTTGACCTCTTTGTCGAGGCGAGGGATTTGCTTTTCAAGGGTCTGAATATCAGCAAGGATCAGTTCTGTTGAGATGGTCTCAATGTCACTGGCCGGATCAACTTTGCCTTCGACGTGGACAACGTCGGGGTCGTCGAATGCGCGTGTGACCTGGCAGATTGCGTCTGCCTCGCGAATGTTGGCAAGAAACTGGTTGCCCAGGCCTTCGCCTTCAGAGGCGCCACGCACGATGCCCGCAATATCAACGAATGAGACGGTGGCGTGAATGATCTTTTCTGAGTTGAACATTTTTGCTAGAACGTCCAGACGAGGATCAGGCAGCGGTACCACTCCCACGTTTGGTTCGATCGTGGCGAAGGGGTAGTTCGCTGCGAGCGCTGATGCGCGCGTCAGGGCGTTAAAGAGGGTCGACTTGCCGACGTTGGGCAGTCCCGCAATTCCAATAGTCAAAGACACGTGCCCTATTGTAGGCATTCCTGTGCGCGTATGCGGAAAGCCGTGTCCTGCGCCTCATTCATGTGTGTGCCGAGTGGTCGCGTGCAAGCGACCACTCGGCACACACCAGAAAATTCGCGCAGATATCTTGTGGTGAGTCAGCAGCGTCTCGCGCCTTCGTTGCACCGGGCGTCACCGTCAATGCGTGTGGTTCGCACCTGACTGCCGCGGTGCGTGCGGGCGCGCATCGATCAGCCCCGACTTCTTGAGCTCCATACGCAAATTACGCGGCAATGCAAACGTTGTCGTCTCGGTTTCGGTGCGCACTTGCTCAACGTGCGTCAAACCGCGTTCTTTCAGCCACGCGATGACGTCTCGCACCAACACTTCCGGCACGGACGCACCCGATGTGACACCAACCGTCTGAGCACCTTCAAACCATTCTTCGCGCAGCTCACTTGCTCGGTCAACACGATGAGCCGAACCGGCACCGGCATCCAGCGCAACTTCCAGCAGCCGCACAGAATTCGACGAATTCGCCGATCCCACCACGATCATGACATCAACGTCAGGCGCAATCGACTTCACTGCAACTTGCCGGTTTTGCGTCGCATAGCAAATATCGTCACTGGGAGGATCCGTCAGCTCCGGGAATCGTTCACGCAGCCGGTCAACCGTCTGCCGCGTCTCGTCAACAGAGAGCGTGGTCTGCGAAATCCATACCACGCGCGAGGGGTCACGCACCGTCACCGAGTCAACCTCGTCAGGCGATCCAACGACCTGAATATGGTCGGGAGCCTCACCAAACGTCCCCTCGACTTCCTCGTGCCCCTGATGGCCCACCAGGATAATGTCATAGTCTTCGCGCGCAAAACGCACCGCTTCGCGATGCACTTTCGTCACGAGCGGGCACGTCGCATCGATAGTGGCGAGGTGACGCTCCTGCGCTGCGGCCACCACCTGCGGTGACACTCCGTGCGCGGAAAACACGACCCGAGCTCCCTCGGGAACTTCGTCGACTTCCTGCACGAAAATCGCGCCGCGCTCAGACAGAGTTTCCACCACGTATTTATTGTGAACGATCTCTTTGCGCACGTAGATAGGCGGCCCGTACAGTTCGAGCGCTTTCTCCACGACGTCGACCGCTCTGTCCACGCCCGCACAGTACCCACGCGGCGCAGCGACGAGCACGCGCCCGCCTTCAGGCGTCTGGTCCTGGCCTGATCCGGCCCCACCATCATCTTGCGGCGGCCGTGGGAACGAGGGCGACGGAAGCGACACGGGAGATGCGCGATGCGCAGCGGCGTCCTGATTCATACGTCCAATCTAACGTCTATGACACCTATTGACATCCTCAGCGTAATGAATCCCACGTCACGGCAGCGCTCCACCGTCCGCATCGTCGTGTGATGTGACATCCTTGGATCGTGTCATTTTCACAGTCTCCGCATATGCCAGATGGCCGCCAGCCCGGAAGCGGCCGGCCACCCTCGTCAATGAACGCGGGCCAGCCCGGTGCGCGCACGCTCGCCCCCAAGGCAGCGATGACGACGAGGGAGAACCCATGGCCTCTGCGACTGCTTACTGAGAACATCAAGACCTATGTCGAAAAGATGTCGACACTGTGGGTTGAAGGCCAGATCGTCGAATACAAGCCGCGACCTGGCACTCGTATGGCGTTTTTCGTGCTGCGTGACGTGCAAGCGGATACATCCATGACTGTGACCGCGTTCCCTTCGGTACTGGACCGCACCGGCCCGGGCTTTGAAGAAGGGGCGCGCGTGGTGATTCGTGCGACTCCTGTGTTTTGGGAGAAGCGCGGGACGCTCAATCTGCGGGCTGAGGAGATCCATCTGCAGGGACTGGGCGATTTGCTCGCGCAGATTGAGATGCTGCGCCGCAAGCTTTCGGCCGAGGGCCTGTTTGCTCCCGAACGCAAAGTCCCGCTGCCGTTCGCCCCGAAGGTGATTGGTTTGGTGTGTGGCCGCAACGCCAAGGCAAAAGATGACGTCGTGGTCAACGCGAGCGCGCGCTGGCCTGCGATCGGCTTTGAGATTCGCGAAGTTGCTGTTCAGGGCGTGCACGCGGTGCGGGAGGTGTGCGCGGCGATGACTGAGCTGGACGGGCTGAGCCATGTTGATGTCATCGTAGTGGCCCGTGGTGGCGGCTCGGTCGAGGACCTTTTGCCGTTTTCTGATGAGACGATGGTGCGTACTGCGGCAACGATTCGTAAACCGCTTGTTTCAGCCATTGGGCACGAGGCCGACGCTCCTCTGCTGGATCTGGTTGCTGATTTTCGTGCGTCCACGCCGACGGATGCGGCCCGCCGTGTCGTGCCGGATTTGGCGCAGGAGACTGCTGGGCTGACTCAGGCCGCCTCGCGCATGCGTTCTGCGGTTGCGCGCGTGGTGGGCAGGGAGCGCGAGCGTCTCTCGTTGGTCACGTCGCGTCCAGTGATGGTCGAGCCAAGGGCGATTGTCGAGCGCCACGTGCAGGTTGTGGACGGTTTGCGCGGCCGTCTGTCAGTGGCGCTGTCGCGAATGCTGTCCCGCGAGCAAACGGGGTTGGCTCGAGCGATCGGCACGTTGAGGGCTCTGTCCCCTCAGGCAACGTTGGATCGCGGGTATGCCCTGTTGCGCACGCCGGGTGGAGATCTGATTCGCTCCACTGATCAGATAGCGAAAGGCGATTTACTTGAGGGCGTCTTAGCGTCGGGCCGACTGGTCGCTCAAGTGTTCGGCTTCACTCCTGCTACCTCGGATACCTCCGCATCAGAAGATGATCCCCTCGCCAACTAATGCGCAAAGCTTTGTTCATTGTGCCGAGTGGTCGCGTGCACGCGACCACTCGGCACACACAAGAAAACTGGGAAGGAAAAGTTTATGAGCCAGAATGGCACCTCACCTGTGGAGAACCGGCCGGATGCCTCCACTATGGGATACGAGCAGGCACGCGATGAACTCGTTGAGATCGTCGGTGTTCTTGAATCAGGCAAGGCTCCCCTCGAAGCAACCCTTCAGCTGTGGGAGCGAGGTGAAGCTCTCGCCACGCGCTGCCGCACGATCCTGGACCAGGCTCAATCCCGCCTTGAACAGGCAGACGCCTCAGACCAGCCACACGACGATGCGAGCGGCTCATCTGAACAAGCAGACGGCGCTCTCAGGTAGGCGACCACTCGCGGTCACGTCGCCTCTAGCACCGCCCGAGCGCACACCGTCCCTAGCACCACTCGGGCGCACGCCGCCCCTGGCGCCACATGACCGCACTCCGCCCCGTTCTCCTCGACCATGGAGTCTGCAGGCGTTGCCAATTTCCGCTGCATACCCACATTCGATAGGCTAAGCACAGAACGCACTCGTGCGCTCTTCCCCACCAGTTCGGGCGCACCCGCACAGAAGCGTGTACGTCACCAGTCAGGAAGTTTCAATGGATATCTTGTCTGCCCCGCATATCCTCGCCATCGGCGAGTCCCTCGTGGATATTCTGCACCGCCCCGACCGCCCCGATGATGTTGTGGAGACACCCGGCGGCTCTCCCGCAAACACGGCGATGACACTGGGTCGCCTGGGTCGTCCGATTGTGCTGGAAACGTGGCTGGGCCGCGATGAACGAGGGCGGACAGTGGCTGAACACTTCCGCGACTCCCACGTCTATATTCCACCGGAATCTTTCGGCGCAACACGCACAACGACGGCGACCGCCACATTGAATGAGCGAGGTGCCGCGACCTACACCTTCGATATTGAGTGGGCTCCGCGCACGCCTATCCCTGTTTCTCCCAATGCCCGCATCGTGCATGCCGGGTCGATTTCCGCTGTTATTCAGCCAGGTGGTCCCGCCATTCTTGACGCGCTGCACCGCGCACACGATCAGGCCATCGTCACCTACGACCCGAATATCCGCCCCGACATTATGGGCTCACCGGAAGAATCGATCGACACGATCCTCGACTTCGTGCGTGCAGCTGACATCGTGAAGGTCTCAGATGAAGACATCGCATGGCTGACGAATGATGCACCACTGGACGAGGTCGTGTCTGATTGGCTCGGACTTGGCCCGTCGCTTGTCATCGTCACCCGCGGAAGCAAGGGTGCCATGGCTCGTTCAGTGAGTGGCATGCAGTGCGCGGCCACCCCTGCTGATATCCCAGTGGTTGATACTGTCGGCGCGGGTGATTCGTTCACCGGCGGTATCATTGACGCGCTGTGGGGTCTTGGCCTCGTAGGGGCTGACGCGCGCGAAGCGTTGCGGACCCTTGACGAGGCGACCGCAATGAAGATTTTGACGCGAGCCTCACGAATTTCAGATATCACTGTTTCGCGTGCCGGCGCCAACCCACCGTGGCTGTCGGAGCTGAGCGAATCGGAGCTGAACGACTAGCTCGCCTGCGCGCAATCAGCGCCCCATACGCCGTTCACGTTGCGCATAGGAGCGTAGCGCGCGCAGAAAATCGACGCGTCGGAAGTCAGGCCAGTACGCCTCACAGAAGTACAACTCGGTGTGAACACTCTGCCAGATCATAAAGCCGGATAGCCGCTGCTCACCCGAGGTGCGAATCACAAGGTCCGGATCAGGCTGCCCCTTGGTGTACAGATGATTCGTGATGTCTTCGTCAGTGAGCGAATCAGCAACTTCTTCCAGCGTGCGCCCCTGCGCAGCCGCATCTCGCAGCAAAGAGCGCACCGCATCAGCAATCTCATGACGCCCGCCGTAGCCAACCGCGATGTTGACGCTCAGGCCATCCATATCTTTCGTTGCGTCCTGGGCGCTGCGCAACTCGTCGGCAAGATCCTCGCTGAGCAGTGACAAATCACCGACAACACCGATTTTCCAGCGACGCTGAGCGGCCAAGGCGCGCACGGCCTGTCCAATAATGTCAAAAAGCTCGTCGATCTCATGCTGATCGCGCTCCAGATTGTCGGTAGAGAGCATCCATAGCGTGACGATCTCAACTCCGACCTCTTCGGCCCACTCCAAAAATTCTGCAATTTTCCCGGCACCGGCGCGGTGACCGTGAGACGCTGTGGTTCCAATGGAACGCGCCCAGCGGCGGTTTCCATCCAAGATGACCCCGACGTGACGGGGAATCGACCCATGAGCGATTTCAGAGCGTACTCGCCGTTCATACAGGTCGTAGAGCAAATTCCATTGCGCCATCGGGACCTCCCATATGTTCTTGCACCAACTGTATACCTCACGCCTCGAACTCAGAGGGCGAAGGATTGCCCCGTGGATTTCGCCTGTGGAGATTGTGGCGGTCCCGCTACCTAACTTACGGTATCGTAGGGAAGAGGGCGGGGTGGTCATCACGGCCCCATCACAGCGCCACCGCGGCGCCCCGCGGCCCCCACCAACGCGTCACTGTCCCTGCGAGAATGCGAGTTCGGTAAGGAGAGATGTCAGACATGAAGATTGCATCTATTCACCCCACCCAGTGGGTTCCAGAACAGCTCATTAGCGTCAAGCCGCACTTTCGCGGATGGCTCCATCTGGTCGCCACTCCCCTGTCACTGGCCGCCTCGATCGTTCTCGTGTGCCTGGCACCTACCACAGCGACTACATGGGCCTCGGCTGTCTACCTTGCCGCATCGCTCATCCTGTTCGGCATCTCGGCGCTTTACCACCGTTTCTACTGGGCTCCCAAATGGGAGACGCTATGGCGCAGACTCGACCATTCAAACATTTTCCTGCTGATCGCCGGCACCTACACACCGCTGGCTGTCGCCCTCCTGTCCCCGCATGATCAGGTTGTTCTGCTCTCGATCGTGTGGACAGGTGCCATCGCAGGCATTCTCATTAACCTGTTGTGGCCGGCAGCGCCCCGCTGGCTGGCAACGCTGCTGTACGTTGTGTTGGGCTGGACCGCCATATGGTATCTGCCTGCTCTGTGGTCTGGTGGTGGCCCCGCCGTCGTGTGGCTCGTCATTGCAGGTGGTTTGCTGTATACACTGGGTGCCCTCGTCTATGCGACGAAATGGCCGAATCCCTCGTCCAAGTGGTTTGGGTTCCATGAGATCTTCCACTCGTTCACGATCCTGGCGTGGGCGTGTCAATGCGTCGCCGTGTACATCGCGGTCCTGACTGCTTAAGCGTGTGCCACCAGCGGCGTTGGTTGTTTTGTCGTCATTGACGAGGGTGACCCATGCGCCGTTTCGTCCGGAGATGAAAACGAGACTTTCGCCGCTTTGAATATGGCTTTAGTCGCTCTTATTGTTACACTGACCCCAGTTCATCGTTTTGTCGCTCCGGCACCACACCACGGTGCCGGACTTTTTCATTGAAAGGAAGGAACCATGGCGGACACTCAGTGGCTGACACGAGCCCAATATGATGCCCTCAAGGCAGAGCTGACTGAGAGAATCGAGCAGCGTCGCCCGGAGATCGCCAAACTGATCGATGCGGCTCGCCAGGAAGGCGATTTGAGGGAGAACGGCGGCTACCATGCTGCCCGAAATGAGCAGTCCATGAACGAGACACGAATCCTCGCACTTCAGGAGATGCTCGAGCATGCGGAGGTGGGAGAAACTCCCGCCAACGATGGCGTGGTGGAGCCTGGAATGGTCGTCACTGCAACGGTGGCTGGCCGTGAGCAGAAGTTCCTGCTCGGCTCACGCGATGCCGGCGGCGATCTGGGTATCCAGGTGTTCTCCGCTCGCGCACCGCTGGGTGCAGCGGTGATGGGACATAAGCCTGGCGACAAGCTGACCTATGAGGCGCCCAACGGTAAGACCATCGAGGTTGAAATTCTCGAGTGTGTGCCTTACGGACAAGAAGGATAATTACTCTCCAGACGGGTGCTCCCCGAAAGAGCGGCTGACTGTGTTCAACCGTCTCTTTCGGGGAGTTTGCTATATGAAGGGCCCACGCGCATGCACCTGCCAGCCTACGAGTGAACGTTTAATTAGAGTTTTGGCTCACCGCGTCGATGCCGGCTCAGCGTGATCGCCGAGCGCATCAACGCTTGCTCTCGAGGCGTCAGCTCACCGCGTTGAGGAGGATGAGCCTGCTGGGTCGCCCTCGTCGCTGGATGATCCACCCCGGGCTGCAGCAATTTCGTTGCTGTCACCCTGCGCTCGATCATCGTCAGCGTGAGAATCATGAGCGTCAGCGTGGCTGCCGCTATGGGAAGTATCCTCGTCTGAATCTGACGTGACGGCTTCGTTCTTGTTGTCCTTGATGCCGTCACCGTCTTCGTCATCATCAGAGGCATAGGACTGCGCGACCATCTCATCCAACATTCCTGGCGGGCCTCCAGGTCTGTTCTCCTGATCGCGAAGGGCGGGTATGGGGTCATATCCGTGCAGGTAAAGGAACGTTGAGTTCAGGAATGCTGCGATCGGCACGCCGAAAAGAGCGCCGGGAATGCCGGCGACCGCGCCGGCACCTGCCACAACCAGCAGGACGGCGACTGGGTGCAGGGATACTGCAGAGGACATGAGCCAGGGCTGCAGAATATTACCTTCGATCTGCTGGACGGCGAGGATGATCAGCAGCATGAACAGTGCGCGCGCCACGCCCTGATCCACCAATGCAACGAGGACGGCAATGGTTCCAGACACCAGGGCGCCAACGATCGGGATGAACGAGCCGAAAAAGACAAGCACGGTGATGGGGATCGCCATCGGCACGCCCAGTGCCCACGCACCGATACCGATACCGATTGCATCAATTGCGGCAACTTTGATCTGCGTGCGCACGTATGCCGACAGGGTGACCCATCCGCGGATCGCTGATTCGTGGACCGGGCGGCGCGCTGGCGCCGGGAACAGGCGTACCACCCATAGCCAGATCCGCCTGCCTTCGCGCATGAAGAAGAACAGGCAGAACAACATAATGAGGGATCCGGTCAGAACTGACGCAAGAGAGCTCGTCAGGCTCAGTGCGCCTGTTGCGAGGGCCGAGGAGTGTGCGCTCAAGAACTGGGTGACTTCTGTGCGGATTGTCTCGATGCCCTGTTCAATGGTGGCCGTCTCAAGTCCGAACGGGCCGTTAGAGACCCATTCGACCGCTTTATCGAGACCTTGGGAGGCTTTGGAGACTAGGGATGGGACCTGCCGGATGAGTTGTCCGGCGGCTCCAGCGATGATTGTCACGACGACGAGGAGGGCGACGACCAATCCGGTGGCAGCTGCGGCTGTCTGCGGAAGGCGAACCTTGACGTGCAGGAAACGCACCAGCGGCTCCAGCAGGACTGTCAGAAGGACGGCAATCGCAACCGGAAAGACAATCAGGGACAGTTGGACCGCTCCCCACGCCACGACGGCAACGGCAGCGATAATGATCAGGAGGCGCCACGACCATGCTGCAGCCACACGCACAGACCATGTCACGCCCTCATTTGCGTCACGAGACCGAGGCGAGACAGCAGGCTCGTGGAAGCTCACGACTTCGTCGTGGTCGCGAGACGATGAATGGGAGCGGCGTCGTGGCCATTTGCCCATCCAGTTATTCAGCCGTTCCGTATACGGCGTGTCGTGGCTTTGCGCCATGGTGATCCTCACTTTCAGTGGAGCGTCAACAGTCAACCTGCATCTGGCTGGCGCAGTTCGCGTCGCGGGCTCGCGCGCCCGACCTCGTCAATAATGCACGGTGTCTCTGATCTGAGGCGGCACGTGCCAGCTCGAGACAGTTCTCATCGTGGGATGTGTGCGAGGAGAGCTTGAGGCACAGGTTAAATGTCGCACGATAGTCTACGTGACATTCATGCTCTCAGCGCAATTAAGGGGAAGCGGGTGGGCATTTGCGTACGGCAATGAGACAATATCGGCACCAAGAGAAAGCGAGCCACAATGTTTGAGTTCCACGACGCCATCAATGTGCATGATGATCCGAACCGTCACGTTGTCCTGGGAACTCCGCTGGATATGGAACCTGGAGAGGGCCAGGAGCTGATCTATTTCGCTGCTGGCTGCTACTGGGGAGTCGAAAAGATTTTCTGGGAAACACCGGGGGTTGTGGCCACTGCCGTCGGCTTCATGGGCGGGCATGCTGATCATCCAACTTACAGGCAGGTGTGTGCCGGCGGAACCGGGCATCTCGAGACTGTGCGCGTCGTGTATGACACGTCGAAGATTTCCACCGGCCAGATCATTGCCACGTTTTTTGAAATTCACGATCCCACGCAGGGTGATCGACAGGGCGGCGATATTGGCCATCAGTACCATTCGGCGATCTGGACGACCACTGATGAGCAGTACGACCTTGCCGTGCGCACGCGCGAGGCCTACCACGACGCAATCAGTGAGCATGGCTTCGGAGCCATTACCACCCATATTGCGACGGCGGCCGATGGCGGGCAGTTCTGGTTCGCAGAGGATTCCCACCAGGGCTATCTGTTTAAGAACCCTGATGGTTATCAGTGCCATTCACGCACGGGCTATGCGTGCCCCGTTCTGAAGTCCCGTTCCTGAAGCTGGCGCTGCTGCTCGGGTCGCTCTGATCTCAGCCGAGGTCTCAGTCTTTTAAATCAAAAGGGTCCTTGCGGATGTGTCCGCAAGGACCCAGTGAATTGAGACGTATCGATGATGCCTCAAGGTGGTGCTAGTGCACTCCCAGAATGTCAGTCACGAAGACCAGGGTGTCTCCACCTTGGATACCTGCCTGCGGTACCCCGTGGTCGCCGTACCCGTATTCTGCCGGAATTGACAGCAAGACGCGTGAGCCAACACGCTGTCCCACCAGGCCATCATCCCAGCCGCGGATCACCATTCCCACACCGATCTGGAAGCTCAGTGCCTGGCCTCGGTCATAGGAGTTGTCAAAAACCTGTCCGTTCCACACCTGGCCCAGGTAATGGCACTGAATCGTGTCGCCCGGCTCCACTTCCTGGCCATCACCCGCGCGCAGCACTTCAATCAGCAGCTCATCGGAGGGCTGTGCATCTGTGAATGCGACAGTCGGCTTGCGTCCAAACTCGCCTTCGACGTGAACGTTTTCCATAGTGCGTTGTCCTTACTGTGACGTGTAATGATGAAAGCGAGTCTACTCGCGGAAGTATGACAGGAGGCGCAGAATCTCCAGATACATCCACACGAGAGTCACCATCAGCCCGAATGCGCATGTCCAGGCAAACTTTGAAGGAGCCCCCTGCTCGACGGCCACCTTGGCCACCTCGAAATCACCAATCAGGCAAATCGCGCCGATGAAGACGCAGAAGACACCGATGAAGACCCCCAGCGGGATTCCCATAACCGTGATGGAGCGCAGTGACGAGTCGAGCACGCCGGTGATGTTGAGCAGGAACGACACGATCGAGAAGGTGATGATGCCGAACAGAGAAATCATGGCAAACCTGGCCATCTTCGATGAGTAGCGAACTTTGCCAGACGCATACAGAGCCAGTGTGACGCCAAAAACGCTCAGAGTACCCACAACCGCCTGAAGGACGATCCCGGGATACACGATTTCCATGACTGATGACACGCCGCCCAGCGCGAGGCCTTCAGCAGCTGCGTACACCATCGTCAGTCCCGGCTTCGGTGAACGTGAGAACGAAATAATCAAAGCCAGCACGAATCCGACGGCCAGGCCGCCAAACATCAAACCAAGCCCCATCGACGGGTTGGCACGCGTGACAGCCCATGCTCCGGCAGCTGCGACAAGCAGAATCCCAAAAAGGATTCCGGTCTTGACGATGACATCGTCGATTGTCAGTCGGCCACGATCCACCGCATCAGCAGACGGCTGGTTGTAACGCTGCTCAAATTCCTCAAACTGGTCCGCCTGCTGAGGGTAACGAGGGTACCCCTGCTGCGTTGCAGTGCCGGCCGAAGCGCCAGCGCCAGCCTGATGGGCGTAAGGATCAGCGTACTGCTGCGACTGGTAATTGGTATATCCGCTGTTGCCGGGGGCATACCCTGGCATTCCTGGATAGCCAGCTGGAGTGGTCTGCGCCGAGCGCGTCTCGTCTTTCACCAGCTTCTTCAATACGGGGTTGGACATTGTGCCTCCTTCTGGCCAGCGCGCCCCGGGAACAGGCGTTGCCGGAAACAGACTGACCCACTACTACCTGTCTTAAGGTTTTCACGTTTGCGGCCCGACCGCTAGCCCATCGGTGTCTTTCTTATTGAGCCGACAGCGAGATCTGGCGATCCCTTTCGGCGCATCGCTCGCCCTTCACCGATTCAAGGTCAGCTCTCCACAGGAGAATTTCCGAGTCAGAATTCGCATGGGACTCCCTCGTCAATGAACCTGCCGCGTCCGGCAAAGACCCGGCGAGCATCATTTCTGCCGCTTGCGTGCCCGACTCCGTACCCCCAGTCAGACACGAACCGGATTCTTGCCTAGCTCAGAGTTTGCGCCTTTTCGTTGATATAGAGCAGAAAAGTAGTGTTTGCATTAAATGCCCATAGTGCCTGTATTATGCTTGTTTTTAGGTGTTTCGGGGAACGTTCGGGGAACGTTCGGGGAACGAAACGCACTCAAAGGAGCCATCACCATGCCACGCAACACGCCCCAACAACAGCGACCTTTTGGCAAGATCAAGCGCCTACCGTCCGGGAATTACAGGGCGGATTATCCAGACCCACGCAGAAACGGGAAGCGAATAGCCGCCCCGGCCACGTTCTCACGCAAGGAAGACGCACAAGTATGGCTATCAGGTGAGAAGCAATCTATTGACCGGGGAACGTGGAAAAGCCCTGAACAGGTGGAGCGTGAACGCATCGAAGCAGAACGCAAAGCCAAGTATGAGAACGTGACCTTTGGCGAGTACTACGGCACGTTCCTCAGTGGCGTTAGATGGGCGACGTCTACGGCTCGCCCACGAAAGCAACGCGCTAAAAACTACATCTTGCCATTTTGGGAGAATATCCCGATCAGGCAGATTGACAAGTACATGATTGACCAGTGGGTGACCGAGGTTGTCGCACCATTGGGCTACGGGCAGCGCGAGGAAGTATGGCGCTTGTTTAAGCAGATATTGAGAGCAGCGGAAGATTCCGACGTGATCGATGTGGTGCCGAAGGTCAGCAGACACTCGAAGGATCTTATACGCCCACAGGTCAATGAGCCGCCCGCCCGTCGCAACCGCGCTTTATCGCGTGAGGAAGTACAGAACGTGATAGCCGAAGCGTCGCACGACATTAGACCCGCCCTAGTTCTCATGGCTGTTACCGGCATGAGGCCGGGCGAGGTTAGGGGCTTGAAGCCCAGGGCGATTGACTTCAAGAACAATCTTGTGCGCATCGAGCACACAGTGAGGATGGAAGGCGAGGCGCAGCATGGCGAGGACAGCGCTAAGACGCGCTCCAGTCTTCGCACCATTCCGATTGATCCACGCATCACAGCGATGTTGAAACAGCACATTAGTAGCCATATGACCGGGATAGATTCCTACCTGTTCCAGTCACCCAAAGAAAAAGGGCGAGCAGTCTCACTGAAATGTTTTCAAAAGACCGTGAAGGCTACACAGGTACGACACGGCTATGAGCGGATGGCACCCTACTGTTTGCGCCATACGTTCGAGACGCAAGCACAGCTAACCAGTGGTGCCATCATGATGGATGTTGAAGCCATGATGGGGCACGAGGTCAGGAATGATCCGAACATGCAGCGCCGCTATTCTCACGCAAGCTTGGAGCGCCAGCGCCTTGTAGCCACCTACATGGCTGATTGGGTGCTGAATCCACCGGCAAGCAAGGAAGAAACGAGAACCGACATCGTGGGCTAGCGGCCACCACATAGCAGAAATCTAGGACTATAGTCCCAATCGGGCCTTTCTTAGGAAACATACAAAGCCGTCAATTTGTTGACGCATTTGTCAATTGTTTGCCAAGCGTAGAAAAGAAGATTACTTCATTCCGATACATAACAACACATAACAACTAGAACCAGCTATTTGCCGATTGCCCAAAACGTCTACATAACGTTGAAAACAACACGCCCTAAAAAACGTGTCTGTTAGTTGCACCCGCGCGTTTCTTGTGCTGCACTGAATTACGTCAATGTAACTCATGCACTGACAAAAGAAAGCGGGTCACCCGCTCACGATGGCTAGCGCGCCAACGCTAACCGAGCGGGCGACCCCACACCACAACCCACCACCAAGGAAGGTTAGGTATATCCATAATGACACGAAGGTGTAGCACTTGCGCAACACCCCGCGGCGAACTTCTCACAATTAGGCAAGCCGCCCAACTCATCGGGGTTCACCCCGCAACCGTTAGGCGCATGGTCACACGCGGGGAAATCAAAGCCATCAAGGTACCCGGCAAGCACAGGATTACTCGCATCCCCCGCGCATCACTCAACGACGCTTTCACACCCGCGAGCGCGGGAGGTGCCAAGTGAGTGCACCAATGAACAACCCGGCAACCCGGCAAGCGTGTAGGGACGAGCACAGGCACTACCGCGCTTACATGAAGGTCAGCGACTTCACGGCCTTCACGGGCATTGCACCGAACACGGTCTACAAGTGGGTCAAGCAGGGGCGGATTAAAACCGTTGAGTTCGGCTCGCGTATCTTGATCCCGGCTGACGAGATGGAGCGCCTATTAACCGAAGGCGTGCCCACACCCAACCCGTACAGGGACGGTGACGCGGCATGACATCCCAAGCAACCCCACAGGCAAGACGGTGGAAAAAGACGCGGCCAGCGGACGAAGACATCATGACTACTCTCGAAGTGTGCGAGATGCTGAACTTGGATCAGGAAAATCTCGCATTTTGGTGTCGTAACAATAACGTGAGTGGCTACATTCTTGGAGCGCGAACAATCTTCGACCGGCAAGACCTGTTAGACACTATCGAACCGTGTTCGTCCCCCTTGCAGACAGGCAGGCGGGTCATCATGCAGTCGGGATGTTTTAACACGTTCGACGAGCTTCACAAGAAACTTGACCTGTTAGAGGGGCGGCGACCGCGGTGACGAACATGTGTGAAATCGCAGTGGCTTACGCGCAAGCCGGGTGGCCTGTTCACCCGTGCCGTGAGGTCAACAATCGTGTGAACCCGAAGACCGGGGAACTCGAGGGCGGCAAGAGCCCCTACTTATGGCAAGTGAAAGGGAAAGGCGGGCACCTACTTGCAACAACAGACCCCGCGCAGATCGCTAAGTGGTGGGACAAGTGGCCTTACGCGCTGATAGGCGTGGCGCTACCCGAAAACGTGCTAGTGATCGACCTTGACACGGACGACGCGCGAGAACGGTTAGAAGAGCACACGGGCACGCTCCCAGGCACGCTGACAGCGCGCACAGGCCGCGAGGGTGGCGGAACGCACCTGTACTACGTTGCCAAGACAAGCGACCTTATACAGAGCGTCGGCATCATCCCAGACGTTGACCTACGACTACACCCCAAGGGGTACGTGATAGCACCCCCAAGCGTCCATCCGGACACGGGCACGCCCTACACGTGGGTCAACCCAGGAACGCCTATAGCCATGCTCCCAGAGCACGCACAGGCAGCACTGTACGGGCTACAGCACAAGCCCCGAAAGCCACGAAGCCGCGTCCCACGACCCGAACCGATCACCAGCAGCCAGTTACACGCGTTGAACGACAAGCGCGCTCGCGGCATCGTGAAAACCATGCAAGACGCTCCAATTGGAGAGCGCAACACAATACTAAATTGGGCGGCCTACACCTTATGCACCATCGGCAAGAGCGACACTCTTCCCGAACTGGAACAGGCGGCAGCGCTCACAGGGCTAGACGAACGCGAGATTGAAAGCACGATCCGAAGTGCAAAAGCTGGAGCCAACAAGAACGGGGGCGCGCAATGAGCACGTTCATCCCCGAACTTCCCACAAGCGAGCAGATCACACAGATAAAAACCATGCTTGCCCTACCTGTCTTATGGGCGAAAGAGAAGGGCTCTATCTATGTTGACCCCAAACTAGCAACCATCCGCAACGGGCACTGGCTAGACGCTCAAGAGTTCCCACCCTTACAGTGGATGGTTCCCGGATTGATCCCCGAAGGCATGGGGCTTCTAGTGGGAGCACCCAAGCTAGGCAAGTCATGGCTAGCCCTCTCAATCTGCCTACAGGTAGCAGCGGGCGGCGTTGTCCTCGAAGCGTGCATAGTCGAGCCCCGTCCCGTCCTCTACCTCGCGATGGAAGACGGCAACAGGCGACTACAAGACAGGGCACGCAAACTATTGGGCGGGGCACCACTGCCCCAACAATTCGAGTTCGCAATCTACATTGAGCACACAGCCAACGATGTCATAGGCGCATGGCTCGAACAGCACCCACACGGCCTAGTCGTATGCGACACGCTCCAAAAAGTCAGACCCAAACGCAAGAACGATAAAGACGTGTACGGCGAAGACTACGACGCAGTGGGAGACCTCAAACAGCTAGTAGATGTTCACCCCGGTTCAGGACTACTCGCAGTCCACCACACGAACAAGGCGCGCGGCGGTGACTTCATGGACGCAACCAGCGGAAGCAACGGCATCAACGGGGCAGCAGACTACACAGCACTACTGACCCGCGCTAGGAACCAAGGCGACGGCCTATTACAGCTCACAGGCCGCGATGTGATCGAAGCCGAATACGCGTTGAAGTTCAACGAAGGCCGCTGGATGGCAGTAGGCCACGATCTTGGCATAGCAGCAGACGCAGCAAAAGCAGACAGGGACAGGGGGCAGTTAGGTGACGAAAGTATGAAGATACTGGACTACGTTCGCACCGAGCGGCCAGAAGGAGCCACCCGCAAACAGGTGGCGGAAGCCTTAGGGATTGAGCCATCGAAAGCGGGTACCTACCTTAAACGCCTGTTTGATAGCGGCAAGCTTTCAAAAGCAGGCAGAGGCCTATACATACCTGTTACAAGTGTTACAAGTGTTACAACTGGCATAAGTGACACGACTGTTACAAGCATTGATACACCTGTAACAGAAGAACAGAAAATAACACAAATAACACATGTAACAGGTACCTGTAACAAGGGGGGTGTGATAAACACACAACCCGAAGACCACTAGAAACCTCTTCAAGCCCGCGAGCGCACACGTCCTACCTGTGGACTAAAAGCCTTACCGGCGCTCGCGGGCACACCCCCCCGCTAAAGGGGGGTCGCTACTACTAACCCCCCTCTTAGTGGTGCCCCATGGGACAGGCCAACCCGGCACCAGCACTTCCACGGCGGCACGGCAAGACCCACAACCCTAAGCAGTACTTAGCCCCAGCGCGCGCACTTCTACGGGGGGTCGTGAAACGCTACCCCCTCTACGCTTCAGGGAGAGACGCAGGACTGCCAGCAAGGAATCCGCCATGAGCGCGTTTTCAGTGGTGCGAACACCCCTTACCCGCGGGGGGAAACACGACACGGCTCCTAACCGAACCCACAACAAAACCGAACACCCAGCGAAACCGGCAACGCTGAACCCACCCACGCGCATACCCTGAAAGCGCGTGAGAACCACTCACAGGCACGCTAGCGAGCGTGCTGGGGTATGCCCCTCACCCCCGGCCGCTTCGCTCCCCAAGGGCGTATAGCGAAATATCTCCCTGAAAGTTTTTACCCAAGACCCGGGGCAACGGGGTCGTGAAACGCTACCCCACATTTGAGAGCTAATACCGTAGCTAGTACCGATGCTTCCCAGGGCGGCCAGCAGGGGGGAACGAAACGGAACCCTCCTTTTTTGTGGAACGCACAGCCAACGCAACGACGAAAAGTCACACTTAGGGGGACTACCCCCACCACAGCAGGGCGCGCCCCCTCACGTGCAGGGCTGATATCTCCCTACAGTGTTCTTGCGTAACACGCGCCTGTAACAAGCGCTACGGCGGGATGTGAACCAAGAAAAAAAGGGAAATCCCTTTTACCGTCTCCACCATGCGTGTCTAGTAAAAGACTTTCGTCTTTTAAATCGGCATGACCACCCCGCCCCGCGTCAGGCGACATTCGACAGATCAGTCGAATCTGAAACCCCATCGCCTACACCACAGGCGACACATAGCCACCACCTACCGGCATGTAATCAGGAAATCCTGAATAGCGCATGTGGAGCTTAGCTAGTGGGTCGAACGAAGATATTGGCAGATCCGCCAATAGCAAGCGAATTTAAACTATTTAAATTTCCCGATTCAGGGAAATCTGCCCACGCCTTACAGGTAAGCGCACCGCGCTGGAGCATCGCTATTACCACTTGTGTTAATAACGGATCCGTTAATAGCAAGCAAGGAGAGGTGGGAACCCCGCTATTGGCAAATGTGCCAATAACGCGAGCAGAACAGAGCTAGAGGCGCTTCACGAGTGAGCGCACAACATCGCTATTACCGGATCCGGTAAAAAACCGGGACGCGGGAGAACCGACACGGGACAGTTAGTAACACAGGTGTTACTACTAGAAGTCTCACACACCCCGCCTATTAATCACTCTCACAGGTCTTAAACCCCATTCACCTTTGAGTTGCCACGCTTGCTAAGACAGGGCGGTAGGCAGAAGAAAAGCGGCGGGGGTCAGGTGCCGGGGTGTTGCCGACACGACGAAGTAGAGGCCGCGAGCGCCCACGCGCTATTTAGTACGAGCTTTTTTCGGGGAACGTTCAGGGAACGCGAGAGGGTAGCCGGAAGCACACAAGGCCATTATTCGTTGATATAGCGCCACTTTGCTCAAGCTGATCTGTACCCCCAGTCAGATTCGAACTGACAACACATCGATTTTAAGTCGATTGCCTCTGCCAATTGGGCCATGGGGGCATGCCAACCTCACAAGCCTGGCTCATGGCTCGTGACGGCAGCGTGCCTAGTTTACACGCACTTCCGGCCGTCATCCCACACGAGCCGCGCCCACGCCTCGACAACGCATTACCCACACATTGCCTGTGCCTTATGATCGAAGGTAGCCACATCTCCATCACAGCGGTTCCTCGTCGCGAAGGAAGGTTCGATACGAATGACTCTCGGCTCGTCTGAAGAAACTACCTCCACCGGTGGAGCCACACGCGAAAAGCGCGACATGCCTCGAATCCCGTATCGCAGTGATGGGATTGTGCATCGCTCACGTCATAACTTCCCTGGTGCGCGCCTCCAACAACGCCCACCGATCCTGGTATCAGCTCTGCCGCGCAAACGAGTTTATGCATCCTCGTCGAACGCGAGTGTGGGGCACCGTATTCGCAATGCATTCCAAGCCATTCCGCGATTCCTCGCTGACGAGACGCGAACCGGTTTGCTGCTCATTGTCGTTGCACTCATCGCTCTCTTCCTGGCAAATTCCCCCTGGGAACCGATCTACAGCGCTATTTCGCACTATGAATTTGGCCCTGAATCGCTCGGACTGCATCTGTCAGTGCACGAATGGGCGGCCGACGGGCTACTGACCATCTTCTTCTTCGTTGTCGGCCTGGAGTTGAAGTCAGATTTTGTGACCGGACCGCTGCGTGACATCCGGGAAGCGGCACTGCCCATGTTGGCGGCCGCTTTCGGCATGGTCGGACCTGCCACCATCTATGTGCTGATCCAAACCATCACTGGTTCCGATCACTTCCACGGGTGGGCCGTGCCAACTGCAACTGATATTGCCTTCGCGGTGGCACTCCTGGGGATCTTTGGACGAGGCCTCCCACCTGCCGCGAGAACCTTCCTGCTGACTTTGGCAGTTGTCGACGATCTGCTGGCCATCATCGTCATTGCAGTGTTTTACTCATCTGGCCTGAACTGGCTGGCGCTGGGCGGAGCACTGCTGACGATCGTGGTCTTTGGTTTCCTGGTGCAGCGCCAGATCACCAAGTGGTGGCTGCTCATACCTTTGGCTGTGCTGGCGTGGGCACTCATGCTGAACTCCGGCGTTCACGCGACGATCGCAGGTGTCTGCCTGGGCATGGTTGTGCCTGCCAAACGCATCAGGAACCGCCAGCTCACTCACGAGTTTGATGAGAAGCTCAGTCCGTGGTCAGCGGGCCTGGCTCTTCCCGTTTTCGCATTCTTCGCCGCTGGCGTACCCGTCATGGGTGGCGAGGGTGGCCTGAGCGCAGCGCTAACCGACCCAATCACTATTTCCGTCGCAGTCGCACTGCCGCTGGGCAAGCTGATCGGCATCTGGGGGTCGGTCGCTATTCTGACGCGCTACACCCGCCTGCGCTTGGGCAACGGAGTGGACCTGCCCGACATTGCCGCGATCGGCCTGCTGGCCGGCATCGGATTCACGGTCGCGATGCTGGTAGCCGGGCTTGCGTTCCCGGGCGAAACCGAAGTGTTCCATGCTCGCTTCGGCGTGATTCTCGGTACATTTGCTGCCGCGTTGTTGGGGGCTATTGCCCTGCACCAGCGTACAAGCGTGCGCGCCCGTGGAGCGCACGCGTCAAATCAGCGCTGAACGTCCGAGCACGGCGATCCGACGCTGAGCGATCGCGACACAGACCCAGACTTGGTCAGCACTGCGCGGTTTACGCCGCCGGCGCACTAAACACCTGCTGAGCGTCTACTCCTTCACCTGAGACAAGGCGATCCCGTCCAAAATGTCGTGCTCGGACGTCACCCAGCGATCGATTGTGCCGAGTGGTCGCGTACACGCGACCACTCGCGCACAAATGCGGGACCAGATCAGTGCGCCGCCGGCGATCACGTCTTCGCGTCCTTTCGGCATGAACCCCAGAGCAGCCTTGACCTTGACAGGCTGATCGATCATGAAGCGGATGGCGCGTTCCCCCTCGTCCATCGTGAACACGGCACCGTGGATGCGTTCAGGCATGTAGCGATCCAAGCCCAGCGCCTGCGCGGCAATAGTCGTCACCGTGCCGGCGACGCCCACCAATGTTCCCACTGCGCCAAAATCAATGACCGAGGCAGCACGATCCAGCTGCTCGTCGATCCACCGTGCGGCTTGAGCTTCAGCCTGCGGATCAATCCCCTGCTCAGAGTCACAGTGCGCGAAGAAACGTTCCGTCACTCGCACAGACCCCATGTTGAGCGAGATCGCCTGTTCGACGCCTGTTGAGCCGATGACCAGCTCAGTGGAGCCACCACCAATGTCCACCACCAGTGTCGGACGCCTCGCCTGAGAATCCAACGCGCTCATCGCTCCAGCAAAGGACAAAGCGGCCTCTTCCTCGCCGGGCACCACTTCAGGCTCCACGTTGAGCAGTTCACGCACCCCGTCGACAAAAACATCGCGGTTCTGCGCATCTCGGCTAGCCGAAGTCGCCACAAAACGCACGGAATCCACATTGTGACGCTTAATAAGCTCCGCGTATTCTTGCACCACTTCCAGCGTGCGTTCAATTGCGTCGGGGTCGAGACGCCCTGTCTTATCAACGTTGTAGCCCAGACGAACGATCCGCATCAGGCGCGTGATGTCCCGCATCCGCACAGATCCCGTATCGTCTCGCTCAACGTCTGCGATCAGGAGCCTGATTGAGTTGGTCCCGCAGTCGATGGCTGCCACACGCCGAGGGTGGCGCAGCTGTTCTGGTTCAGTCATAGTCACGGCGCTCATTGTGTCACGTTTGAAGGCGGTGTGGATGTCTCGCTGCAGGCCATCGTATTGTCGCGACTCGTCTAGCACATGCAGCGGTCAGACTGCCACAGATTGCGCTCGGCAAGGATTTCGAGTGCTTTGTCGCCCACCGGGTTGCCTCCGGGGCCTGCGACGAGGGAGTGCGCGACAAGCGCGTGCAGACATTTCACGCGAGTTGGCATGCCACCGGCAGATACGCCGTCGATCTCCGGCACTTCACCCAGCGTCCAACGAAAAGCGATATAGGAGTTGTGAGCATCGCGGTAGTGCCTGGCAGCGTCCTCGTCAATCCTGATCCACTCATTGAGGTCTTCCATCACATGCTCTGCTTCCAGCGTGGAGCATCCACGCACGATCGGTGGGCACGTAAGGTAGAAAGTCGTCGGGAAAGGCGTACCGTCATCCAGGCGCGGGCGAGTCACGACAACGGTGGGCCGTCCGCACACACATCTGGCGCCGATAGAATCCACTCCACGCGGCAAGCGTCCGAGCTGCTCGCGCACCACTTCCAGGTCCTTTTCGGTGGCCGGCGACAGCTCCGGCAACTGCCTTGCGTCAGTGTCGCTGCCGTGGATGTTCATTTCTCGTCTCCTGATTGACTGAAGTTCAGTGGAGTCTGGTCTTTGGCGTCGTGGGTTGCTTCTTCAGGGTTGTCCGCATCGATGACCGATTGGGCAAGAATCTGAATCCACGGCTTATCCGGGCCTCGTTTGTCGTTTTCCTGCGAGGAGGCATCCTCGTATCCTGGCCCTGGGTCCTTGACCGTGTACTGGGTTTCTCCCGGCTGGACATATCCGAGGCGTGAGCGGGCCTGCGATGCCACGTACGTCGGGTCCTTCCATAAGTCGAGCTGTTCGTGAAGCTCGGCGTTGCGTTCCCTGGCCTGTTCGACACGCACCTGCATATCTTTCAGGTCCTGGCTCTGCCTGAACCATTGGTACGCGGAGGGAATGAGTAGGACAGCAAGCAGCGCAGCCATGATGCTGATTGCGAGGAATCGGACCGAAATTGTCAGTCCGCCGAAAGAGATGCTGCGCGACGAAGCGTCACTGCGTGCTGTCTTTGCGCCCCGTCCGCCACTACGTTCCTTCGTCTTCGTCGCCGCGTCCGGTTGACGGTTCCGGCGAAAACGTGATGCGACAGATGCTGAGCGTGAAGAGTCCGAGCCTCCTGTTTTCAGGCGGGGTCCCGCCAAGCCGATGCGGCGCAGGCGATCCGAATGGAAGCGGCCCTTCGGCGAATCCTGACTCGCTTCGGCGCCCAACTCACGCGATGCATCTGCCCTGTCGTTTACTGCGCCGAGAGAGGGCCGAGTAGATATCTGGCTGTCGCTATGTGAATCCGTTTGATCTCCATGGGATCGCCGGATTGGGCGAGAGCGACGCTGCTGGCTGGCTGGCGTCGACGAGGGGCGTGACGCACCAGAAGTGCGTCGACGAGGCGCGTGAGGGCGCCTCGGATCATGATGCGACGAATCAGCCATGTTCTCATCGTGCCTTAAAACACTTCGAGCCGGGCGATCCGCTTGCGGCATGTCACAGTCGTTCTGGTCATATTCCCGTGAAACAGCTGTGCGCCGAGTGGTCGCATGCAAGCGACCACTCGGCGCACATTAAAAAAATAAGCCGTCAGGGCTTCAGTGTTCTCAGGCCTTGAAGCGTGGGAACGACGATGCACCTGCGTACACGGCTGCTTCAGCAAGCTCTTCTTCAATGCGCAGCAGCTGGTTGTACTTGGCGACACGCTCTGAACGTGCCGGAGCACCGGTCTTGATCTGACCGGAGTTGGTGGCAACAGCAAGATCCGCGATCGTCGTATCCTCGGTCTCGCCGGAGCGGTGCGAGGTCATCGTGCGGTATCCGTTGCGGTGTGCTTCCTCAACGGCATCCAGCGTCTCGGTCAGGGAGCCGATCTGGTTGACCTTGACCAGCAATGCGTTAGCCACGTTCATCTCGATGCCCTTGCGCAGGCGATCGGGGTTGGTGACGAATAGGTCGTCGCCCACCAGCTGAACACGGTCACCGATCTGAGCGGTCAGTGACTTCCATGCGTCCCATTCGTCTTCTGACAACGGGTCTTCGATGGAGACCAGCGGGTAGTCAGAGATGAGCTTCTCGTAGTAGGACACCATGTAGTCAGTGGAGCGGCCTTCACCCTCGAACTGGTACATGCCATCAGCGAAGAACTCGGTGGAGGCAACATCCAGTGCCAGTGCCACGTCTGCGCCCGGCTTGTAACCGGCCTTTTCGATGGCTTCCACGATCAGGTCGAGTGCTGCCGAGTTGGACTCAAGGTTGGGGGCGAAGCCGCCCTCGTCCCCCAGGCCGGTGGACAGGCCACGACTCTTGATGACGCCCTTGAGGGTGTGGTAGACCTCTGCACCCCAGCGCAGTGCTTCACGGAAGGTCGGAGCGCCGATTGGGGCAATCATGAATTCCTGAATATCCACGTTGGTGTCTGCGTGAGAGCCGCCGTTGAGGATGTTCATCATCGGGACAGGCAGAACGTGTGCGTTCGGGCCGCCCAGGTAACGGTACAGGGGCAGTCCGGCAGACTCTGCGGCAGCCTTGGCCACTGCGAGCGACACACCCAGGATGGCGTTTGCGCCCAGCTTGCCCTTGTTGTCGGTTCCGTCGAGGTCCAGCATGGCCTCGTCGATGACGCGCTGGTCGGTTGCGTCCTCATCGATCAGCTCAGCGCCGATCACCTCGGTCACTGCATCGACAGCGTCCTGTACGCCCTTGCCCATGTAACGATCCTTGTCGCCATCGCGACGTTCGACCGCCTCGAAGGCACCGGTTGATGCACCGGAGGGAACGGATGCGCGGGAAACGGTGCCGTCCTCCAACAGAACCTCGACCTCTACGGTCGGGTTGCCTCGAGAGTCGAGGATTTCGCGTGCCCCGATTGTCTCAATCCTTGCCACGTCATTCTCCTTCGTGATTGTGTGCGTGGAGCTGTCGCGTCTCACAGTAGTACGCAACGGTTGTAAAACACACCCCTGATGCTCGAAAAACGTGCTCGTGACCTTCACGTGTACGTGTTGACCTGCACTTGAGCGACATTGGTCCCTCATTCGGCGTGAGCCGCGCAGCGTGCATCGAGGTATGTCTCACGTTTTAAATTTTAGTGGGTATGGCCGCTTTGGCTGTCTGTGTCAGTCGATGCATCCCCGTCGCTCTTCGGCGCCTTGACATCTGCGGGTGTCACGATGTCGGCAAGCGTGCTGGCCTGCTTTGTGTTCGCCTGGGCGGTGTAGTACCGCGGGTTAATGTCGATTTTTTCCTTCGTGTAGTACTGTTCCAGTTCCTGCTGGATCGTCTGGAGATCATTGCCGTCGACCTGCAGCTGCTGCAGGACCATCTCTCCTCTGAAGACGTCGAGGACGCTGGCGGGTACATTTTCCGGGGCTTCAAGACCACGAGATGCAGCTACTTGCTTCATGAGGTCAAGAACCTGGTCGTCAGTAAACGTCACGTCTTTGTCGTGTCCCATGCGATTCTGGAAATAGCTGGACGTCAGGAGCCTGAGTGCATCCACGCGACTGACTCGCTGTGCCACAACATCGGGAAGTGCAGTGGCAACTTCCGTGACGGTTTCTTCGCTGATGTTGTGGTCTCCGATTCGCGCCGCCGCGCCTGGGTGAGCTGAACATCCCGTAATGACGAGCGCCAGCCCGGCAAGAGTTGCAACGAAGCCAGCTATTCCCCGTTTTTGTGCCACCGAGATCCTCCTTAGGTCTTGTGCGTGTCTATTCTACGTCACGTTGACCGATGTGCCGCACCAGGGGGTGAGAAGTCCCGCTCCCCTCGCTCATGAACGAGGACGACTCACCCAGGTACTTGCGCCGAGTGGTCGCATGCACGCGACCACTCGGCGTTTCAAGGTGTCGGGCTTCTATGTTCACGGGGAGTGATCACCGGTCTTTAACGCCGGGGGCGCCGCCTTCTGATGAGGCGGCGAAAGGCACGATGATCGTGTCAACGACATTCAGCGTCCACTCGATGAGGGCGCTGTCTGCCAAGGGGTGCCCACCGATGTGGGCGGTCATTGGGATGGGAACCAGGATCTGACGCACCGCAGTCTTAATGACTGCGCCAGGGTGCAGCCGCTTCAGGCGCATCATCTGTGAATCAGCAAGTTCGACGGGTGCGAACTTGATGTACCGTCCCTGAGTGGCGACCTCTTCGACACCGACCTGGCGCAGGCGCTCACGCAGTCGCGCAATGTCGAACAGCAAATCCACCTGAGGAGGAATTGAGCCGTATCGGTCGGCCAGCTCATCGCGCACATCGCTTTCCTGTTCAGGCGTGCTCACGCCTGCAATCCTGGCGTATACCTCGAGCCGCAGGCGCTCGCTCGTCACATATTCGGCAGGAATATGCGCATCCACGGCCAGATCCACTCGCACGTCCACCTGTTCGGCGGGGCGCTCCCCTTTAAATGTTGCCACTGCGTCAGCCACCATACGCACGTACAGATCGAACCCCACGCCCTCGATATGACCTGATTGCGCGCCACCCAGCAGGTTGCCGGCACCGCGGATTTCGAGGTCTTTTTGCGCAACGTGCAGCCCGGCGCCCAGATCCGTGAACTGGGCGATTGTCCGCAACCGTTCATGGGCCGTTTCGGTAAGAGTGCGGTCAGCTGGGTAAAAGAAGTAAGCGTAAGCGCGTTCGCGCCCTCGTCCCACTCGGCCACGCAGCTGGTGCAGCTGTGACAGACCGAACGCGTCAGCCCTGTCCACAATCAGGGTGTTTGCATTGGAAATATCCAGGCCGGTTTCCACGATTGTCGTGCACACCAGCACGTCGAAGTCGTGGTTCCAGAAATCAACGATGACGCGTTCAAGTTCGTGTTCGGACAGTTTGCCGTGAGCGACACGGATGCGCGCTTCGGGTACCAGTTCGCTGAGGTGAGCAGCCACCGTGTTGATGGATTCGACACGGTTATGGACGTAGAACACCTGCCCGTCACGCAGCAGCTCGCGCCGGACTGCAGCGATAACCTGCGCATCCGTGTATGCGCCCACAAATGTCAGAACCGGCTGACGCTCTTCTGGCGGTGTCTGCAGGATCGACATTTCACGGATACCGGAAATCGCCATTTCCAGTGTTCGAGGGATAGGTGTTGCCGACATGGACAGCACGTCCACATCAGTGCGCAGCGCTTTGAGTGTCTCCTTATGCTCGACACCGAAACGCTGCTCCTCGTCAATGACGACTAGACCCAGATCCTTGAAGCGGACCGTGCCCGTCAGCAGGGCGTGTGTGCCGATCACCAGGTCAATACCACCGGACGCAAGTGCCTCCTTGACCTCTTCAGCTTCTTTCGGCGTGGAAAAACGTGACAGTGTCCCAATTGTGACGGGGAAACCGGCATAGCGAGCGCTGAAGGTGTCATAGTGCTGCTGGACCAGCAAGGTGGTGGGAACCAGCACAGCAACCTGCTTGCCGTCCTGGATGGCTTTGAACGCCGCGCGCACAGCGATCTCGGTTTTGCCGTATCCCACGTCTCCTGTCAGGAGCCGGTCCATCGGCATGGACTTTTCCATATCAGCTTTGACTTCATCGATTGTCACGAGCTGATCAGGGGTTTCCACATATGGGAACGCATCTTCAAGTTCGCGCTGCCAAGGGGTGTCAGCGCTGAACGCGTGCCCTTTTGTTGCCTGGCGCGCGGCGTACAGGCGGATCAGCTCAGCGGCGATTTCCTTGACGGCTTTACGAGCTTTGGCTTTGGTCTTCGCCCAGTCAGCCCCACCCATCCGGGTCAGTGTCGGCTGATCCGATCCCGTGTATTTGGAGACCTGATCCAGCGAGTTCGTCGGCACGAACAGACGGTCCCCAGGTTGTCCCCTGCGCGAGGGAGCGTACTCAATGACAAGGTAGTCGCGCGTGACGGCGGACGCTCCCCTGCCCACAGTGCGTGAGACCAGTTCGAGGAAGCGTCCGATCCCGTGCTGTTCGTGAACAACCAGGTCGCCGGCGTGCAGTGTCAGCGGATCGACGCCCTTCCTGCGCCGCGACGGCATCTTCCTCATATCGCGAGTGGCCGCTCCCACGCGACCAGTCAGGTCCTGTTCAGTAAGGACTGCCAGGTGCTGATCGGCCATTACAAACCCGGCGCCGGCTTGCGCGGTCGTCACGTGCACGACACTTTCTTCAGGCGCGCGCGTCAACTCCTCTACCACTCGCGCCGGCACGTGCGCATCGTTCAGTATCGAGGCGATTCGTCGCCCGGGCCCAGGGCCTTGAGTGGTCACCACCATGTTCCACCCGGCGTGTGACAGCTCAGCTAAATCGGCGCACGCTCGATCAAAGTCACCGCGATATGGGCGTACTTCTCGAGCACCGACTGCCATCAGTGTCGGTGAGACCACCACGGCGTGCGCCTCGTGGGCCTGCAAAGCACCCGGCTCGTCGTCCGTATCCACACCTCGGTCATCCTCGACAGCGATCAGCGCATCGGCCAGTTCTGCCGGCGCCAGTGAGGAGACCTCCCACCGCGCGAGTCCGGAAGCCTGCCACACTTCGTCCAGGTCACGGAACGAAGCGTCGCGCGCTTCCAGTGGGACAGTGCCGCCATCGGCCGCTGCGGTCCATGCTGCCTGAAGGAATTCCTCGGTGGTTGACACAAGGTCGGCTGCGCGGGCACGCACCCGCTCCGGCTCATCCATGATGAGCACGCTGCTCTCGGGAGCGATGTCAAGGACGGTGTCCATGCGCTCCACCAAAGCAGGGGCCAGAGACTCCAGGCCTGCGCTGTAGATCCCTTCACTGGCCAGTTCCAGAATCTGCGCCGCGCCCGGCAGGGTGTCAGCAGCATGGCGTGCCTTTTCACGGACCTCGTCGGTTAGCAAGAGTTCTCGACACGCCACCGCCCACAGGCCGTCGGTAGCTGCGCCGAGGGTGCGCTGGTCAGCCATGGAGAACCAGCGAATCTCGTCAACCTCATCGCCCCACAGTTCGACGCGTAAAGGGTGTGCTTCCTGAGGTGGGAAAACGTCGAGGATGCCGCCTCGGACGCTGACCTGTCCGCGTGCCTCCACCATATCCACGCGTTCGTATCCCAGTTGTGTCAGACGGTCAACCATGCTGGGCAGATCCACCATGTCCCCTACTTTGACGCGCACCGGCTCCAGGTCGGCCAGCCCGTGGATGACAGGCTGGAGGAATGCGCGGACCGGCATGACAACAATGGACAGTGGCGCGGTCGCCGGGTCGGTTGGATCCGGGTGTGTCAGCCGGCGCAAGATGGCGATACGTTGGGCCATCGTGTCCACCTGGGGTGACAGTCGCTCATGCGGCAGGGTTTCCCACGAGGGGAACATGCCCACATTCGGCACCCATGCAGACAATGCGTCAGTCAGCCTTTCGGCTTCTCGTCCCGATGCCGTGATGATGATCAGAGGTCCAACGGCGGACGGGTCCGCCTCGTCAATGAGCCTTTCGCGCGATGCGAGGGCGTACATGCCGGGTCGAATGCCTTGCGGGGCGACGATGGTGCCGCTCAGGGACCGTGACAGTGAAGTGGCGAATTGTTGAACTGCCTGGTCGGCTCCGATCAGGTCCATCAAGCCGTTCAATTTCATGACATCTTCCTCATGTTTCACTGGGATAGGTACATGTGGCGAGGGCGCTCAGTGGGCGGGCGGAATCACTGCGATGGCGCAAACACAAAGGATTTTACTGCGGCGAGCTATGCGAATGCAGGCGCTGTTGGGCCTCCGGGAAACCGTTTAGTGCCACGTCTTCAATCACGTCAGCGGCCTTTTCCACTGTCACGTCCCACTCAGTGCGGTCGCGCGCTGAAAGCTGTGCCAAAACGTAGTCTGCTGGGTCCTGCCTGCCCGGAGGCCTGCCGATTCCGACACGCAACCGGTGGTAAGCCCGCGTCCCCAGACACTGACTGAGCGATTTCAGGCCATTGTGGCCGCCTTCTCCCCCATCAAATTTCAGGCGCAGGTCGTGTTCGGGCAGGTCGAGGTCATCGTGAATGACGAGGATACGGTCGGGCGCTATGTGTGCGAAGCGAGCCAACGCACTGATCGAGCGACCCGACGTATTCATGTATGAATCGGATGTGGCCACGAGAACTTGCGGTCCTGGCGCACCCCCTGGTCTGATGCCCAGGCGGATACTCGCCATGTGCGTCCCGCTCTTGTGTGCGGTCAGGGTCGCACTGCATCGTTCCGCCAGAGCATCGATCACCATGTGACCGACATTGTGACGGGTGCGCGAATACTGGGCGCCGGGATTTCCCAGCCCCACAATCAGCCATGGGGTTTCATCACTCATAGATCTGATTGTGCCATTGTGGGAGTTTTCAGCTGCCACGGCTGGTCGAATGTCACATCTGTCGACGATTCGCCACCACAAGGGCCGCCGCGGTGTTTCAGCCACTGATCGAGGTATTGACGACCCCTGTGACGCGCCACGTTACTCAGCGACTTTTCCTGCAGGTTCTTCAGGCGTAGCGATCAGGAACTGCGGCGCTTCGAAGCCGTGCTCAGCAAAGGCATCAGCGACAGCCCGGGCCACGTCTCGCGCAGCAGACTCATCGACGAGGGCGATCGCCGAGCCGCCGAAACCGCCACCTGTCATGCGTGCGCCATGTGCTCCACTGGCTCGCGCCGCATCGACGGCCACATCCAGTTCCGGACAGGTCACCTCATAGTCATCACGCAGCGAGTCATGGGACGCGTCCAAGAGCGCGGCGCAGCGATCCAGCCGCTCCCCGACCAGCGAGCCGGAAGCCAGCTCATCAATGAACGTGCGTGTGCGATCAATCTCCGTCAGAACGTGACGCACGCGAGCGCGCATCACCTCGTCAGGCAGCTGATCCAATGCCGCTTGTTCATCGTCGATGTCGGCCAGCAGATCGACACCGAGGATGCCTGCGGCGTCTTCGCAGGCCTGTCGGCGCTGGGCGTATTCGCCGGTTACATGCGAATGCTCGGCGCGCGTGTCGATCACCAGGAGTGCCAGGCGGTCGTGAGCCAGGTCAAATGGGATCGACCGCACGGACATATCGCGGCAGTCAAGCTCCAGTGCGTGTCCCTTCGTGCAGCGCATCGATGCAGACTGATCCAGCCCACCTGTATTGGCGCCCGCAATGTCGTTTTCAGCGCGCCGTGCGGCATCCACCAAGAGTGCGCGGCCCGCATCATCATCGTCACCACCGAGCAGGTTGAGGTCTTCCATGTCGTTGATCGCCACGGCCATCGCGCATTCCAAAGCGGCAGAAGACGACAGTCCTGCACCCAGAGGCACACAGGAATGCAGCGCCGCATCGAAGCCGCGCAGCGGCCCAAAGCCGGCCTGCTCCAGGGCCCATGCCACGCCCACAAGGTACGCAGCCCAGCCGGATACTTCGCCGTCAGTCCCGCGTCGGTCAACGGTGTCGAGGTCGAACTCGTCGATATGGTCGCGCGTCTGCGGAGACACGAGGCGTACGTGGCGGTCAGATCGCGGTGTGGCAGCGATAAATGCACGGTGTGGCAGCGCGATCGGCAGACAGATGCCACCGTTGTAATCCACGTGCTCACCGATGATGTTGACACGGCCAGGTGCGTGCCACACGCCATCCGCATCTGCGTTGAATGTTTCGCGGAACAGGGTGCGCGCGGCGAGGGCCCCCTCGTCAAATGTCAAGGGGTCGTTGAACGTGAGGTCCTCTGTCTTGGCTGAGCCGCCCTCGTGCATGGAGTCAGCCTGCTCGGGTGTGTGTGGGGTGGTCATATCACCACACCTCCTTGAAACGGTCAGCGATCTTTTCGGGAGACGTGTCGGAAATCCACGCACCCATACCTGATTCCGAACCAGCCAGGTACTTCAGTTTGCCCGGCGCGCGCAGGAATGAGAAGAACTCCAGGTGCAGGCGCAGTTCGTCGCCTTCAGGTCCGATTGGCGCCTGATGCCAGGCCGCGATGTACGGCAGCTCGATGGCCGAACCGTCCGGGTTGACGAAGAAGCGATTACCTGCCTGTAGCAAATGCAGGTAGAGGTCAGCCAGTTCTTCACGTTCTTCCTCGGTCAGATGCGCAATGTCGCGTACGTGGCGACGTGGGACGAGGTGAGCTTCGACGGGCCAGCGCGCGGCTCCGGGTGTGAACAGCACCCAGTGTTCGCTTTGATCGAGGATACGGCGCGCACTGCGCAGCTCGGTGTCCACGATATCGTCGAACAGGTTGCGACCAGTCGCTTCGCGGTGGGCCTGAGCCTGAGTCAGCATTTGGCGGGTGCGGGGCGTCAGATAGGGGTAGGCGTAGATCTGGCCGTGTGGGTGCGAGAGTGTGACGCCAATTTCCTTGCCGTGGTTTTCAAAGCAGAAAACCTGTTTGATGCCGGGCATTGCTGACAGTTCGCGGGTACGGTCCGCCCACGCTTCGATCACGGTGCGCATGCGCTCATGGGAGACGGTGGCCAGTGAGTCTTCAAGGTTCGGGGTGAAGCAAATGACTTCGCATCGTCCCGCGGCTGGTGCCCTGCGGTACAGGTCATCACCGTCGAGACCGTTCACGGGGATCACACCGGCAGCTGCGGCGATTTCCTGCGCCTGTTCTGGGGTTGCCATGAGGGAGGGGAAGCGGTTTTCGAAGACGACGACGTCGTAGTCTGTGTCGGGTATCTCCCCGTCGGAGTATTCGGCGCCCGGTCGTGCCGGCGCCAGTGGGTTCGCGTCTGCTGGCGGAAGGAATGTGCGGTTCATGCGGTGGGTCGCCATCGGGATCCAGTCCCCGGTCAGCGGGTCTTTGCGCATCTGAGGTCCGGTCACGGGATGAACGGTCCCGTCCTCCCCTTCAATCGGTGCGAAACGATCCGGCAAGGGCCGCGGGTCATCGAGGCGACGAGTGCGCTGTCCTGATACATATTCGGGGGAATCGTCGAAATAAAAGAGGTCTCGCCCATCGGCAAGTTTGGTGGCAGTTTTGCGCACCTGAGCACTCATCGCTGTGTGTCCTTCCACGTTGTCAACGAAGTTCTTGAGAGACGTTCATTTCTCGGTGTCCCGTCCGTGTCCCCACAGGCAGGCCACGTCATAAGTTTACGTTGCCATAGAGGTTTGTCACCACCACGGGGACGGCTCGTGACCTAGGTCATGGCATCTACCTGCGTTGCGACCTTCACCTCACAGCCGCACCGCCTTCACCTCACAGCCGCGCCATCCCATGTACTCTTAAAAGGTCAGTCGCGCAGCGGCACCCCGGCCGCTTCGCCACGCAGCTACCTCATTGCAGAAATGGCGGTGATCCATGTTCCTGCCTCCGCGCCTTGACGGCCAGGAATGGATGGGAGCAGTCATCGCCATTCCGGAGCCTTGGGTCAGCGAACTGACAGAGTTGCGTCTCGGGCTGGGTGACGTCAACGGCTCTCGTGTCCCCGCCCACATCACCGTCATGCCGCCGATTGCCGTGCCGGTGGAAGATCGCACCCGAATCATTCGCCACCTCCGCTCCGTCGCGCAACGCCGCCAGCCGTTCCGCATCACCATTAAAGGTACTGACACGTTCCGCCCTCTGTCCCAGGTGGCGTTCCTGACTGTGACGCAAGGCATGGATGAGTGCCGCAGCCTTGCAGACGATGTGCGCACCGGCCCACTTGACTACACCCTTCGATTCCCCTACCACCCTCACGTCACACTGGCTCAGGATGTTGATGACCCAGCCATTGACCTGGCTCTCGACGTCGCCGCAGATTTCGAGGCCTCTTGGATGGTTCCAGGATTTCGCCTGGACCGCGTGGACCCCACTGGCATGTATTCCTCGCTCGCCCTTTTCGATTTCGAAACGAAGTAGGAACGCGGATGCGGCAGCCTCCCTCGTCAATTTTCGTGATCGACGAGGGGAGACGGCCGTCCCCTGTTGAGCAAATTCTGCCTATGCATAGCGAGCGCGCGCCGCGTCAACACCGTAGATTATGAATATGACGGCAAGCACGAACGATACTCAACACGATTTGTCGGCTACCAACGTGGGATCCACCGTTGCGCCGCCGAGCCCGCGCTCAGTACCCGGAACGTTCACGGGCACCGTGCGCGAATCGGATCTGACCTATCGTGATGAGCCATCTCCGAATGCTCCCGGTTATCATTCAGCCGAACTGGCCGGCACATATTCCGACGAAACCAAGCGCGCCTCGCATCTGCGCGGCCCGGGATTGCGCGAGACCCTCGCTACTCCGGGTCTGGTCGACAAGATCAAGGCACTGATTCAGTGGTGGAACCGGACGCGCCTGGCGCGAGCATTGGCGCGATACAGTAAGCGTTCCGGTGGCTTGATGTCAGGCGGTATGGCGCTGACAACGCTCCTGTCGCTGTCCGCAGCACTGGTCGTCGGCTGGACCATCTTCATGGCGGTGCTGGGCAATAACGCGGAGCTCAAAGAGGCTGTCATCAACGGTGTCAACAATGCGATGCCGGGCGTCATAGATGACGGCACGAACGGCGGACTGGTCAACCCCGACAGTCTGCAGGTCTCCACCGCAATGTCAATCACGTCGATCGTTGCCTTCGTCGGCTTGGTGTGGTCCGCTCTGTCGGTTGTGGGGTCGCTGGGCATGGCGATTCGTTCGATGTTTGGGCTGGTGAGTGCCCCGGTTCCCATCTACAAGTCGATGCCGCGTAACCTGGTCGGCGCTCTCTGCCTGGGCGTGGGAGTGCTGGTGAGCGCCGTTTCCTCCGTAGCTCTGCGAGTGTTTGGCGATTGGATTTTCTCGACTCTGGGAATCGACGCCGGTTTCGGTAAAATTGCATTGAACATTGCGAGCCTGCTGGTCGGTTTTGCGGTTGATTTCGGCGTGTTCATTGTTCTGATTCGAATCGTGGCGCTCGTTCATCCACCTCGACGCGACCTCATGTGGGGTGCCGCATTGGCTGCCCTCGCCGCCGGGGTGCTGCGCTTCTTGGGAACGTCCGCTGTTGGCGCCGTGTCGGGCGCAGTGTTGACCACTGCGACGACGCTGGTCACGCTCATTTTGTGGATTAACCTGCAGATGCGTGTCATTTTGCAGATCAGTGCGTGGGTTGCGAATCCGCCTGCAATCCCGCCGACCGATAAGTCCTCTCTGATTCACTTCAATGAGACGCCGAACTATGTCACGCTGGGTGTCCCTCGTACTTTGGAGTGGCCACACCACGCTGTGACCGGAGAGGTCGAACCGACCCCCGATCCCCCCAAGCTTTCCGATGCTCCGCTGGCCATTGACGCCTCATACCACCCCTCATTCAGCGAGGGCGAATTGGCGGCTCTAGCCAGCATGTCGCCGGAAGAAATTTCTGAACACCGTAAGGAGAAGCAGGCTCGTATGAACTTCCATCAGGCAATGAAACGTGGAGAGAATCTGGCTGACGAACGTGAAGCTCGCGGTGAAAAAACTCCGTGGAACGTCGAGGACGCCAAGCGCGAAAAAGAGGAGAAGCGTCGTCAGGCCGATGCGCGCGAACAAGTTGACGCACTGAAAGATGACGCCACTAAGCGTCACGAAGATGAGAATCGGCGTGATGCTTTGGCTCTGGGCGAACGGCTGCTCCAGGAGCGCGAGGCTGCCGGCACTGCTCCTGACAATGCTGAGAGCACGTCAAGCAAGGATTCCGCTCAGAACACCGACATGTCAGGTACGTCCGAGGTTATCGACCGCGCCGACAAGTAGCAGTAGTTTCAAGCCCCGCGCGGGGATGTCCACTCTCCTCGTGCCTTGTGTCGTCGTGGGTGAGGACTGGCCCTCGTGTCACCGTGCGTGGAGGGTAGGTGTCCTCCCCCTCTTGTAACGTCTTTCGCGAAGGCATGAGTGCCTCGCTTTTTGTCTCGAGTGCGAGGTGAGAGATGCGCCTTTCCTCTTTTCGTCCCCGAGGTTCGATTTGGCGTGGCGGTAGGTTCGTTGTGAGGCTGTGGGTGCTACGCGCCGTTGGGTGGGTGGGCTTGTGACCTGCAGGAATGGTTGGCCAGTGGGGTCAGTGCGGGTCCTTTGGGCTGTGGGTGTGTGTCGAGTTCGAACCTGGGGGAACATGCCCGGGGCCTCGTGTGATCGTCGCTCGCGTGATTGTCGAGGGGAGACAAGGCCCGCGGCTTGCGGGGTGAGTGAACCTTGTGTCTCATTGCGGGGCCTGAGGGGTCTTCCGCGCGGGGTGCAAGCGTGGGTGGTTCTTTCCCACATTTTGGGAATTCTTCTTCCCGCATGCTTGTCCTCTTCTCTCCTCCCCGTCTGTCGATCTGAAGAGGGTTCTGCTGCTAACCGCTTACATGGGCGAGGCGTTTGCACTGGTCACGAGTTACCTCACGGGAGGTAGAGCCGTGATGAATCCAGTGAGAGGCTTCCAGATCGACAGGTGGGTGCAGAAAGAGTTTGATCCACAATTATGAATTGGGGCTGTACGGGCAGCAGTGCTGTTCCGTAGTGTGGTGCACATGACACGACGATCACGATGCGCCGCGAGCACTAGGCTGCTGGTTCCAGTATTGGCTGGCTTGCTCACTCTGGCTGCATGCAGCCAGGCACAAGACGGGCAAAGCAACAACATTGAAGCCTCTGCCAATCAAAGCGGGTCAGGCGATGCAGCCCACAGCATACCCATGTCCGGTGAGTACCCGATTTTACCCAACGGGAAGCTGGGCAGGCCCGTGGACTGGGTGGAACCACACGAACCACAACTACCCAGCGCTGCCACCAACATGGACGCGTTCGGGGCACGCTACTTCGCCGAGTACTACCTCAACCTCCTCGCATACTCCATCAACACCGGCAACACCACCACCCTCAAAAAAGTCAGCAGCCCAGAATGCACCCTATGTAACAGTTTTATCGAAAACATATCTTCTCTCTATGAAATGGATGAATGGGCTGAGGGAATCAAATACGCCATCCAGTCAACGAGCGACCCTATTTCTCACCCGGAGAATCAAAACCTCTATTTCCTTACCGCAGATGTCATGACTGCCGCGTACGTCGAGTATCGAAACGACGAAATCACTGAATTCGATGAGAATCCGCTCACCATGGAATTTGAGATCAAGATAGAGGGATCGTCGTTCGTGATGAATAGCTTCCATGCTAAATCAAAGGAAGAAGTAGAGGATTCCCGACCATGAAAAGGAGATTCACCTCCGCGCTCTTTAGCGTGGCCTTCGTTCTTAGCCCAGTATCTTCTCCCGAATCCGATTCTCCGCCAGATTTCGAAACGCTCGTGACAAGTGAATCGTACGGAGAAATTAGTTATCGTTTTTCAGTTGAAGAAACGTCACTTGTGCCAGGAATCGACTATCCCGCAATGGATGACGGAGCGCCTGCCGGTGTGGTTGAGGTTGTTGAGGGGCCGGTTGGTGGGTTTCGTGTACCGGGCTGGCAGGTGCGCTGCAAGATCGGCAC
>NZ_JBWPVR010000011.1:0-64610 GCF_056590195.1 Pauljensenia sp. C0170B5 | reverse complement strand
ATCCCAACCAAAAAAACTCAAAAAACAAAAACAAGCATCAACAAAACAAACACACTATCGAGTTCACAAACAACACCCCCACACGCCCACAACCCCAAACAAAAGGCCACAAACGCGGGACAACCACCACAAACAACACCAACCACAAACAATCAGCACCGCCCGGGCGACAAGAAAATACTCTACGAACAATCGGGCGATCTGTCAAATGAGTGGGCCGGGATCTGCATCACAGATCCCGGCCCTTCGTCAGGTCTCACGTACCGATTGGCATTCTCACCACGCTCGTTGACGTTCTCATCGCGTCGGTCGATGTTCTCAATACGCCAGCTGGCATCGTCGATTCGCCACTCGACATTCTCAACGTAGCGCTAAGCCGAGCCGTGTCAGTGGCAAGCATCGCGTTCAGGCCGGTTCACGGCCACCTGCACGCACCTCGGTTCAGTCAGCACTTGTTCACTGATTGGCATGCACAACAGCAAGGTTGCGGCGCCCTCGTCGAATGAGCGCCAGACCGCCGGCGAGCAGGTCTGATGCTTCAATCGGGGCGTCTTCGTCTTCGACCTTGACATTGTTCAGATACGCACCACCGGATGCGACGGTACGGCGCGCAGCAGAGCGGCCCTTCTCCAGGCCCGACGCAATCAAGGCATCCACAATCGTGTCATGGCCAACGCGAATGCTACCGGATGGTAGTTCGCCAGTCGCAGCAACCAGCGTCTCTTCGTCAACTTCACGCAGATCTCCTCTGCCCCACAGCGCTTCTGTCGCAGCCTGCACGCGAGCGACTGCATCTGCACCGTGCACCAGCGTGGTAACCTTTTCGGCCAGCTCCTTCTGTCCTTCGCGCAGATGTGGACGCTCGGCAACCGACTGGGCAAGCTCTTCGATGCGTTCGCGGGAATCAAAGGTGAAGACCTTCAGCAACTTCACGACATCCTCATCCGCGACCTGCAGCCAGAACTGGTAGAACGCGTACGGGCTCATCATCTGAGGATCCAGCCAGATCGCGCCGCCCTCGGACTTGCCGAACTTGGTGCCGTCAGACTTCGTGATGATCGGTGTGGTCATCACATGCGTGGTGGCGCCCTCGACTCGGCGGATCAGTTCCACACCGCCAATCATGTTGCCCCACTGGTCGTTTCCGCCGGTTTCCAAGGTGCAGCCGTAGTTCCGGAACAGTTGCAGGTAGTCATGCGCCTGGAGGATCTGGTAGCTGAATTCGGTAAACGAGATTCCCTCTTCAGAATTCAGGCGGCGAGCGACGATATCTTTCGACAGCATGGTGCCGACTCGGAAGTACTGGCCCACGTCGCGCAGCAGGTCGATCGCAGACAGCTGGCTGGTCCAGTCAAGGTTATTGACGAGGCGTGCCGCGGCCGGCCCGTCGAACTCAAGGAACTGCGAAAGCTGGGCGCGTAGTCTGTCCGCCCACTGTCCCACCACGTCGCGTGACTGAAGCTGGCGTTCACCGGACAGGCGCGGATCACCGATCATGCCCGTTGCGCCACCAACCAGTGCCAACGGCTTGTGGCCGGCGTTTTGCAGGTGCCGCATGAGAAGCACCTGCACCAGGTGACCGTGATGCAAAGAGGCGGCAGTTGGATCAAAACCGCAATAGAAGGTGACCGGACCAGCGTTCAGGTGCACACGCAGCGCATCCAAATCCGTGTGCTGAGCAATCAGCCCACGCCACTGTAGTTCGTCCACTAAATCCTGTGTCACCGCTCTGCTCTCCTTATGATCGCGGTCGTGTTGGCTTTCTTCTCTCAGGCGCGCGCCAGGCAGGCGTTCACCTACTGCGGTTAGCTTAGTCGGGTCGGGCCACCCTCGTCACACGTGTCCACTACGAACGAGACGACGCCACGCCCTCCTGAATCCAGGCGCGATGCGTGCTGGCCAGACGGGTCGCCTCGGACAACTGCTCGCGCACCCGGTCCGGCGCCGTTCCTCCTCGGGCATTGCGGGCAGCAACCGATCCCTCAACGCTGAGCACGTCGCGCACGCGAGGTGTCAGGTGCTCGCTGATCGCAGCAAATTCGTCATCGGTCAGGTCCCACAATTCCACGCCTCGTGCCTCTGCCTGGCGCACGCACGCACCGGACAGTTCGTGCGCCACTCTAAAAGGCACTCCCTGTTTGACGAGCCACTCGGCAATATCTGTAGCCAGCGAGAAACCCTGTGGTGCAAGCTGCGCCATTCGCTCGAAGTTCAGGCGCATTGTGGAGACCATTCCGGCAATGGCCGGCAGCAGCACGTCAAGCGTGTCGATCTGATCAAAGACAGGTTCCTTATCTTCCTGCAGGTCTCGATCGTAAGCCAGCGGGATTCCCTTGAGGACGCTCAGCAGCGCCGTGAGGTCACCGATCATGCGCCCGGCCTTGCCTCGTCCCAGTTCGGCCACGTCGGGATTCTTCTTCTGCGGCATGATCGATGAGCCCGTGGAGAACGAATCATCCAGAGTCACATAGTCGAATTCTCGGGTATTCCAGATGACGATTTCTTCACACAGGGTCGATAGGTCGATTCCGATCATCGTCATGACGAAGGCGAACTCTGCAACCACGTCGCGCGAAGCTGTGCCGTCGATAGAGTTGGCGACACTGTCGGTAAAGCCCAGTTCCTCGGCAATGGTCTGTGGGTCCATTCCCAGCGTGTTTCCTGCCAGTGCGCCCGAACCGTACGGGCTGACGGCAGCTCGTTGATCCCAGTCACGCAGACGTTCCACATCGCGCAGTAAGGGCCACACATGTGCGCCGAGGTGATGGGCGACCAGAACGGGCTGCGCGTGCTGCATGTGAGTGCGTCCGGGCATGATCGCATCCCCCGCCAGGCGAGCCTGTTCGAGCAGTGCGTCCACAACGTCAAGTGTCAGCGCTCCAATGTGTCGCGCCTCGTCGCGCAGATACATGCGGATGAGCGTAGCGATCTGATCGTTGCGTGAGCGGCCGGCGCGCAACTTCCCACCCAATTCAGCGCCCGCTTTGTCGATCAATGCGCGTTCGAGCGCAGTGTGCACGTCCTCGTCATCAGGGTCAGGGACGAGGGCGCCCGATGCGACTTCTGCGCTGAGTTCGTCGAGGGCGGATTCCATGCCGTCCAGTTCTTCGTCGGTCAGCAGTCCTGCTCTGTTTAGGGCGCGTGCATGAGCTTTCGAGCCGGCCAGATCAGCCTGGGCCAGCCGCCAGTCAAAGTGAGTTGACACGGACAATCTGGCAAGCGCCTGAGAGGGGCCGCCTGAAAATCGTCCACCCCACAATGCGACGGGACGGGCGGGAGACGATTGGCGTGGTGCTGTATCAGATTTCGAGTTTGCGCTCATAGTTTCATGATGCCTGTTCGCACGCCGCGATGCCAACATCGACACAGACAAAATGCATATACTCAGCACTGCAGCAATGTGAGGAGGAACAGTGGACGTCAATCCCCGTGTGGATTCCGAGATCGGTCGGCTGCGTGAGGTGATCGTGCACCGCCCCGGTCAGGAAGTCGAACGGCTCACTCCCCTCAATCATGCTGAGCTTCTTTTTGATGATCTGATGGATCCGGGCCGTGCACGAGCTGAGCACGATCAGTTCGTCGAAGTCATGGAGGGCGAAGGCATCGAGGTGCACAAGCTGCGCACATTGTTGTCGCAGACACTGCACCACGAGCATGCTCGCCAGGCGGTACTGGATCGCACGCTCAATGAACGCCGGCTCGGACCGGTGCTCACCCCTGCGCTGCGCGAATGGACGGCGGATCTGTCGGCAGATCGCCTGACCGCCATGTGTGTGGACGGTTTGACGGTCGATGAGTGGAAGAGTGTGTCGCCTGTGCGCTCGCTGGTGACACGCACGCTCGAAGATGAAGATTTCCTGATTCGTCCCCTGCCAAACCACCTGTTCACGAGGGATGCGTCTGCGTGGATTCACGGTGGTGTGGCCGTCAATTCGATGTCACGTCTGGCGCGCGAGCGCGAATCGCTGCACTATTCGGTTATCTACCAGTACCATCCACGTTTTGCCCCCTGGGATTTCCACTGGTGGTCGCGCGGCACATCAGGTGCTATTCGCAGTGCCGAGGGCGGCGACGCTCTGGTGGTGGGCGATGGGATCGGTGTGTTTGGCGTGTCGGAACGCACCACGCCGCAAGGTGTTGAGCGCTTGGCTGTCAAAATGTTCGAGGCCGGTCACGCCCACACGGTCCTGGCTGTCGTATTGCCGCATGTGCGTACCTTCATGCACTTGGACACAGTGTTGACGCAGGTCGACCGGGATGCTTTCTTGCTGTATCCGCGCTTGGGTGACGTGCGCACGATGACGTTGCGACCCGGCCCCGATGGGGGCGCTCCGATCGTCGAGGATATGCATTACGATCTTCGACGCGCACTGGAAGTGCTGATGGGCCGCTCGTTGCGTTTCATCAGTCCGGATGGCACCTTCTCCGACGTGGATCGCGAGCAGTGGAATGACGGTTTCAATGCGCTGGCGATTGCACCTGGCAAGGTGATTACCTATGATCGTTCCCCGCTGTGTAATGCTGCGTTGCGCCGCGCAGGCATCGATGTCATCGAGATTCAGGGGGCTGAGCTGGGACGCGGCCGCGGCGGTCCGCGCTGTATGTCGTGTCCTGTGGTGCGCGACCCCGTTGACCAGGACTAGGCGGGACCGGCAGGGACAATACCCCCACGCCCACTTCACTGTCTTCCTGTTCGACCCTGACGACCAGCCATGTGGCCAGGGCGACGAACAGAATCCATGTGCCTTCGAATAGGAGGCGCGATTCAGTGAGGGACTGCACCAAAATGGCCGTCATCATCAGTGCCGGTGCCAGCGAGTACACGTCACCGTCGATACGGCGAATGGCGACGCGCAAGACGCGAATACCGATGACGCAGATGGCAATGACGAAGACGACCAGGCCAATGAGTCCGGTCTGGAATGACACGTCCACGAATGCGTTGTGGGCGTGAGGCGTGGGCGCGCCGTCCTGACGGATCACCAGATCGCGATACATCGGGATCCACGGTGGCCACAGCATGACCCATCCCCACCCGCCGATGGGCCGTTGCTTCCACAGCTCAAACACTGCACGCCAGATGTCAGAGCGTCCCGTCAGGTCTGCGTCGCGACCGATAAACTCAGCGATCGGGGCGTACAGGAGCGCTCCGACGACGCTGACGATCAGCAGAGCCATCGCCGAAATTCGCAGGACGCGCTGCCGCCTGTGCGCGCGCACGCGCCGTAGAACGGTTCCAACCAGGAATACTCCGGCGCATGCCAGCAGCGCCACGAAAACGGTAGCTGACCGTGTCAGCGCCAGTGTCGCCGCGTAGAGGGCGAACCATGTGAGGGCACGCCTGGAGCTCATGCGTCGCGCGCGGAGCTGAATCACCGTGCAGATGATGCCGAACAGTGCGATTGCGGCCAGTGGGTTGCGGTTGCCGACAAACCCCTGGATGGGGCCACCTCTGAACAGTGCGGATTCAGTCCACAGCTGCGTGGCGCCTACATTACTCTGGCCGCGCAGCCACACAGGAACGATCGGATGGCCGACAAAGATGGCGCACCATAGCTCCATCACCAGGCTGATTCCCACCGACCATCGCATCGCTGCGGCGAACGCGTCGATGAGGCGCTCCAGCGGCACCGCGATGGCGATCATGATTCCAATGAGAGCGCTCAGTGTGCTGCCCAGTGATGCTAACGCTGAGATCCCCGGATACTCGGCCCACAGGGCTGACATCCAGCACACCAGTAGGAATGCCGCGATCGTCCACGGGACACGGCGGATCGTCACGCGCCGCCCCGCAATGACAAACATCGCGATGAATACTGCTGCGGACAGCACGACGATGATGCCGTATCCGACCCATCCGATCAGCGCGCGAAATCCCGTTCCGCTGAATGTCAGGAAAAAGACCCAGGCAATCATGGGTTCGAGGTATTCGTTGGCGTGAGCACCCCACCGAAGTGTTGCATTCAGGCGTGCTCTGCGAATTGACCACGTCAAGGTGCTGAGCGCCCAGCCGGCGTTTCGCAGCGGAGACGACATGGTGACGCGCAGCTCACGAGGGCGCACATCCGAGGAAGCCTCCCTCGTCACTGTCCGGTCAAGAAGACGCCGTGACGAGGAGGATGCGATCGCAAGGTGGTGCGCCATGTGTCCCCTCGAAAACCTGGTGGTGAAATGAAGAAGCGGAGGTTCGTGCCGTGGGCAGGGACAACCCCCGGCTTCGATGCCTCAGAATACGAGGGTACGAAAAACCGGGGGTAAGTCCTAATCGGTTCGATGAGGAGTCGGACGCTCTTTAGAAACGATCCGGTTACGGTTCGATCACGAGAGGAAGCGCCGACTAGTGCGCGTCCTCGTCGAAGTTCACACCGCGTCCGAAACGCACGTCGCGGGCTGCTGCCAGTTTGGCGCTCATTCCGTAGATTTCAATGAAGCCGCGCGAGTGGGACTGGTCGAAGGTATCGCCCGTCTCGTAGGTCGCAAGGTTGAAGTCGTACAGGGAGGAGTCGGAGCGTCGACCTGTCACCGTTGCTCGCCCACCGTGCAGCGTCATGCGAGTGTCACCACTGACGTAGGTCTGCGTGTTCTCGATGAAAGCGTCCAGCGCATTCTTGAGCGGTGAGTACCACTGCGCGTCGTAGACGAGTTCGGACCAGCGTTCGTCCACGCGGCGCTTGTAGCGTGCCAGTTCGCGCTCGACGGTGACGTTTTCAAGCTCCTGGTGAGCGGCGATCAGGGCCACGGCTCCTGGTGCTTCATAGATTTCACGCGACTTGATGCCCACCAGGCGGTCCTCGACAATGTCGATACGGCCGATGCCCTGCGCGCCAGCGCGGCGGTTCATTTCCTGAACGGCTTCCAGAGGAGTCACGGCACGCCCATCGATGGCGACGGGGACGCCCTGCTCGAAGGTGATGACTACCTCGTCAGGAAGTGGCGGGTAGGTCGGGTCGTCGGTGTAGTTGTACACGTCCTTGGTCGGCGCGTTCCAGATGTCTTCAAGGAATCCTGTTTCGATGGCACGACCCCACACGTTCTGGTCGATCGAGAAGGGATTGTGTTTCGTCGTCTCAATGGGCAGATTGTGCTTGTTGGCGTAGTCGATGGCCACGTCGCGGGTCAACGCGAGGTCACGCACGGGAGCGATCGTTTTCAGGTCAGGAGCCATCGATGTGAGGGATACTTCGAAGCGGACCTGGTCGTTGCCTTTGCCGGTGCAGCCGTGTGCCACGGTGGTGGCGCCGAATTGCCGTGCGGCGCGCACCAGGTGCTTAACGATCAGCGGGCGTGACAGCGCAGATACGAGGGGGTAGCGCCCCTGGTACAGTCCGTTGGCTTTCAGCGCGGGCATGCAGTAGTCGAAAGCAAACTCTTCCTTCGCATCTGCGACGTATGCTTCCACGGCGCCGCAGTCGAGGGCGCGTTGGCGGATCACCTCCAGGTCTTCGCCGCCCTGCCCCACGTCAACGGCAACGGCAACCACTTCCATACCTGTCTGCTGTTCGATCCAGCCGATTGCAACAGAGGTGTCAAGCCCACCGGAGTAGGCCAGTACAACGCGGTCCTTGTGTTCACTCATTTCGTTTCTACCCTTTGATTGTCGTACTCGAATGATTCACGCTTATTGGCGAGGCTCGACCAGTGCGATCAGTGTTGACTGAAGTTCCACGGCGTCCTCAGTGCTGCGACATGCGACGAAAATAGTGTCATCTCCTGCCACGGTGCCAACGACTCCCTCGAGCCGCGCGGTGTCGATGGCTGATCCGAGCAGGTTGGCTGCGCCCACTGGTGTGCGCACAACTAGGAATGTGCCGGCGGTGTCTACTGCAACGAGCAGGTCCTGAGCCCATCGCTCCAGGCGCGCCAGTGATTCTTCTCCACGACGCGTCTGTTCCCCGTCCAGGTCCGGCACTGAATAGATCTGTTTACCTGAGGCCGTGCGAATCTTCGTGGCGTGCATCTCCACGAGGTCACGTGACAAAGTGGCCTGCGTCGTTTCGATACCCAGCACGGCCAGTGCTTCACGCAGTTCCTTCTGAGAGGAGATCTGCTGATCGGCAAGGATGTCCACAATGGCTCCGCGGCGAGCGGTGCGTGACGACGGGATGCCTTGCGTGTCAGGGCCGGCGTGGTCTGTCATCAGTCCTCCTTGTGTGCGTGGCCGAGTGTCTGCCGGGCGCTGTGAACCAATGCAGGCAGAGCCTCAGTGAAGGACTGAGCCTGCTGGTCTGACAGCGTTAACGGTGGTGCCAGACGGATTGTATGGGCGTTTGGCGCATTAATGATAAATCCTTCGTCAGCTGCATGGCGCACAAGCGCACTGGCGCACGGTTCATTAAATTCGACCGCAATAAGCAGGCCGCGTCCGCGCACCTCGCGCACCGCCGCTCCGCCTGCCTCACGCAGTTCGGCGCGCCACTGTTCACCCAGTGTGAGGGCGTGTGCCAGCAACGCATCGTTTTCGATGGTGTCGATGACGGCCAGGCCTGCGGCGGCGCACACCGGGTTGCCGCCAAAAGTCGTGCCGTGCATTCCCTGGGTCAGGATCGATCCAGCCTGGCCGATACCGACGCAGGCTCCAATCGGCATGCCTCCACCTAGTCCTTTGGCGAGGGTGACGACGTCGGGCGTGATTCCTGCGTGGTGGTGCGCCATCCACTGTCCGGTGCGTCCCATGCCGCTTTGTACTTCGTCAACGACCATCAGTGCGCCGATCTCATTGCAGCGCCGACGCACGGCCTGAAGGTACTCATCACTGAGCGGGTAGACGCCTGCTTCTCCCTGGATGGGTTCAACGATGATGCCTGCCACGCCTTGGGTCAGGTGGCGGTCGAGTGCGTCCATATTGTTCGGCTCAATGAATTCGATTCCTTCGAGCAACGGTGCAAATGGAGTGCGGTAAGCCTCTTTCCAGGTCACTGAGAGTGCGCCCGCTGAGCGTCCGTGGAATGCGCCAGTCAACGCAATGATGCGAGGTGTCGTGTCGGCAGAAAAGCCCTTGGTACCCTCGTCGATCTTCGTGTTGCCCCAGGTGCGGATCATTTTGATGGCGCACTCGTTGGATTCTGTTCCTGAATTGGTGAAAAAGACGCGTGATCCGTCTGGAACGGCGTCCGCGCACACGATGCCGAGAACGCGTTCGGCCAGTTCAATCTGCGGCGGTGTGGCAAAGAAATTGGAGACGTGATCCAGTGTTGCCAGTTGCGTACTCACTGCGCGCTCAATGGCCGGGTGGCAATGTCCCAGCACGTTGACGGCAATTCCGCCCAGCAGGTCCAGGTACTCTGCTCCGGTGTCGTCCATAACCGTGCAGCCCTGTGCACGCGTGAGGATACGCTGAGGAGGTCCAAATGTGTCCATGAGCGCCTCATGGTAGCGATTTTCCCAGGTCATTGATCCTCCCCTTCATTTCCGTCGGTGGTGATCATCGTTCCGACGCCCTCGTCAGTAAAGACTTCCAGCAGCATGGAGTGCGGCTGGCGGCCGTCGATGACGTGGACACGCGGCACACCCTGTTCGAGGGCGGCCAGCGCAGCAGTCATCTTCGGCGCCATCCCCGAATCAAGGGTGGGAACGAGGGCGGCCAGTTCGCTGCGCGAGAGGCGACTGATCAGAGAGTTTGGATCCGGATAGTTTGCGTAGAGTCCTTCCACGTCGGTCAACATGATGAGCTTTTCAGCACCGATCGCGCCAGCCAGTGCTGCTGCAGCAGAATCGGCGTTAATGTTGAGCACTCCAGATGGCGCATCCTGGTTGGGTGCAACGGAGGAGACTACCGGGATGAAACCCGAATCCACCAGCGCCATCAGTGGCTGGGCGTTGACGTGGGTAATAGTTCCCACCAATCCAATATCGACGGCTTCACCATCGACCCATGCGGGTGTGCGTTGAGCTTGGAACAGACCCGCGTCTTCTCCTGCCAGTCCGATGGCCTGGTAACCCTGAACGTTGAGCAGGCTGACCAGTTCGCGCTGTACTTTTCCAATCAGCACCATGCGCACAATCTCCATGACGTCCTCGGTGGTGACCCGCAGCCCTTTGGTGAAGGGCGCATCGAGGCCCACCCGGGACAGCATCTGGTTGATCTGAGGACCACCGCCGTGAACGACGACCGGCTTGACACCCCACTGGTGCAAGAAAAGGACATCCTGGGCAAATGCGTGCATGAGTGAGTCGTCCACCATCGCATTGCCGCCATACTTGATCACGACATACTTGCCGCGGTGGTGACGCAGCCACGGCATTGTTTCCAGCAAAATAGCGGTCTTATCCTGCGCGGTCAGTGTGGTCATGATGAGTACGCGCTGTTCTCGTGGACGTAGTCGTAGGTCAGGTCGGAGGTGATGATGGTGGCACTGGCTGAACCATTGTGCAGATCGACCTCAATATTGACCTGCCGATCCGTCATGTCGACGAGGTCTCGCGACTGCCCCACTCCCCCTGCCTGGCAGACCTGCACACCGTTGAAGCTCACGTCAATGGCATCCGGGTCAAATGGTGCGACCTCTTCAGGGATTGTGCCGATTTCTGACAGGACACGCCCCCAGTTCGGGTCATTGCCGAAAATTGCGGCCTTGAGCAGGTTCGATCGCGCGACGGCCCGGGCGATAATCTCGGCGGCTTCTTCACTGTGTGCACCGCGCACGGTGATGTCGATGTCATGAGTGGCGCCCTCGGCGTCCGCAATGAGCTGGCGTGCCAGCGTGGCGCAGGCGCTGCGCAGATGTTCGGTCAGTTCCTGTGCATCGGCGTGGTGACCGGATGCTCCAGAAGCCAGTGCAATGACGGTGTCATTGGTGGAGCGGCATCCATCTGAGTCCATGCGGTTAAACGTCGTGCGGACCGCTTCACGCAAGGCGGCGTCAAGTTCACGCTGGTCAACGACTGCATCGGTTGTGAGGACGCACAGCATGGTCGCCAGTGCCGGCGCGAGCATACCTGCACCTTTCGCCATTCCTCCGACCGTGTAGCCGTCTGCATGAATCTCGATCGTCTTGTTCACGGTATCGGTGGTTCGGATGGCATCGGCAGCGTTGGCTCCCGCTTCAGGCGTATCAGCAAGTTCGCCCACCGCCATATCAATTCCGCTGATTACTGCCTCCATCGGCAGCAGCTCACCGATCAAACCGGTGGAGCACACACCGACCTGCATGCTGTCGGCCAGGCTGAGTGCCTGCGCGACGTGGTCGGCCATCTGTTGGGCGTCACGTGCGCCCTGCTCGCCCGTGCAGGCGTTCGCTCCCCCGGAGTTCAACACGACGGCACTGACAGTGCCCGCGGCGAAGTGTGCGCGGGAAAGATGGACGGGAGCGGCGGCGACACGGTTGGAGGTAAAGACTGCTGCCGAGGCGCGAAGCTCGGTCGGTCCGGTGTTGACGACGAGGGCGACGTCACGGTTACTGCTGGCTTTGATCCCTGCGTGAACCCCTGATGCGAGAAATCCCTGAGGTGCTGTCACGCCGGTCAATGGTGCTGTCTGGTTCATGGTGTCACTCCGATGGTGGGGATTCCGGTCAGTTCGGGCAGGCCGAGCGCAAGGTTTGCGCTCTGGATGGCTGCACTCGCAGTTCCTTTACCGAGGTTGTCGAGTGCGCAGATAGTGACAAGACTGTGGGCACGTTCGTCAATCACTGCATTGACGAGGGCACAGCCGGTCGCGTTGACAGGCGCAGTGGACGGCCAGGGTGCCTCGTGGCTGACACCGATCAGCGGCTCATTATCGTAGATGCTGTAGGCGTGGGCCACGTCATCTGCACTGACGGATGCGTGCAGCGGTGCCACCACTGTCGCCACGATGCCGCGAGCTGTGGGGACCAGAACGGGCGTGAATGTCAGGCGAACGTCGTCCGCCCCGCTGATGCGCAGGTTCTGGATGATTTCGGGGATGTGCCGGTGGGTCCCTCCCACGCCGTAAGGCACGATCGCGCCGAGTGCCTCGGAGGCCAGCAGATGCTGTTTGGGTGATCGGCCGGCACCTGAATAACCCACTGACAAGGTGGCGCATAGGGTGGGTTCGACGATGTGCGCGGCGATGGCTGGCTGTATTGCCAGGGTGACTGCTGTCGCATTGCAGCCGGGCACGGCGATCTGACCGGCGTGTGCGAGGGCGTCGCGTTGACGTGTCATCTGTGTTTCGCCGCTGTGCAGCAATTCTGGCATTCCATAGGTCCACGGTTCGGCTGCGTCGGTGCCGTAGTAGCGATGCCATTCGTCTGCATCGGACAGTCGATGGTCGGCAGCGCAGTCGATGATCAGTGCTGACGTGCCAGCGCGTGCGAGTTCATCGGAAAGTCGGGCGGAGTGTCCGTGTGGCAGGGCCAGGAAAATCACATCAACGCCGCAGAGAGCCTGGGCTGTTGTTTCCTGGATCACCAGCGCACCTTGGGGCCCAGTGATGTTCGGATGCATCTGTGCCAGGGTGTTGCCGGCGGAAGATGCTCCCGTAACTATGCTGAGCGTGATGTCAGGATGCGCGGTAAGGAGGCGTGCGATTTCGCCTCCTGCGTATCCCGATACTCCTGCAATAGCTGCCCGAAAATTCATATGCATGACTATACACAGTCATGCATAATTTGCATAACGGGTGTCCTCTATATGGACACCAGGACTACTGAGCGTCCGACTCCTGCGGTGCCGTATTACCCGACTTCAGATCCTGTGCTATCTCATCTGCCCACTGATCCACTTCGTCCCACGGCCGAAAATCACCTTCTACCGCACCGGCAAGGCGCGCGATGGTGCGCTCACGCAGTGACAGGCGCGAGGGGTCGTAGCGACCCGGGAACTTCTGGTGGTGGACAATCGGCACCTTCATCAGCACCGGGCCAATGCGCGAGGGGTCCTGCAGCGAATGCTTCGGCACCCCGGACAGGCCCACTGAAAAAGCCCACACTGGCATCGACAGCAGGTTCGGGCGAAAACGCTCCATGAAATCGTTCGCCTGCGCCATCCACTGCGTCATGTACACGGCTGAACCGCACACAACAGCATCGTAGGATTCCAGAGACTTCACATCCTCCGGATTGATCATCTCGACATCGAGGTCGTGCGAGCGCAGACGGTCAGAGATACGTTCGGCAACCTCACGGGTTGCACCATGTTTTGACGAAGCAGTGACGAGGATTTTCATAATCCCAGTATGGACGCTTTGGCGCGCCAATGTGAGCCGAATCGGTCAAGAAGTCGCAAATTCTGCCCTGCTGTGCATACGTTTCAGACTCTGAGCAGGACTAACGCCCGAGCACACGCGTATGCGCCAGTGCGGCCGGCGCTTCACGCACCGGCCGCACTGATCACGATTCGCGCATTCGTTATGCGCGAAGTTGCGCCCCGAGCGTCTTACCTGTGCGAGAAATGATGTCGTTGCGTGTGCGCGTAACCTCATCTGCACTCAGCGTGCGATCATCGGCACGCAGTTTCACAGTGAAGGCCAGCGAGCGGTGACCGTCGGGAACCTGGTCGCCCTCGTAAATGTCAAAGAGAGATACCTCTTCGGCCAGGGCACCTGCCGCCTGGCGAATCACCTGAGCAACGCGAGCAACGGGAATATCATTGGCGACAACCAGTGCGAAGTCTTCTTTTGCCACCGGGAACGTTGACACGCCGCTCACCTGGATTGGTTCTTCCGCCATATGCGCCACCAGCGCGTCGACGTCCAGCTCCAGTGCGCATGAGCGCTTGGGTAAACCGAATGCCTCACATACACGCGGGTGAAGTTCGCCGGCTCGCGCCACAACAGTCAGTATCTTGCCGTTGCGGACGAAAACCTGCGCCATCCTGCCTGGATGCCACGGTGCCACTGCGTGCGGGTCACTACTCGCTTGAGGCATCGGCGGCCCCTTGTGCACAGGGGTAGATTCAGGAAGCCAGCCGCGTGCTGTTTCCACCTTGACGCCCAGTGACTGTGCGACGCGCCAGACGAGGTCGATGGCATCGGCCCAGTCGTAGACGCGGGGCTGCTCGAACACCCCGTTACCTGTGGCATTTCCGCACAAGATTGCTCCCACATGCCACGGCTGCGAGGGAACGCCGGCCTGGAGCTGTGCTTCCACCTCGGCAGAGGGACGCTGTTCAGCGGACGGCAGATCAGATGGAACCGTTCCTGCCGGGCGCACAACCTTCGCAATCTCAAAGACCGCGATGTGGTTCATACCGCGTGACATGTTGCGTCCGGCAACATCGAGCAGCGTGTCCAGGATGCGTGTACGCAGCAGCGGCGCATCGTCGGCCAGCGGATTGCGCAGGCGCACTGCCTGACGGTTCGGGTCATCGGCAGCCAGCTGCTGGCGGTCATGGGCAGCAGTGGACATGAAGGGGTAGGACTCTGCCTCGGTCAGTCCAGCATTGGCCAGGACGCGTGCGACATCACGACGAGTCTTCTGCGCCGTGGTCAAGCCGTGTCCAGCAGGGGCCTGCGGCAGGATTGACGGGATCTCATCGTATCCGTGCAGGCGCGCGACCTCTTCGACCAGGTCGGCAGGCCCGGTCAGGTCAGGTCGCCAGCTCGGAGGTGTCACCTGCCATTGGGCCTCGCTGTCCTCGCCATGAACCTGGCAGCCGATTGTTTCCAGCAGTTCGCGAATGCGTGCCGGAGGCAATTCGAGTCCGGTCAGGCGCTGCGTCTCACTCACTTTCATGTCGATCGGTCGAGCTTCGGGCACGGTATTGACCTCGAACACGTGGGGGTCAGCCTGTCCCCCGCCGTATTCTTCAAGCAGCGCGCAAGCCCGGGCAATCGCGACGGGCGGAATCGCCGGATCCGAACCGCGTTCGAAACGCTTCGAGGCTTCAGAGGCCAGGAAGTGGCGTCGGGACGTGCGCGCAATTGAAATGGAATCAAAGTGCGCAGCTTCGAGGACCAGGTCTGTCGTCCCCTCAGTGATTTCAGAGTCGAGGCCGCCCATCACTCCGGCAAGTCCTATAATGCGCGATCCATGCTGGCCTTGCGGAGAATCCGTGATAAGCAGGTCTTCGTCGTTCAGTGCGCGATCTTCACCATCGAGGGTGACGAGATGCTCACCTTTTTCAGCTCTGCGCACCACGATGGGTGCTGCCACAGAACCAAGGTCGTAAGCGTGCATCGGCTGGCCCAGATCCAACATGATGTAGTTGGTGACGTCGACGGGCAGGCTGATTGAGCGCATGCCTGCCATCTCCAGGCGCTCCACCATCCATTTGGGCGTCTGAGCGTGCGTGTCGACGCCGCGCACGATGCGTGTAACGAAGCGGTCGCACCCGACGTGGGCGCGGATCGGGCGCTTGTCCTCAACTTCCACGCTCAAAGCTGAGTCGGAGTGTTCGGGCAGGTCAAGGCCATCGGGCAGACCGGGATCAGTCAGGGTTGCTCCCGTTGAGTGGGAGTATTCGCGCGCCACGCCACGCATGGAGAAGCAGTAGCCGCGGTCCGGAGTGACATTGATTTCGAGGACTTCTTCCCCCAGTCCCAGCAGTGGAATCACATCTGATCCGGGAGCGGGGATCTGGTCGGCATCGAACTTGTCGGTCAGAACGAGGATGCCGTTGTGGTCCTCCCCGAGGCCCAGTTCGCGCTCCGAACAGATCATGCCGTCAGAGATGTGACCGTAGGTTTTGCGGGCAGAGATCTCGAAGGGGCCGGGCAGAACTGCGCCCGGCAGACTGACGACCACCAGGTCGCCCACATCAAAATTGTGAGCACCGCAGATGATGCCGCGACTGGGCAGGTCAGATGGCTCTTTCCCAGTTCCCGGCTCGTCGTTGTACTGGCCGACATCGACTCGGCAGTAGTTGATGACTTTGCCGTTGGATTGTTCTTTCGGCTCGCGTGTGAGCACTTTGCCCACGACAAGCGGGCCCGTCACGCGGGCGGGATGAATTGTTTCTTCCTCCAGGCCCACTTTCACCAGCGCTGCGGCCAGTTGCGGAACCGTCACGGAGGCGGGAATTTCTACGTGGTCACGAAGCCACGACAATGGAACCATAGGCATGTTCAGTGTCCCCTTCCGTTGAGTCCGAACTGCTGGGAGAAGCGCACGTCTCCCTCGACGATGTCGTGCATGTCAGCGATGCCGTGACGCAGCATGAGCGTGCGTTCAATACCCATGCCGAATGCGAAACCGGAATACTCGTCAGGGTCGACGCCGCAGGCGCGCAGCACGTTTGGGTTGACCATGCCGCAGCCACCCCATTCAATCCAGCCGGGGCCGCCCTTCTTCTGCGGGAACCACAGATCCATCTCGGCGCTCGGTTCAGTGAAGGGGAAGAAGCTGGGGCGCAACCGCGTGCGCGCGTCAGGGCCGAACATCTGGCGCGCAAAGTGATCCAGCGTTCCCTTCAGGTGCGCCATCGTCAGGTGGCGATCAACTGCCAGACCCTCAACCTGGTGGAAAACAGGTGTATGTGTCGCGTCGAGCGCGTCGGAGCGGAATACCTTACCGGGGCATGCGACGTAGAGCGGAACACCGCGAGCGAGCATGGAGCGGGCCTGAACTGGCGAGGTGTGCGTGCGCATCACCAGGTGACCGTCATCCTCGTGGTCGCCACCGACGGAGCGGCCATCGACGTAGAGGGTGTCCTGCATCTGGCGAGCCGGGTGGTCAATGTCGAAGTTCAGCGCATCGAAGTTGAACCATTCGTGCTCGATTTCCGGGCCTTCTGCGATGTCCCATCCCATCGACACAAACAGGTCGGCCACTTCCTCCATCAAGGTCTCCAGAGGGTGACGCGCGCCCAGACTCTGGCGCCCGGTCGGCACCGTTACGTCCACGGCTTCCGTCTCCAGCGCGCGGGCTTCCTCTTCGTCGCGCAGCACTGATTCACGTTCGGACAGCGCAGTGGCGAGTTGCTTGCGGGCACCGCCCAGTGTCTTGCCTGCCTGCGCACGGTCAGCGGGGTCCAGTGACCCAATCGTGCGGTTAGCCTGGATCAGGGGTGCCTGATCACCCATCACCTGGGTGCGAACGGTCTTGAGTTGGGCCAGCGAACTCGCCTCACCGATACGCGCCAGCGCATCAGTGACGAGGGCACTCACCGCTTCACCGTCAAGCGGATTGAGCTCAGGAGCACAGTCAGCCATATCCTGCTTCCTCGGTCGAAATTGACAATCGGTCATACGGGAAAACTCCACGTTTCCTCTTCCCCCATATTAGCCGTCGAAGCGAGTCCGCCCATTCGTCGCCATTGGCTGGACAGTTCACTGAGCGCGATCGCGTGTAAGCCCGGTGCACTGACGAAAGCGTCTAGGCTACAGATATGAGTTCACTTGCGCCCTCCGACGCTGCGGCCGCTGACACGGTCCCCGCGCCGACGAAACCGAAAAAAGTTCGCGTCCATCACCTTGCTCAAGCTAAGCAGCAGGGCCGAAAACTCACGATGTTGACAGCTTATGATGCGCTTATTGCCCCGCTGCTGGATGCGGCAGGTGTTGACATGCTGCTGGTGGGTGATTCCTACGGCAACGTGATGTTGGGATATGACTCCACGTTGCGCGTCACGTTGGACGACATGGTTCGAGCAACCGCAGCAGTGGCACGTTCCACACGCCGCGCCCTGGTAGTGGCAGACCTTCCGTTCGCAACGTACGAGGCCAGTGCACAGCAGGCGTTTGAATCGGCTTCCCAATTGATGCGCGCTGGTGCCCATGCGGTCAAACTCGAGGGAGGCCGACCGCGCGTGGAAGCTGTCCGACTACTGAGCCAGTCCGGTATTCCCGTCGTCGGACACCTGGGGTACACGCCGCAATCAGAGAACACGATCGGCGGTCCGCGTATGCGTGGCCGTGGCGATCAGCGCGATGCGATGATTGCTGACGCGCTGGCTTTGCAGGATGTCGGTGCGATTGCCGTTGTGTTGGAGATGGTGCCTGACAACGTGGCCACTGACGTCACTGCTGCGCTGGAGATTCCCACTATTGGTATCGGTGCTGGCCCGCACACCGATGGGCAGGTACTGGTGTGGTCGGACATGGTCGGGATGCAGGAATGGGTTCCCTCGTTCGTCCATCGTTTCGCGCAGATCGGGCGTGAGATCACGGCGGCTGCTGCCGAGTATGTGGAAAGTGTGGAAGATGGCACATTTCCTGCTCCGGAGAATTATCACCAGCAGTGACATCCCAGCACTGGTCGGCAAAAGATCTAGGCTAGGGCTATGAGTAGTTCTGACAATTCTGGTCGTATTCCGGCATCTGCCAATGCGCGTCGCGCGCCGCTGGGCAACCTGACTGCCGGACGTATCTCCCCCATGCGCTCGGTGCCTGAGTCGATTGAACGCCCCGAGTACATGTTCCACGATGGCCCTGAAAACGTCACTGCCTCGGATATTAAGGATGCGGACACTGTGGAACGGATCCGCCACGCTGGCCGCATTGCCGCCGATGCGCTTCGTGTCGTGGGTGAGGCGGTTCGCCCCGGTGTGACAACCGATGAGCTCGACCGCATCGGACATGATTTTATTGTCGGTGCTGGCGCCTACCCGTCATGCCTGGGTTACATGGGGTATCCGAAGTCGCTGTGTACTTCCATCAACGAGGTCATCTGCCACGGCATTCCTGATGATCGCCCCCTCGAAGATGGCGACATTGTCAACGTCGATATCACGGCGTTTTACGAGGGTGTCCACGGTGACACCTGCGCCATGTTTGAGGTGGGAAATGTTGATCAGGAGTCGCGTCTGCTCAGTGAGAGGACACGCGAAGCGATGATGCGTGGGATCCGGGCGGTCAAACCTGGCCGTGAGATCAACGTGATCGGACGTGTCATTTCGGTGTATGCGAAGCGTTTTGACTACGGCGTGGTGCGCGATTACACCGGACACGGCGTGGGCGAAGCCTTTCACTCGGGTTTGATCATTCCGCACTATGATGCTGCACCACTGTATGACACGGTGATGGAGCCGGGCATGGTGTTCACCATTGAGCCGATGCTGACGCTGGGCACTGTCGAATGGGAGCAGTGGGATGATGACTGGACTGTTGTCACGGCCGATCGTTCCCGCACCGCGCAGTTCGAGCACACAATCGTGGTGACCGAAGATGGCGCCGACATTTTGACACTGCCGTCGAACGCGTGAGAGTGCAGATGAGCCGGCCTGTACGCCGGGTTCTGTCCTGCTGACCGAAGTCGGCAGCGGCGACCATTCCTCTAGGACCAGTGTTGCCACTGGCCTCAAGCAACCTACCCGCAAGCGTGGAGCGGGCCGCTCGTACTTGCTGCTCGGTTTTGCTCCGGGTGGGGTTTACCTAGCTAGACCAGTCACCTGGCCTACTGGTGGGCTCTTACCCCACCTTTTCACCCTGACCGCTGGTGCGAAGTGTTCTTCGCGCCAGCGGCGGTCTTGTTTCTGTGGCACTTTCCCGCGGGTTTCCCCGGGTGGCTGTTAGCCATCACCCTGCCCTGTGGAGCCCGGACGTTCCTCGTCACCGCATCACGCGGTGCCGCGGCCGCCCGGCCGACTCATCTGCATCCTCGAGTCTACGACGCGCGCGGCGCCAGGGCCTACTTCGATCGGTGTGATTTTCAGGGGACGGCGTGCTGTCGGGTGATATCGTGCGGGGGCGGGGTGGAATAGCGTGCGGTCAGGCAAGAACCGCGCGTGGCCGGGGCGACGTTTAGGCGTCGGTTCGCACCACTATCTGGCTGGTGTCGACGCACCAGTACACCTCGTCTGCGGGCAATGCATTTATCTGCTGCAGCTCGGCGGGCGAAATTTCGCCGGTGGCTCCTGTGACGACGCCGCCTCGCACCTCCACGATGGCGAAGGGGCTGTGCCGCTGCCAGACCGAGTCGTATTCGGCGATGAGGTCAGAGGGCAGCGAGTCATTCAGGTCAGCTCTCTTGCACTCCAGGTCAGCCAGTTCGAGGTCAGACTGCGCGTTATCATCTTCGAACTGTTTCTTGGTTGCTTCCACGTCCTGCGTCAGCGCCTGCGCTTCGCGGATCATGTCGTCTTGTGCTTTTTGGGCAGCTTCGAGGCGTTCTTCAACTTCAAGTTGGTCTTCTTCGAGGCTGTTGAGCCGGGTGCGCATCTGGGCGATTTCGTGTTCCATTGCGTTAATGTCGCGCAGGGGAACTTCATTGCGTTCGATGCGTCCTTCCTGGGCACTCTTGCGTGTGTTGACTCGCTCAATGTCCGCTTCGATGCGCGCCACGTCACGTTTCGTGTCGGCTATCACTGCACTCTGATTGATCGCAGCACGCTTGAGGTCCTCTGCCCGTCCGGCAAGTTCACGCAGCTTGGCGTGCGCCGGGTGTGTGTCACGCTGGTGTCGCATCTTCATGATGGCGCGATCCAATGACTGCAACTCGAGTAGCGAGCGTTGATCTTCAGGTGATGCCTTCACTGAGTTCCTCCGGTTGTCTGCATGTGAGCCGTCCATGGTTCTGTCACTATGGTAGACGCTGTAATGTCGACGGAGACGTTGTCCGCCTCGGCTTGCTCGCTGAGTCGTTGCGCGAGCACCGGAACCCACGGCCATTCGGTCGCCCAATGGGATCCTGAGATCAGTGCAGGCGCTCCGCCTTCGAGGTGTTCGGACGAGGGATGGTGGCGCAGATCAGCGGTGACGAACACGTCGGCACCGGATGCGCGTGCCTGCTCAAGCAGGGAATCACCTGCACCGCCTGACACCGCCACACGCGCGACGGTTGATTCCAGGTCTCCGCCCACGAACAGGCCGTGCGGACCGGCAGGCAATGCAGATGCCACTCGCTGCGCAAATTCACGCAGGGTCACCGGATCTATTGTTCCGACGCGCCCCAGTCCCACCGAGCGGCCGTCGCGGTCACGTCCCGAGGGGTCCAGCGGCTGCGTGCGTTCCAGTCCCAGCAGGTCTGCCAAAGCATGCGCGACTCCCCGATAGGCGATGTCGGCATTGGTGTGGGCGTTGAACAGTGCGCACTCGCCACGTACGAGTGTGGCGACGACGCGCCCTTTCGGGTCGCTTTCAGGTAGGAACGACACGCCTCGCAGATACAGCGGATGATGTGTGATGATCATGTCGATCTCATTGCTCACAGCTTCGTCGATTACCGCTGCCACGGGATCAACGGCAATGAGAACGCGGCGCACCTCGCGTGAGGGATCTCCCACAATGAGGCCTACCTTGTCCCACTCTTGTGCCGTTTCGGGTGGATACCACCGATCCATCACAGTAACGACATCGCTCACAGTCCACGTTGTAGTCATGGAATTACCCTAAGCGTGTTCGCATGCGATGTGCACAAGGTGGGACGAGGTGTGTCAGTTTGACGCTCTCCTCAGTCGCGCGTGAGACGACGGTGCGTGACGCGGTGCGGGCGGGCTGCATCAAGACCAAGACGCTCCACCTTGTTGTTCTCGTAGGATTCGAAGTTTCCTTCGAACCAGTACCACTTCGCAGGGTTATCTTCCGTGCCTTCCCACGCGAGGATGTGCGTGGCAACGCGGTCGAGGAACCAACGGTCGTGGGTGACAACCACCGCGCACCCGGGGAATTCGAGCAGCGCGTTTTCCAGTGATCCAAGTGTTTCCACATCGAGGTCGTTGGTCGGCTCATCCAACAGGAGCAGGTTGCCGCCCTGTTTAAGCGTGAGCGCCAGGTTCAAGCGGTTGCGTTCACCACCGGAAAGCACGCCTGACGGCTTCTGCTGGTCCGGTCCCTTGAATCCGAATGCGGACACGTAGGCTCGCGACGGCATTTCAACGTTGCCGACTTCCAGGAAGTCGAGGCCATCTGAGACAACCTCCCACACTGATTTGTCCGGATCGATGCCCGCACGGTTCTGGTCGACGTATGAGATCTTGACGGTCTCACCGATCCTGAGGTCTCCCCCGTCCAGCGGTTCAAGCCCAACAATGGTCTTGAACAGAGTTGTCTTGCCCACACCGTTCGGACCGATCACACCGACGATTCCGTTGCGCGGCAGTGAGAACGACAGGTCATTGATGAGGACACGGTCACCGAAGCCCTTGTGCAGATTGTTTGCCTCGATCACGATAGAGCCCAAACGAGGCCCTGGCGGGATCTGAATTTCCTCAAAGTCAAGCTTGCGTGTGCGCTCCGCTTCGGCAGCCATCTCTTCGTAGCGTTCCAGACGGGCTCGTGACTTGGCTTGGCGTCCCTTGGGATTGGAACGAACCCAGTCGAGCTCTTCACGCAGCCGCTTGGCCAGTTTCGCATCCTTCTGTCCCTGGACTTTCAGGCGTTTTTCCTTCGTTTCCAGGTAGGTGGAGTAGTTGCCCTCATAGGGGTAGAGGTGACCGCGGTCCACTTCAGCGATCCATTCGGCTACGTGGTCAAGGAAGTAGCGGTCGTGGGTCACTGCGATCACCGCGCCGGCATACGTGGACAGGTGCTTTTCCAGCCACTGCACGGACTCGGCATCCAAGTGGTTCGTTGGCTCATCCAGCAGCAGCAGGTCAGGAGCTTCGATCAGCAGACGGCACAGCGCCACGCGACGACGTTCCCCACCGGAAAGAACCTTCACATCCTGATCGGCAGGCGGGCAGCGCAGTGCGTCCATGGCCTGCTCCAGCTGGGAGTCGATATCCCACGCGTTTGCAGCGTCGATCTCACTTTGCAGCTTGCCCATTTCTTCCATGAGCGCATCAAAGTCGGCGTCCGGGTCAGCCATCTCCTCAGAGATCTTGTTGAAACGCGCGAGCTTGTCGAACGTTTCCCTGGCACCCATCTGCACGTTTTCCAACACGGTTTTCGTGTCGTCGAGTTGGGGTTCCTGCTCGAGGATGCCCACTGTGTAACCGGGTGTCAGACGTGCTTCGCCATTGCTTGGCTCATCCAGACCCGCCATGATCTTGAGGATCGATGACTTTCCAGCACCGTTAGGACCAACCATGCCGATTTTCGCTCCGGGGAAGAACGACATGGATACGTCATCAAGAATGATCTTGTCGCCATGAGCTTTGCGCGCTTTGATCATTTGGTATATGTACTCAGCCACAGTTCTCCATTTCAAGAAGGGACTCGTCAACTTCGTGTCACTCCATGCTACGGCACGAAGCCCACCCACGGTCAACGTGAGATAACCCGAAATGGCTGATTTTCACCACAAGCGCACTGCCCGCCGATTCGCCGCATTGAGGCAGCTCCCTGCATACAGTGCCCCGTTCGCACCGCCTCCCTCACACCGCTGCCGTTACCATCTGGGGCGCTGGAGCATCTGCTGCGACCGCATCGCCGCCATCATCGCGCGAGGTCCGGATCTGAAGGTTTCCCGTGCCTCCGTCGTCACGTTCTGCTTCTCCCTCTGGCCGTGATTCCTTTGGCCTATCGAAGTGCGACCACCCGTAGTTCAGGTCGTGCCCGGCGCTGTGCGCCACAATAACCAGTTCGCTCTTAACCTCACCCGCCGCATCCTTCCACGCATTAACGCTGGGCCGTCCAGTCAGCACGATGGGATGCCCCTTGGCAAATGAGGTCGACATATTATGCGCGAGCTTGTCCCATGCGCGGATCGTGTACCACTGGGGTTCCTGCTCATCGAATTCTCCCCGATCGTTGATGCGCCAACGCGGTGTGGCAAGCCGGAAACGTGTGGTCGTTCGTCCCGTCGCAGTCCTGATTTCCTTCACGTCCGTTCCGATGCGTCCGCGTAATGTCACTGTCATATTCGCGCTCATGAATTGTCCTTTCGTGTTATCGGCCCTGTGCCGTAGGACAATCCTCACCGCGCCAGGCCCTTGTCCAAAGGCTTCGCGGGCAATCTGTGGACACACACTCAGCCCGCCGCATCCCTGTGGACAACGGCGGGCTGGCAGTGAACTGTGGATAGGGCGTTCCCCTCGTCAATTCTGCTGGGCGGCACCCTCGACAATGCCCAAAGCGGCAACCTCGCCGGCAATCTTCTGGGCGTCTTCGCGACTGGGTCCCTGGTCAGATGGGAAAAGTGCGCGACGGTAGTACTCAAGTTCCTGGATGGATTCACGAATGTCGGCCAGTGCGCGGTGGCCCCCATGCTTCTCAGGTGAGCACTCGTAAACGCACGGGTACCAGCGCTTGGCGAGTTCCTTGATGGAGGACACGTCGATAATGCGGTAGTGCAGGTGGTCGATGACGCGTGGCATGTTCGCGCTCAGGAACAGGCGATCCATGCCGACCGTGTTCCCCGCCAGCAGGGCGCGACCCGACACAGGGACGAACTTCTTGATGTAGTCCAGGACGATGCTCTCGGCTTCCTCCATCGACGCGATGCCGTCCTTGAGCTCGTCAAGCAGGCCGGATTGTGTGTGCATGTTGCGCACATAGTCGTCCATGTGATTCAGCGCCTCCTCAGAGGGCTGGATCAGAATGTCGATTCCGGGGTCCACGACGGTCAGGTTCGCGTCGGTGATCACGACCGCCACTTCGATCAGGGCGTCATGCGCCACGTCAAGACCGGTCATTTCGCAGTCGATCCACACCAGTGGATTCTTCAGTTGCTTCGTCATGTCTCCCAGTGTAGTGACCCGCGCGGGAATGCGGGTGACTAGCTTGGGTGTGCGGATGGTCAAGCGGACGCTCAGGGCCACAGGGACCGTCCGGATTGTCGAGGATAACGAGGGTGACTACCACGAACCGCTGCACCGTTTCATACAAGTGGACAGCCTCTCCGAATCGGCACACAGGTGAATACACTGAACCCACAAACAACTTGTACACGCAGATGGAAGGAGCGTTGCCGTGGCATCATCTCAGCACGTACCGCCACATTCAGAACTCAACGACACATTGACAGTGACGCTCAATGACATTATGCGTGCCAGCCTGTCCCTGAAAGACGTCGTCAAGCACACGCCGCTGGATGTGTCGGAACGGTTGACGCAGGAACTGGGCGTGCCCGTCTTACTCAAGCGTGAGGATCAGCAGGTGTGCCGCTCATTCAAAGTGCGCGGCGCGTACGCGAAGATGAGCGCACTGAGCGCGCAATCACGCCAGCAGGGTGTGGTGTGCGCTTCGGCCGGTAACCATGCTCAGGGTGTGGCGTTCGCATGCGCGCACCTGAACGTGCGCGGCACGATCTACCTGCCGTCGACCACGCCGCGTCAGAAACGTGAACGTATCGCCGCCATCGGAGGCGAATGGGTGGAACAGGTCATCGTGGATGGCGGTTTTGACCGTGCGAACGCTTTGGCGACGGAGGCTGCGCGCGTCACGGGACGCGAATATGTCCACCCCTACGATGATCCAGGAACAATCGCGGGCGGAGGCACCATCGGTGTCGAACTGGCCGAGCAGATCCCTGCTGACACGTCCTGCGTGCTGGTGCCTGTCGGGGGCGGTGGCCTCATCGCGGGGATTGCGACAGCGCTCAGCCATCTGCGTCCTGACGTGCGTGTCATTGGTGTGGAGCCGGACGGCGCTGCCTCGATGCAGCGCGCCTTTGACGAGGGTGGCCCTACCGCGCTGGATCGTGTTGATTCCTTTGTTGACGGGACCGCTGTCGGGACGGTGGGAACCTTGCCGTTCCACCTGGCGCAGGAAAACGTGTCCTCTCTTGTGTCGGTGCCCGAAGGGGCCGTGTGCACGGAGATGGTGTCTCTGTATCAAACTGACGGCATCATTGCTGAGCCTGCGGGGGCGCTGGCCAGCACGGCTGCTCGCACGTTGCTGACCGATCCGAAACGGCGCGCTGAGCTCACGGGCAGCGATGAGGGATCCATTGTCTGTGTCGTGTCCGGTGGCAACAATGACTTGAGCCGTTATGCGGAAGTGGTGGAACGCTCGCTGCGTCATGAGGGGCTGCGGCACTATTTTGTTGTGACCTTCCCGCAGCAGCCGGGTGCGTTGCGCCTGTTCCTGTCAGAAGTGTTGGGTCCAGGTGATGACGTGGTGCATTTCGAGTACACGAAGAAGAACAATCGTGAGACCGGGCCTGCGTTGGTGGGGATCGATCTGAGCGATCCGGCAGACATTGAACGGCTGCGCACACGGATGGAAACCTCTCCCCTGCATGTCGAAGAAGTTGCTCCGGATTCGGAGATTTTCCGTCTGCTGGTGTGAAGTGAGACCACTTCACCTGCCTGTATTCACACCCGAGGGTGCAGGCACGCTATCCTTATGCGAGTAGCCCCCGTAGCTCAATGGATAGAGCAAAGGCCTTCTAATCCTTAGGTTGCAGGTTCGAGTCCTGTCGGGGGCGCCATTCCTCGTTTTTCTAATCGTTGGGATTGCAACGGAAACCCCGTTTAAACGTTGAAATTAAACCGTTTTGAGGGTTCTTTTTAGTTAAGCGTGTTGCTTCGGTTTATGCCACTTTTAGAGGTATTTACTGCACGGTTGTTGCACGCTGGTTGAGTGTCGTGCAATAAGGTGTTGCACGCGCGAGAGGCCGCAACCTTGAGGAGGGAAACCAGCAACTGCGCGACATAAGGAGAAAGACATGCCACGTAAACGCGCTCATTACGGTTCCGTCCGCCGACTGCCTTCAGGCACCTACCAAGCCTCAATTCCCAATCCCGATCACCCCGGCAAAAGGATCAGCGCCCCACACACGTTCACCTACTCCCGGGATGCATGGTCATGGATCTATGACCAACGTCTCCAAATCGAGCAAGGTACGTGGGGCAAACAGAAAACCTCACTCACCTTCGGGCAATATGCCACCACCTTCCTACAGCGCCAACCATGGTCCACCTCCACGCGAAATAACCGTACCCGCATCTACAGAAATCACATCCGTGACTACTGGGATGAGGTCCCTTTAGAGTCAATTTCTCCAACATTCGTGCTCAGGTGGATTGAAGAGCGCCTGCGAGGACTGTCCGCTGCCTACCGCAAAGATGTGTTTAGACTGTTCAACCAGATCCTGCTCGGCGCTGAAGACGAGGAACTAATCGAACGTAATCCCGCGTCCAAAAAAGTCGTACGCAGAGCCCGTGGTCCACGCTCGGGCGAAAAACTGGGGCGTAGGCAGAAGTGGGCTCTCAGCCCCACACAGATTAAGATGCTTAGCCTTCAACTCCCCGACAACATGAGAGTCTTGTTCTATCTGCTTACTATCTATGGCCTGCGAACTGAAGAGGTACGCGGAATTAAAAAGCAAGCGATCAACTTCACTGAAGGGAGTATTAGAATCCGCTCGGTTGTCACAGGGGATGGGAAAAACAGGGAGATCCGCGACACGACGAAAACACCTGCTGGAACGCGCACCATCTACCTTGGACCCATCACATCAATGATGCTCAAAGAATACATTAGTGTCCGATCGAGAAAAGAAGAAGATTACGTGTTTCAAAGCCCCACGAAAGACGGTGAGCCCATCGGACATGGCACCATCTATCAAGCGATCCACGACGCTGTAGAACGCCTCGGCTACCCTGCTGCTGCACCTCATGACATGCGCCACGGTGCGATCACGTGCGCAAGCAGGCTCAAGGGGTTTTCACGAGTGGATTTAAAGACGTTTTTTGGGCACGCTCACGGCTCTAAAGACATTACTGAAGTTTATGAGCACACTGATGAGGATGCTCAACGCCGTCTCGGGCTCGCATTAGAAAAAGAGGTTCTTGGCTAGGAGCGTGTCCATGGAGCCACGCGGGGGAAGTCGAGGAGGGCGCGCCGGGAAATTCGCACCGTGCCCTTCCCTAGGTGCATCGCTGGGAGCAAGCCGTCATACACCCACTTGTAGACGCCCTGCTGGCTCACCCCCAAGATGGTAGCAACCTCACGCACGGTGAACATCATTTGATCAGGCTTGTAGTCCGCTAAGAAGTCCGGCACTGGGTCGTGTTGTTTTTCCATGCCCCTCCTTGTGGGACACGCACGAAAAGAGAGAGGGGGTGGGGCGAGCCACACGAGGAAAGCCAAAACAAAACCAAGAAAAAAACTTCCCTTACGGCGGGCAGCTTAACTTGCACCCCACCCCAAGCTAGATGTGCCTATTGGAGCACTCCGATGGCAAACAGATTGTGATCGACGGGTAGGGTGAGTTGCCCCTCAAACTCTTCACGCGCGTGAGGATTGTTGCCTACCCCTAAAGTCGGGTTGATGTAGGTCCTCTCTTTTTTCCCACTGAGCAGGTCGGTTGCTGAGGTTTGCGCCACCACGCAAATAGGTTGACCACCATCGGCTTTTTCAAGGAGGCGCTGTGCGTTTTCCCACGCCTGCGGTGTGTCTTTAATCCCCATCTCGATTAAAAGGTCCATGAGATCAACGAGAAGGCACCTAGGGTCAAGATCTTTCACCGCAATAATAATGTGTCCGAATCTGACGCTTTCGGTTTGCCGGATCAACCGAGGCAACGCACTTTCATCACGGTGAGACCGGTAGAAAGCGAGGAGGTCTTGCGTTAAATTTCACTCCTCCCCCTCGTATTCTTCGAGCAGCTGGCGGTAACCGTGACTGTGCCGTGCTTCTTCCAGAGCTTTGATTTCAATTGGATTATCAAAGAAGTGGTACACCCGATCATTGACCACACCATGAGGATCGCCTTCAAGGAGCTGCTCAACCTGTCCTAGCGTGAGCTGCTCTAAACGTCCGGGTCTGCTCCCACGTAGGACCACCTGATGAGGGTCCTCCGAAATGTTCAGGGTCTCGAAAACGTCAGCAAGTTCCATGATTCACCCCAGCGCATAGATTCTTCTGGGCTAGAAGCGTCAGTGCTCTGCGGATTAGCTCATGGGCAACCACGCGTGGAATGCCACACGCCACCATGTTTTGCGCCTCAACTAAAAGGCTTTCAATCTCGTTCATGCTTATTCTTGTGGGACATTCCAACTTTTACGGGTTGGAGTACGCGTAATATGGTGGGCAGCTTCCTCACCGTAGACGTTGTTCGTGGCGAAAATACTGTCTGCACCCACTTCGAGAGGGACTCTCATCGTGCCTGTGAAAGATCCAGCTTCAAGAGGTCCACGGTAGTTGTCAGCCTTATCGAGGTGGAGTTCAATGAGAGGCTCCTCGTAAGTCATGGTTGAGTCTTCCCACCATGCTTCACGCCCGTCACCATCTTTCAACAGATCAGCCCCATCAGCTTTACCCGCCACGCTGATCGTAAAATCAGTGTCGTAGATGTCGTCGTCTGTGATCTCGTCGATCATGGTGTGCAGCTTGGAGCGATTATCCTCAGTGTCATCAACACCCATTACGACGAGTTTTCTCATTACCGCGTCTTCAATTTGAGCTCTCGCGTGGGACTCATCCTCCTGATCAAGATTCAAACCAAGATCGTCGAACGATAAGGCGTTATGTCGGAAATACACGGGGCGAGTGTTATCAATCAGCTGTGACATTGCTGACTCGTCCATGTGTTGCCCGTAGTAGTCGCACGCTTGGTCGTAGAGCGCGTCCCTATCCCCGTCAAAATGCTTGTCAAGGAAAGCGTCCCACTGTTCCCAGTCCATGGACTCTTCCCACGATTCAATGGTCTTATTTACCACCTCGTCCACGTGTTCCATGTCCATGTTGACGTAGATCTCATCTAAAACAGTATTATCAGGGTCCCCTGCTAGCAGCGCGTCAAACTGCTCGTCACGCAGCTGATCCCTATAGTCCACGTACGTGCCGAATAGTACGGGATGGTTGGGGTCGCGAGAATAATCCTGCTCAGCGAAAAGCTTTCTAAAGTCAACTTCCCCCTCAGGGGTTTCAAGGTCGCGTGCGCTCACATCCATGCTCAATGCAGTTAAAGCATGAGGTTTCGTATCAAACTGCCCACCCGTGGGAGACCCTGCGGGCTTACGTGGTTGAAAATTACTCATGGTCATCACAGTTGCGGCTCGGTTTGATCGTGGCGCCACGCTGGATCAGCTCTTCTGCTTGCGCATCACTGAGGGTGCACTCGACAAGCTCTGTGCCATCAAAGCCTGCGCCTTTAAACGTTGCGCCCGTAAAATCGCAGCCCACAAAGCGGGAAGCATGGACGCGAGCACCTTCGAAACTGGATTCTCGCATCGAACAGTCTGTTATTTTTCCGCCGTGAATCACCGCGTTTTGCCACTGAGTTCCACTTAGATCTCCCCCACGCACAATCGGGTACATGAAAACCGCGTCCTGAGCGTTCACGCCACGCGCGTTCGTTTCATATAGGCACATGCATTCAGTGCGGGCGTGGGAAAAATCAGAATCGCATATTTCGCACGCTTCAAGTTCTAGCCCGTCTACTTTCAACGCGTGAGCGTTTATTGCGGTAAGCGTGGAGCATTCACACGTGGTTGAGCTGATGGCGCAGCCAAAAAGATCGGCACCTTTCATAGACGTTTCCGTAATCCGAACGTCTTCGATTCTCGACCCGCTGAAATCAGCATCCCCCACTTGACACCTATAAAAATGGGTGAAATCAAGATCCGCGTCTTGAAAAACACTGCCCTCCATGTGGCATTGCGTAAAATCAGCGTCGATACTCGCCCTGTTAAAACGCGCGCCCTTCACGTCGCAGTCTTCAAAAATCGTGTAGTTGGCGAGGGTGGCGCCCCGAAAATCAGCTTTCCTCAAGTCAGCAGAGGTGGATGTGACTGAGCGGAGGGTCTGACCAGAATAATTATTCTCACCCATCTCCACGACGCCAGTTAAAGCGTGGGGCTTCCTATCAAATTGTCCGCCCGTGGGAGACCCTGCGGGCTTACGTGGTTGAAAAGTGTTCATGCACCTTAATGTTGCGGCTTAAATCAGCCCAAGTGCGCGCACCACGTAGACGATGAGCCCGATCCCTACGACCGTGCCCACTATTGAAAGCGTTGTTTTTACTCCCGCCCCCAGCACCTTGCCAATCAGTGAACCAAGGGACGCCACGATGGCGATCATGAGAACCCACATGAGGACGTTGTTCGACCATACGAGGTCCCACACCTGACTTGCCGCCTGAACAAGAAGATTCCACGAGCCCTGCCCACCATCAACCATGAGTGATTCCCCTTTTTAAACGAGCGTTTTCATCACTTCACTGTTGCGGCACCTTGTCCCACAAGGAGGGCTGCAAAAAAGAAAACAGTTTATTTGTGGGATTAAACAATTTTGTCAACGTCGTTCACCACGCGCCTGCTCCGCGTCCAAACATCGTTTAAGCTAACTCTCACCCAGCTTGCTGCTCTGCTTGGAACCAGCCCCCACCAGCTACTGCGCACTATGAGAACCGGTATGCCCACACGCTATCAGCTCACCCGCCTCGAAAAGCTTGAGAAACTGCTCGATGCAATGGGACCCGCCTCTCCTCGTTCGCTTCAAGCTCGCCTTTTCGCCAGTGGAGATGGGGTGAGCCTCTACGAGAGGCTGAAGGAAGACTGAGAGCACATCGCATGTGGTAATGCTCCTTTGGGCAGCGCTAATTGACTTTCGAACCCACGTTTTCGCACTGTCGTATAGCTTTCGCGAATGTTGGCGTAGGAGGGAGATCGTGAATCAACATTGCTTGAAGCGTGTGGTAAATATCTGGTTTACCCTGCCATGTCTTATATGAAGGACGGTTGTGTTCGTCAAGCTCATGGACATACATTCCCGCAGCGGAGCGGAAATAACCTGTTAAGTAGTCGAATGCTTCTTTTTGGAGATCATCCCATTCCTGCGCATTTTGGGGATCCATCTTTCTTGCTACCGTTGCTGCAACGATCGCTTCACATGCCACCCAATACATTCTGCTTCGGCTCACTGGCTTCCCATTAAAGTCCACGGTGTACACGTATCCCACATTGCCATCTGAGTTCCAACCGTCACGTCTACCCGCACGGATTAGATTGAGCGCGTTCGGAAAAATCCCGGAGTCGAATGGCACGTTGTTTTTGGCGCATGTGTTTGTTACTTGCAGGGCGAGGCGTCCCCATTCGAAAGAATGCCCGGGAGTTGCTCCATAGGGGCGAAAAGCATCTTCTGGCTTGTCTTCATTGAAATCTCTCATGGCAGAAAAGTCGGGCGTATAGTGCTCGCATAGTCGTCCATTGTCTTCCGGCGCATACTTCCCGACTACTCTTGTAACCATTCGTAGAGCACGTTTCAAGTAAGTCTGGTTTGCAGTTGCGTCGAATGCGGCTAGATAGGCTTCAACTGTGTGCATCGCCGCATTGAGCCCACGGTAGTCTTCGCACTGTGAAAAATCTCTGTTGTAGGATTCCTTCACCATTCCGTTTTCTTGCTCCCACCACCTTTCCGTACTGACGTTGAGCGCATCATCCAACAAGGGTGAGGCACCTGTGATTCCGGCGATTTTTGCTGATGACGCAGCGAGAATGACAAAAGAATGGGCGTAGGCTTCTTTTCTTTCCCCCCTTCCTTCAAATACAAGTCCCGTAGAAGCGTCCAACGCGCTAAAGTAACCACCAAATTTCGTGTCCTGAAAAAAAGTTTGTAAGCAGGCAACCCCGTGTTCTGCCAACGCCGCATAGCGCTCCCTTTTATCCGCACTCACGCAGTTCTTAAGCATTGAGCCGAGCGCAAAGCAGTGCGTCATGCGCGCATTAAGCCATAATTCCAAAGGCTTTTCTTCGAGTAGGCGTCCCTTGTCATCCAGCCACCCAAAACCCCATTGATGGTGTGAGCGCGATGCAAATTCAAGGAGTTCAACAATCTCATTGTCACGGTTCAACATTTTTAGTCTCGATTCATCAGACAGTTGTCTTGTGCATTGTCAGCCAATCCCCACACCATTCCTCCACAGAAAGTGTCCCCTAGCCCGATAGTGGTTGGCTTCTCGGTTACTACGTCGATGCTCGGTACTGCGCTAATGCCATAGTGGGCGAGCTTTGCGCATAGTGCTTGCGCGGACGAAATTAACGGGGTTTTCTTGATTTCTTGATATTTTTCTTTGCTCAAGTCGTCTCCCCACACTAGGCGAGCTGAGGCAAGCGCAACTCCTCTTTGCAATGGCTCAAGCATGTGCTCAGCCCTCTTGCGTGGACTTTTTCCTACCGCTCCAGCCCAAAACTGGGTGTGGATAACGACTATCTCATGGGGGAACATTTGTCCTAACTCTGCGAACATTGCGACGACAGAGCCAACGTCGGACAGATCTACCTTCCTGCCAAGATAACGTTGGGCTTCGTCCTCGTTCATTGATCGAACGTCAATCTGCCCGCACAGTTCAGCGTTAATAATCTCTTGAAATCCATCAACGTGGAATCCGGCTTCCTCGTACACGCATAGACTGTTTTCGCTGGCGCTTTGCGCAATTTCGCGTAGCTGTCGCGCTCTCTGGCGGAAAGCCAGCTCATCACGCACTCCGTTTATCCCCGAGTACAAGAACACGTCAGACGTGGACACATAGTCCTTCAGCTTTTCTGAAATATCCATTCGTGAGTTAGGCAAGTCGTTGACATATATAAGCCTGTTGGATCTTCTTGTGGTGAATTCACCGTCTTCTACTGCGATCAGTTCATTCGATGGGTACTGGATGATAATGTGCGGATCGCTATTCTCTCCAGTCTCGTGATAGATATATGTCATGTCGCTTGGTGATAGTTCAGCGAAATCGTTGTTGTAGGAGACCACGTGAACTGTTGTCGGTATCCCCATCCGCGCCAGAGCGATACCTGCTCGAACAGGTGTCCCCCCAAGGGTTTGCCTGTACTGGAATTCTTCTGCGAACTTAGCCAGCGCTAATTTCGAGGGAACGTACTCTTCTCCACCACTATCTTCACGCATATACGTGCAGATACTGACTACGAGGTCACGCAAAGTGGTGATGGAGGGTGGGCGTACTAGGTCGTCGGTTTGGATTCTCATCCGCGAGACTAACCGCTGGAAAGCATGATGATCCCACTGCAATTCAAAATCTACGCAGCCAGACAGACCTAGTACGATTCCCATCTTCTTCCCCTTTTCAATACAGGTCTGCTTTACCGGCAGACTTAAACAAGTCGATCTTTTGCGCGGCGCATTCTTTTAGCGCCTCTTCACACGGCGGCTCAATCGCATTTGGCTCACGCAACTTCATGTCGGTAAGGACATCTCTCATACGCAGGAAGTAAGCGGCTTTAATGTCGGAGCTAATATTAATCTTGTTGATCCCGCCGTCAACTGCCTTGGCGATTTCATTATCAGGATTATTCGATCCGCCGTGGAGAACCAAAGGCACTTTCACCGTTTCTTTAATAGTTCTCAGCAAATCAATCTTCAGCTCGGGCTGCAAATCATCCGGGTACAGTCCATGACGCGTGCCGATAGCTACAGCGAGCGAATCTGCACCTGTTTTTTCGAGGAAGTCTTTCGCTACGTCAGGTTCAGTGTAGATGATGTCGTTCGTCCCTTTTTCGTCATAGTTCTCGGTTTTTCCAATAGTTCCGAGCTCGGCTTCTACTTGGATTCCAATGGCGTGCGCCGCTTCTACAACCTTTTTAGTGAGCGCAATGTTCTCTTCGTAAGGCAGTAGTGATCCGTCAATCATCACTGAGGTGAATCCACAGTGGATTGCGAGCTGAACCTGCTCATACGTTGCTCCGTGATCAAGGTGGATCATGGTGGGAACAGGTGAGCGATATGCAGCCTGAATCACCGCAGGAATAAAGTTTTCGCCAATATGTGCTAATTCATCTGGGTGGATCGCGATGATGTGCGGAGAATTTTTCTCTTCGCAAACTTCCATGACCGCGTTCAACATGGAATGGCTTGAAATGTTGAATGCAGGGACGGCGAATCCGTTTTCGTTCGCTATGTCGAGTAGTTCGGTGCCTTTAAGCAGCATTGTGTTCTCCTTAGATTCTGGTTGATAACTTGGCGACTTCTAGTTCTTAACTGAGCCAGAGGTCATTCCACCGATGAAGTATCGCTGGAAGAAAATGAACAGGATAATGACGGGGATTGAGCCAAGTACGCTCATCGCCATCATTTGATTCCAGTCGTATGAATGTTGACCCATGAGGAGCTGAATTCCGATTGGCACGGTCCGCATATTGTTGGTTCGGGTCAGTGTCAAGGCGAAAAGGTATTCGTTCCACGCAATCATGAACGTATAGATAGCCACTGAAACGATTCCGGGGATCGATATAGGGACGAGAATCCTCCAAAGCGCTCCAAAACTTGTGCTTCCATCTACTTTTGCCGCTTCGTCAAGTTCACGTGGAAGCGTGTTGAAGTATCCGGTAAGCATGATTATGGCGTAAGGCAATGTGAGGACCATGTACGTAAAGATCAGTCCTTGGTATGTGTTGTATAGCTTAAGGGCGACCATGAGCCCAAAATATGGGATCAGCAAAGTAATCGGCGGAATCGCTTGCACTGAGATAATAAAAACATTGATCACTTTCTTACCCCAGAAGTCATATCTACTGAACGCATATGCGGTGAGTATTGCGACGAAAAGAGTAAGTAGCGTAACCATTCCGGCGACCAAATAGCTGTTTAGAAAAAACCTGAGTTTCTCTGAGTCAGTAAAAATCGCCACATAAGCGTCGAAAGAGAAATTCTTCGTAACTATTTGTGGTGGGAACGCGAATATCTCTGAGTTGGTCTTAAAAGATGAGCACAGCATCCAGAAAATTGGAAATCCGGCAAAAAGAGCGCCCATCGTCAGCCCTATTATTGTTAGCGTCTTCGCAAGTCGTGCCTGTTGTCTGCGTCCGAGTTTCATGCGATTTCACTCCATTGAGTGTTGGTGTCGGACATAGAAGAATGCGAGCACCATTGACAGTAATAAGATAATGACCGCGCTCGCGGATGCCCCAGAAAAGTCATAGCTGGCGAATGCGAGCTTATAGGTGAACGTGGAAAGCATTTCCGTTTTATCCATAGGACCACCGCCGGTTGTCATCCAGATCAACGCGAATTGCTGCGAGGTCCATATCAAGTCGAGTAGTGCCATCGATATGATGATTGGGCGTAGCTGCGGGATGGTAATTGACCAGAATGTTCGGATTTTTCCTGCACCGTCGACAGCTGCTGCCTCGTAAAGGTCGCGGGAGATTCCTTGCAAACCTGCTAGAAGGCTGATCATGAAAAATGGGTAACCTGCCCAAATGTTGATGAAAGTCACGATCAGTAGGGCAGCATCGGGATTGGACAGCCATTCGAAATTGTTCCCTACGAGTCCGACCAGTCCAAGTAGATAGTTAATAATTCCATTGGGGTTGAGCAAGAGACGCCATAGGACTGCGATAATAGCCACTGTCAGAAGCCACGGAAGCACGAAAATGGTGCGGTAAATAGCTTTTGTTATGCGTCCGACGTGCTCAGTGTTTAGTAAGAGTGCAAAAGTCAGTCCAATGATCATGTGCGCAATCACGCTAACAACGGTGAAGAACAAGGTGTTTTTGAGCGCGGCGTGAAAAGTTGGATTAACAAGGACTTCACGGTAATTCTTAAAGCCAACTAGCGTTGAATCAGGTGCGGTGATAACCCTATCCATGAATGAATACGAGACGACGATCACAACTGGTATGAGCAAGAGAACGACCATGAAGACCAGCGTGGGCGTCAGGTACAGGTATGGCGTCAAAAGCGGGCGACTTGAAGGTTTTTTAGAGATGCTTTGCATTGTGAACACTGCTTTCGTCACGTCCGTCTAGAAGCAACCGGGAAGGCTGCTTCTAGACGATGGCGTGTCAGAAATTTTGTGTCCAAGACGCTTGCACGGTCTTGAGCATACTTGGGATGTCTCCCCCCTCAGAGAGAATCTTCTGGAAACTTTCATCGAACTCGCGCATGAGTTGCTCTGCTACCGGTAACCCAGTGAATTCATTTGCGGGTGTCCCCTCTTTCCAAATCTCAAATGCACTTGCTAAGATCTCGTCTTTCTTAACGAATTGAGGTTCAGAATCCGTGTTCCCGGGGAATGCGTTCGCTGCGTCGCATAGTTTTGCATTCACGTCTTTTGATAAGAGAAATTCAACGAGTTTCCACGCTTCATCGGGGTGTTTGCTAGTTGCAGAGATTCCCACTCCCCATGAAGCAAATGGCATTCCTCGTTTCCCGTCATAACCGTCCTTTGCTGGGATCGGAGCAAGCGAGAATTTGAGATCGGGATTGTTTTCGCGGATGAGGTTGACGTGGGCAAGTGAGTCGATCATCATCGCTACACGACCGTTGGTGAACTCCTCAACCTTGTCTTGTTCCTTCATGGTCAACACACCGGGTGCGATTAGGTCTTGATCAGACAGATCTTTGATGTATTGGACGACTTCCTCAACATCCTTGTTGCCTTCGAGGTAGGGCTTACCGTCTTTGAGCATACTTCCGCCTGACGCCCATACCCACGACATCACATCGTTTTGAATACCGTTAGGCGCTTCAAGTGATAGCGGCAGAGCCCAACCTTTCGTGTTTTCATCTGAGACCGCTTGAGCAGTCTTCATAAAATCTGTTCGCGTCTTAGGCGCTTCTTTAATACCTGCTTTTTCAAGAAGCCCATCATTAACGAACAATGGGTAAACGAAGTTTGTGACAGGGATGGAGTAAGTTTGATCGTCTACTTTAACTTGGCTGACCAGTTTTGAAGCGTCGTATCCTTTCTTTTCCATCATTTCACTCAAGTTGGCGATCGCGCCCTGTTTAGCAAAGTCATTCACCCATGCGCCATCTAGCCCAACGACATCGGACATCGTTCCTGCTGCTGCGCCAGCAACGATTTGTTCTCGCGTTGATGCGTATGGACCCGAAAGGAGCTTGACTTTGATGCCGGGGTTCTGTTCTTCGAATTCGTCCATCAGTCCGCGCAGTGCATTGTCGGGAAGCTCCGGTTCCCACCATTGCGTGAATTCAAGGGTGACATCGCCTGCGGCGTTGCTCTCGCCATTGCCGGATTGTTTTGCATCTGTAGATCCGCACCCTGCTAGTGAAACAGATAGGGCTGCTATAGACGCAGCTGTACAGAGTTTTAGATATTTACTGCCTGTCATTTTTCCTCCTCATCCTCATCGATTGAGATTGAGCAACATGCTGCTTGTTGCTTGCTTATGCAGTTTACCGCAGTTTATGACGTTTTACAACACGCTTATATGCGTCCTATTGTGGGTTTTTGCTGTATAACAGAAAATTCGAGGTCACAATCGGTTACACTCGACACATGCTCCAAATGAATAACGACTTGCCCGCCGGAAGAAGACGCAAGCTTCTCGATCACATTGAAAAGAATGGACAAGGAACAGTTAATGACTTCGCGCAGGCTTTTTCTGTCTCTGTTGACACCATTAGGCGTGACCTTGACCTTCTCGCAGCAGACGGTTACATCACCCGTACTCGCGGTGGCGCCGTTAGTGCACGAGCAACCATGCCCGTTGAGTCCGCTATCACGGTACGATCCCGCGTCAACAAGCAAGCTAAAGATCAAATTGGGGCACTCGCTGCAAGCCTCATCAAGGACCAAGACGTCATTCTTATGAATGCTGGCACAACGATTCTCTCAATAGCCCCATTCCTCAGAGGCAGGAAAAACCTCACGATTGCGACTAACAATCTTGCGCTCGCAAGTTCCTTGCCAAAAGACACATGCAGAGACCTCTACATGTTTGGTGGTATTGTCCGCATTCATTCACTTGCCACAATCGGACCAGTACGTCTTCCAGCTTCGGGAACGAATCCCGACACCAGTCTCAGCGCAGATATTGCTTTTCTCTCTGTAGGAGGTGCTGACGCGCAAGCTGGGTACACCACGTCCTATCTTGCTGAAGCCAATATGATGGCGCAAATGGCTCATGCAGCTAGAAAGGTCGTTATCCTAGCTGACTCCTCAAAAATCGGACGCCAACTATTTTGCCAGATTGGTCCACTTTCCCTCGCTCGCTACTTCATTACAGAGCACCCGCTCACACCCGAAAATGCGCGAGCATGGGAAGAAGCCGGAGTAACCGTCCTTACTCCTTCAAATGAGAAAGACGCTCAATCGTAAGCCCCACCAACTAAACGCATTTTCCATGCGCACACCCCGATAATCGCCACCAGTCCAATGAGCGCCCACACTAGGGGCAGGGCTGATGCGGTTTTTCCTTTCACGGGGATCGGCGCGGTATTTTCATCGATCGTGGTTCGCTCACCCACCACTAGAAAGCGGTGAGTGTTCACCGAGTAGGGCGTGCAGGTTACTAGGGTCACAATGTCGCGTCCGCTTACTCGTTGAGCAAGCGTGGTTGCCTTTTCTGGGGAGACGACGAGGGTTTTCACTACCTTGTAGGCTCCGGTCCACCCGCCCGTGCGCACATAGAACACGTCCCCTGCTTCCACGCGCGTCAAATTGTCGAACATTCGGGCTGCTTTCAGCCCCGTGTGCGCGGTGAGCACGCTGTTACGCCCTACTCCGCCCACCGGCATGTCACTACCAAAAAGGTGCCCGACCCCGCGCTCAAGGGTGGCAGCATCCGTCCCATGGTAAACAGGTAGGTCAATACTTGCGCTGGGCTCAACAATGCGTGACATGACGTCAGTGCCTTTAAACGAGAGCACGCTTTCATAGTGCGCGTCGCCTCTACCACCCACGGGCGCGTTTTGACGCTCATCATCGTAGGTGCGCGCATCCTCAACGATCTTCTCCCACCCACTGCTGCCAGATGCCTGAGAATAGGTGGCGATCTGGGATGACTGGAGCTGGGAGGCGACCCACCCGCCGACAAACGGGTAGGACACGAGCACCAGCCCCATGATCATTCCCAGACCACCGAGTATCACCCGCCTTTTAGTGGCGAGCACGAGCAACCATTAAGCCAGAGCCGACGAGCATGAGCACGCCAGCACCAACGAGCACCCAGAAGCCGGTTGAACCGGTTCGTGGAAGCATCCCACCACCATGCGAGGGGGTGTTCACCACGCTGATTGCTTGGGCAGCAGCAAGCTGTGAATCCACGCTCACCTCAATAGGCTGTGGTAAAAGCTCGTAGCCTGCGGGGGCTTTCGTTTCCACCAGCCAGTAGTGGGCGTAGCCGTCAGCGCTCTTATCCACGCTCGCACCGTTAGCGAAAGCAGAGTAGCGCAGTCCATCAAAGGAGAGTTCACCGTTTTTACCGGTGGCTCCAGTGCGGATCTGGGTTGCTGCCTTGAAGTCAGAGCTTGCACCGTAGTACAGGGCGAACTCAGCGCCTTCAAGAGGTTGCTGAGCGGCGTTCTGCTTGACGAGTTTGACGCCACCGAACTTGGTTTGAACCGTGTTCGTTGGTGTGCCACCCGTTTGGACAGAGGCTTTATTCGGGTAGAACGTCGCCTTGTTGTCGATCTCACCAGAAGCTGTGACGCGGGTGGTCAGGGTGGTGACAACTTTTGCGTTCGCATCACTTGATAGTGCAGCGAAAGCTTTCGCGCGTCCCTGCTCGGTCAGCTCCATTGCCACCGTGTTCTCAGCGTTAGTGATCGTGTAGTCGCTCTTATCAGTGAGTGCGGTTTTACCGGCAGCAACTGTCGCGCTCTTAAACTGAATGCGAGAATCCAGCTTGTCTTCAACGCGGTACAAGTCGCTCGCGTGACCTGCTGGAATAGATGTTTCAATCGTGAAGTTCACGTCGGACGTGTTCATGTCAGAAGCCGAAGCGTCAACAACCTTTTTCTCAGCTGCATGAACGTCATTCTTCGGGTAGACGTGAACGTCATAGACCCACGTGTTCAACTGGGTGGGATGAGTCATCGGGATCGTGACAATAAACGGTACCACACCCGTGTACTTCATCTTCTGCTCGTCGGTGAGTTTCTCACTAACCGCGTAAGCGCCAACAGGAAGATCATTAAACTTCGCTTCACCACTAGCTGTGGTTTTCACGCTCGTTGAATCCCCCAGTGTCACCCCGCTCGGCAGGTTCTCACCTTTTGAAAACGCATCCACAACGGTAGGTAGACTTGTCCACCCTTCGTTCGTCTTCAAGTTCACGCCGTTAAGTGGCTGAACGTCGAACTGGATACCTTCAATCGGTTCACCAGAAACATTCGGGTCTTCCAACCCGTTACCAGCAGGCGCTTCACCCACAGGCTGGACAAGCTTGTGAACGGTCAGCGACCCAGTGTCTTGATCGATCGACGGCGCGTCAGCAGCTTGAGCAGCGCCTCCCACGCCGGATAGCCCTAGACACATGATTGCGCCCAATGCGAGGGGCATCCCCCACAGTGTTCGTCTCACGTTAACTCCTTTACATGTTTTCGCCACGCCCCGTGTGGGCGCACATGCGTCTGGACGTATACGCCCACCCCCTTTTCTGCTACTTCCTGCGCCTAACGCTAAGCGCTCCCACGCTAAGGAGAATCATCCCCATGATGGTCAGCCCAATAACCCCACCGCGCCCCGAGTCAGGGAAAACCACGTTCGAATACGTGCTAAAAGACGCCTCATCAGAAGTGTTCTTGTGGGACTTGACACCAACCCCCACCGCGTACACCGTGTCAGAATGCTTCGACCCAGCGCTCATCGTTAACGTGCCCGTACATGTCAGTGACTGCCCGACTTTTAAGCTGCCCTCACCTGCGGGCCATTCACAGGAAATACTTTGCACGCTGTCACGCCCAACCGTGGTCGTGTCGCTCAAATCCACGCTCTCTAGATCCTCATTACCCGAGTTCGTCACCTTGAACGTGACCGTGGTGGGCTTTGCTTGCTCGAGTGGAATGTTCGTGGTGAAAACCCCTTTATCAAGCACGCCTTTTTCAGCCGTGATCATTGGGGTTGGCACGTCTTCTGGGCGCAACCTGACCCGCATGGTTGACGAGTCAGACAGTGGAGTGTTCGTTCTCGTCGACGTTCCAGTGACCGTAATCGTGTCCTTATGCTCATCTTCACCCACGAGAAGTGGCACGTGACACGCGATAGACGCACCGGGGGCAAGGACCGTTTCGTCGGTGAACTGGACGCTCGTATTTTTCTCGTCAGATTGGGTAGTGCCCGCATCGAGAGTGCACTCATTGCCACTGACGTTCTGCCAGTCAGCCCCAGCCCCGCTTTCCACTGCGTCCACCAGCTTGAGGTTTCCGATTGGCTCATCACCCGTGTTTTCCACGATGATGCTCTGCCACACCTTATCGGCTGCTTTCACCACAGCGTTTTGACTCAAGTCCGCCTTGTTTGCGCTCTGCTTGTTAACGGAAGCGCCTTTCAACACTTTCAGCGCAGCATCGAACGTGACGAGCCCAGCGTTCACATTCCCCACGTTCAACGACTTCTCGCTGACCGTCAGGGTAGGTGTCCTGCTCGTGTCTTCACCGGCGCATGAGCGGTCTTTCACGCACGCGCTCTTCGCCAGAGTAAACGCCCACGACTTGTCAGGCTGCGGGTTTTCACCAGCGTTAAACGCCACCTGATACTCACCGGTTTCAACCCCATCAAACGTGTACTCACCGCGAGCATTCGTCACCTGAGTTGAGATGGGTTCATCTGAGCCCGCCTTGAGCAGTGTGACAGTCGAGTTCGCAATCAGTGGCTCATCTGAGTCTTTAATGCCGTCACGGTTCTTATCCCACCAGATAAGCCCGCTAATGGAGCCAACCGGCACGCTTGCAGGCGAGATGGACGCATACACTTGATCGCACGCGTCACCGGGGGTGACCCACCCGCCCGGGGCTGTACACGACGAGCTGCCCGAAATGTTGCCTGAGCCTAAAGGCTTGCCCGCATTAAAGCGTGGGGGCACAGGATCATTCGGGCGAGACCGTGGCGTCTGGTTAGACGTGTAGAACGCTTGATTAGCGATCACCTTACCCGCCTCGCTTCGAGTAACAGTGCCCCGCACCGTGTAAAACTCACTCTCACCCGGCTTCAAAGATCGAACCTGATATTCACGTTCAACAACGCCCGCGAGCTTATTGAAGACCAGCTGGTAGTCGCACTCACCATGGCGGTGAAGGCGGGGATAACCAAGCTGCGTCTTAATGCCACTGCTGCTCAAATGGGAGAACCTCAGCTCGCAGTTCTCTTGCCAGATGATTTTGAGGGCAATGTTCCAGCAACCACCGTGTGCAGGGGGATCAGTCGCCTAGCGTGCAGGCTCGACTACGCCCACGAAACTTCCCTCACTGACCAACAGATTTGTCTAGGGCTCCATGAACTTTTCCTGCTTCTCGGTCCTTTCACCCAGATTTTAAGTCAGCAGAATTTCACGTGGCACGACTAGCCGTTTAAAAGTCTTGGGGTGGGGTGCAAGTTAAGCTGCCCGCCGTAAGGGAAGTTTTTTCTGCTTTTCTAGCTTTCCTCGTGCAGCTCGCCCCGCCCCCCGGTTTTCCATGCTCTACTCTCGTGGCGTAGTGGTATTCTCGCCAGTATCAAAGACGCACCCGCATCTGTGATACCCCTTCTGAAGAACTAAATATGCCTCTCACCCCTTGTTGCACGTTTGTCGCTCGGCACAACTACTACCGGCTTTTTCCCGCACAATAACGCCGTTTTTTCGAATCTTGAAGTTCCTGTCGGGGGCGCATTTCGTGAAGCGACTGGTAGTGCCGACACCAGTTCAGCTGGCGTGTTGTACGACAGACAATGTGCGTCAACCGGTCAAGGTAAACGAACGGGCTTTTCGTCAACCGGTCAAGGTAAGAGACCACTACTGCCACGTCTCACTATTCAAGATCCGCATAATAGTGCGGGAAAGTCACTGTCGCTGATAAGTGTTCAGTCCGAATCGTCCGCTCATACCTTGACTGGTTGATTCCAGACAACGCGATGACCTTGACCCGTTGACTCCTACCTTGACCGGTTGACTGGCACTCGCTTCACTGACTGTAACTAGGGCACTGCTACCTCGATCCGATGATGTCTACCTCGACCTGTTGAATCCTGCCACAAACAGTTTGATAAGCCGCGTTCTCATACATGCGCTAAGCGTGCTCAATGCACGTGGACAGCACACGAACAGGGGGCCTGCTCTCTGCGGCCGGATTACCAAAATCCCGCCGCGTGGAGCAAGCCCCCTGAGTGAGCCAGTCTCACCGCTTATGCGTGAATGAACAGGAACGAGAAAATCACGTTCAGAACCGTTGCGGCGATCATCGGAACCGCTGTGCGCTTGACCAGTTCAATCGGATTGACCTTAATGGCGCCCGATACGATCAGGACCGCAGCGCACACAGGCGACACCTGACGCATCAGGTTTGACGTTGCCCACATCGAGTTCAACATACGAATGGGCAGCACACCACCGCTTTCGGCCAAGTGCGGGACAACCTCGGAGAAAGCGAAGTACGGAGCGGTACCAGACCCCGTCAGGGTAGACAGCAGCGCGACCGACACGACAAAGATCAAGATGATCAATGCCGCAGCGCCGCTTGAACCTTCCGTCGCATCAGTCAGCATCTTGATGACACCAAGCTGCGTGATACCTTCCACCAGAATTGCGGCGGCGACCAGCAGCGCAACCACGCCGCCCGCTGCCTCACCCATACCGGTGAAGAAGTTCTTACCCGCATCGATCGCCTTGTTCAGTGAACGCAGGCGGATAGCCTCGACAATCATCGCGATGAACAGGGAGACAACGGTGACAGGCAGGATGCCAGCCTCAAACGGGATGACACCCAGACGTTTCAGAGCCGCTGAAATGATGATGAGCAGCAGTGGCAGCAACGGCAACAATGCGTAGAACCACGGCAAATTGGCTGCGCGCTTGAGGGCATCCTGGATCGTTGCTTCTGAGGCACTGTTCGACGCGCCCGACGCAGATTTCTCACCCTTCTTCGCAGCCTTCATTTCAGCTCCGGTCGCACCGGTCGCTGCGACAATGCCAGCAGCCACGTCAGCACGTTTGCGTGCATCGACCAGATCGCATCGACGCTGCCACCACATATGAATGAAAGCCGTGATCAGCAGTGTCGGAATCGTCGCCAACGCCACATGGCCAAACACGTACTGCGTGACAGGCATACCAACCAGGTCAGCGCCCTGGATCAGGCCCGCTTCCAGCGGCGTCGGGACAATGGTCGACGACGTCACCACAATTGCGCCCACCGTCAGCGGCGTCAATCCTGATGCCACCAGCGCCGGCAACAGCGTGGCGATGAGCAGCAGCGACAGGGATGCGGCCGACGGCACCACCAGAGACAAGATGTTGCCCAGGATGAAACCGACGGGGATCAGCCAATATGAGCCGTGCAAAGCCCTGAGGGGTTTCGACAAGATGACGACGGCTTTGGCATCTGCGCCGATGTACCGCATGTAGGATACGAAGCCGAACAGCACCATGATCGCCATACCGATTCCGGTGAAGCGATTGGCGAAGATCGATTCGACTATCTGCAGCTCGTCGTAGAACGCATTGCCAGTGGCTTCAATTTCGCGTGTTGCGTTATCGATCTTGCCCATCGCTGCAGCGATCATCATGAGCACGATGCCGACGGTGAAAATTGACGCAGCCGGATGTACCTTCTTGATCACCAGGTATCCGACCGCAGCAATGCCCGCCAGAGCAATAACAATCACGAGGAAAGTAATCATGCGGACCCTTTCTTTGAAATGTTTCACATGCCAAAGCGGCATCACCCGTGCGGTGCCGCCGTGGGGACGAGTCGCACTGTATCAGTGGACAGACCCAAAACTGTGATGATGATGTAATTAATCAGCAAGACGGCGAGGCGTGAGTTGTTCTTCGACAACCTCATCCCCGTCCTTGAACGTGTGCCAACCGTAGACCTCGTCCCGATCCGACACCACGTCGACAAGTTCCGTATCGCGGTAGACCAGGCCGATCCCGTTTTCTGACGAGTAGGCATCAGTGAAGTCACCCTCGGCCACCATGCGCTGCAGGAGTTCACGACGCTGCGGGTTCACTCCGTAGTGCACGCCGTTGCCGTAGGGAAGGAAGCCGAGGCCATCGGTGACGGGACGCAGGTCCGGTCCGAATGAATCCGTGGCTCCGCCGATGTGCCAGCACATTGATCCGGCGGACACGCCAGCCAGAACGATGCCTTTCTCCCACGCTTCGCGCATGACCTCGTCCAGTCCGTGTGCGCGCCACACTGCCAGCAGGTTCACCACCGATCCCCCGTCAACCCAGATGACGTCCTGGTCCAGGAGGTATTCGCGAGGGTCGTCGACGTTCGGCATCATGAAACAGGTCAACGGGTTAAGCTGCCACCCGCGCAACCGCGCCGCCTCCATGCGTTCAGCGATTCGCGCCTTCTGGTCACCGCACGCCGTGGCGAGGTAGCCAATCTTCGGTGCCCGCCCTTCCACGCCTGCCAGCTCCACTGCGTATGCGGCAAGAGGACCATATTCAACGTCGCACCGCCGTCCCGGATGATATGTGCCTGACGTGCCCACAATAAAGCGCTCTCGAGTCATCCCTCACCTCTCAGATTCTTCATGCCGCCGCTGTGATGTGCGGCCACAGGCACCGGATTGCCGTGCTGTTCTTATGTTAACGGAAAGACACGTCCTGTCTGAGTGTTCGGCTGATCCTTCTGGGCACGCACAGCGCATGGATCAGCAGCGTTGCATCATCCACGGCGGCAGCGATCGTACACACAACAAAAGACCCGGACACCTCGCGGGGTGTCCGGGTCCTCACGTCATCGAGTGACGCGTAAGAAAAATGTCTCAGTCGAGATCGTCGACGCTGAGCAAGCCCTTCTTGTACGCCTTCGCCAGGCGACGGGGCACGCGAATCTCACGACCGGCAACCTTCAGATTGTCGAGCTGGGTGAGATCAGCCTTCCATGCTGACCGGCGAGTGCGGGTGTTCGCTCGGGACATCTTGCGTTTGGGAACTGCCATGGCCCTACCGCTCCTCTTTCTACATTCGTGGACATCACTACCGGCAATAACTGTGCCATGCCTGCTGACAAAATGCCAGCTGCTGACTCCAGTTTCGCTGTGATTTCACTCGCGTACCGGCAACCCAAAAACTCTAGCACGCCAGGGGCGTGACTTTCTTCCCTCTTTGTAGGACTTTGCCCACATTTGCGCCCTCCACTCCCCTCGTAATTGTCGTAATTGACGAGGACGACCATGCGCCGCTACTGCATGCCGACACGATAGAGTGACAGCATCATCAATGGAATCACGAGCAAGCGGAGGGGTGACACAGATTCCGTGAACGATATCCGAACGCTTCGTGCAGGAACGCTGATCACCCATGAAATCGAGATCAAACGCTCACGCTTCATCGCCACTCTGGCCCGCGCCGACACCGAAGATGAAGCGCGCGCACTCATCGACATGGTCCGTTCGGAGCACCCACAGGCGCGGCATAACTGTTCGGCCTACCTCATCAGTGCGGATGGCCGAAACGCAATCCAGCATTCCTCTGACGACGGGGAACCATCGGGCACAGCCGGCACGCCTATGCTTGAAGCCCTCAAAATGTCTGACACGTGGAATGTGACGGCTGTCGTCACCCGTTATTTCGGCGGAGTGTTGCTGGGTGCGGGAGGCCTCATCCGCGCGTATTCGTCGGCGGTGAGTGAGGCACTGGCCCGCGCACCTCACGTGGTCATCAAGACTCTTAACATTGCTCGCATCACTGTCGATCCCAATGATGCCGGTAAGTTCCAGTCGGAGCTGCACAGCGCGAATGTGCCGATTGTGGGCAGCACGTGGGATGCGCGTGTCCACCTCGATGTCGCCGCCACTGACGACGACATCGAGCAGTGGGTAGACCGCGCGATGGTTCTGACCCACGGGCAGGCCAGCGTTCACGTAACGGGACAAACTCGAATAGAAGTGGACGCATGAGACAAAAGGCCGTACAGTGTCGCATGTGATTCACACAGCAACGAACCAGATGAACGCGACACAGGTCGCGCGGCGTTGCGTGCACGCAGTTTCTGCGTGCTTTTTCTGTATCTGCACGGCGGAGTGTCTCTAGGGCGAATAGCCTTCTCCGTACGTCTATGCGTACTGCTGTTCGCCCGCATGGTGATTGAACCAGCCCATTTTTCTTTTTCTTTCCTTCTTGACTTTTTCTCTATGGAGTGATTTTTCATGACCGCTATCGCCGCAAACGTCACTGAACTCATTGGCCGCACCCCCCTCGTCGCTATCAATCGCCTCGCGGGCGACAACGCCCACGTCATCGCAAAAGTAGAGGCGTTCAACCCTGCGTCATCTGTCAAGGACCGTATCGCTGCCGCCATCATCGACGCTGCCGAGGAATCGGGCGCCCTCAAGGAAGGCGGAACCATCATCGAGGCCACCTCAGGCAACACGGGTGTCGCACTGGCAATGGTGGGCGCCTCGCGTGGTTACCACGTGGTCATCGCGATGCCCTCGTCGATGAGCATTGAGCGCCGCCTGCTGATGAAAGCCTTCGGCGCTGAACTGGTGCTGACCGACCCGAAGGACGGCATCTCCGGTGCCGTGGCCGCAGCCGAGAAGATTCGTGACGAACGTGAAGGCTCAATCATCGCCTCACAGTTCACCAACCCTGCCAACCCGCAAATACACCGCGTCACAACCGCGGAAGAAATCTGGGCGGATACCGACGGCACGGTGAATATCGTCGTTGCCGGAGTTGGAACTGGCGGCACGATCTCAGGTGTGGGCGACGCGCTCAAACAGAAGAACCCTGATATCCAGATCATCGCCGTGCAGCCCGCTGAATCCCCTATGCTGACCGGTGGCGCAAGTGGCCCCCACGGAATCCAAGGAATTGGACCGAACTTCGTGGCCGACACTTATAACGCACAAGTCGTCGATGAGGTGATAGATATCGACACCCCCACTGCTCTCACCTTTGCCCGCCGCGCCGCTGCTGAAGAAGGCCTGCTTGTCGGCATTTCCTCGGGTGCTGCTCTGGCTGCAGCAACCCAGGTTGCTGAGCGTGCTGAAAACGCCGGTAAGAACATCGTGGTCGTGTTGCCCGATACGGGCGAGCGATACCTGTCAACTGCGCTGTTTGAAGATCTGCGCGACGACAACGAGTAATACTGATACTGATCGGTCTCACGTGTGGGTGGCACGAGCGGTGTGCTCCTGTCACCCACACTGGGGATCTCGGCCACTGATTGAATAAGAGGCATCATGGCACTTTCTCCCTCACGTGCGCTTAAGCTTCTGCGAGAGGACCTCGACACTGCGCTCAAACGTGACCCAGCTGCACGATCGCGCACTGAAGTGGCGTTGACCTACCCTGGTGTGCACGCGCTGTGGAGTCACCGTGTTGCGCACGCACTGTGGCAGCGCAATGTGCGTATACCGGCTCGCCTGATTTCCTCTTTCGCGCGTGTCATGACTGGAGTTGATATCCATCCGGCCGCGCAGATCGGCCATCAGGTTTTCATTGACCATGCGACCGGTGTCGTGATCGGCCAGACGACTGAAGTGGGCGACGACGTCGTGATCTTCCATGGTGTCACGCTGGGCGGTGTGTCGATGAGTCCGGGGAAGCGTCACCCCACAGTGGGGCACCATGTCATGATCGGTGCGGGCGCAAAAGTTCTGGGCCCGATCACCATCGGTGACAATTCAAAGGTGGGTGCGAACGCCGTGGTGACCCGCGATGTTCCGGAATGCTCGGTGGCCTTGGGGGTTCCGGCCAGGTCGCATCCTTCCCCCGAATCGGTGGAAGAGCCGGACGATGAGCTGATTGTGGATCCGAACTCCTACGTGGATCCGTCCCTCCTGATTTAACCGAGGAATCTCGGCCTCTGCGCTGCGCTTCCCCCTCGGCCCACACCGCATGTTGCACGTGCTCACGCCAATGTGTGTGACATCGGAGGTGACGTCACCTGCCAAAATACCCACAAACGTGCGCCAGGTCACGTAGGCTAAGGGCATGACGAAGCGAACGTTGCAAGCTTCTTTGAATACGTTGGCCGATGTCGATCAGCCCCAGGGCGTCCAGCTTGCCACCCTCACGAGGTACGACATCCCAGCGTTGGCATCGCTCCATGTCATCGCCTATGGAGCGCCCTCCACTGCGGAGAACCTGTGGGAATCAACGGATGAAATGCGTCTGTATTTTGAAGGTGCGTTTGGTCAGCCTCGTGACGACTCGTTCATCGGCGCGTGGCGTGACGGAAGCCTGGTGGGAGCGATCCTGTGCGTCACCGATGTTGTGTGGGATGATGCTCCGCGCGGTCCGTTCGTCATTGACTTGATTGTTGATCCTGAATGTCGTCGTGAAGGCATTGCAACGGTGCTCATTGCCGAGCTTGCCCGCCGTTGCGCGTCGTGGGGTGAAAATGACTTGTCCTTGCGCCTTGATCTGAAATCCGCGCCCGACGCGCAGAAGTTCTACGACGCACTCGGTTTTGTGGAGGTCAACGCCGAATCGGACGATTCCGCGTCCTAGGTCCTCCCCTGCTCGCTGCAGACGCCTGTCTACCCCGCTTCTCTACCGGCTTTCGTCCGTCTTCTATTTTGCATGGGCCTGTATGCCCGAGCTAGCTCCGGCTTGCATCCATGACCACTGCGGGTCACCGCACCTAGACGCCCTAACACGATTGACGAGGGCGACCCATCCGATGTTCGGTGCACACCACCAGTGCGTGAGTCGCCCTCGTCAATGTCGTATTCAGCTGAACATTACCTAGCCTGTCGGCGCCTTGCTGCAACCAAGGAGAGCCCACCAATCAGGCTGATTCCAACAAGTGCGGGCACGAGGCTTCCGACTGTGGAGCCGGTACGCGCAACCGTTGCCTTGTAGCCGGCTTGAGCGGATGCCGCTCCTGCCTTACCCCCGTTGCCGTTTTCTGGCCGGTTCACGTCGCCACCAAGATTGCCCTCGTCTTTACCCGCATCGGCATCGGCGTTTGCATCACCATCTGCAGGCTTGGTGTCGGACTTACTCGGTCCAGTGGCCTTCAGAGACAAGCTATCCATCTGCACCCACTGGTCAGCAGTAGGGGCAGCGTCTACAAAAATATCGATCTGGCTGTTGCTTCCCGAGTCGAATTCCACAACAAAGCGCGTGTATCCGGCCAAGTGTGTGAATTCCTGAGAGGCAAGAACCTGTCCGCCTGGACCGGTTTGACGCGCACCCACCGTTCCCTTGTCAGTGCGCTGCGGGTTGTCAGGACCAGTCGTCACGAACGCTGTCATCTTGTAGTGAGTGTTGGGTGTGACGGTTACTGTCTGGGAAAGCTCCAACGTGCCTTGGTTGTTCCGCATCCATGCCTGGTGTTCTGACCCATATGCCCAATCCGGCTTGCCATCAAGACCGCAAGGTCCGTGGCATTGCCAATGGGGACTCATACCGCCATTCTCTACGCGCTCAAAACCGGGGTCCTTAACGAGGTTCGGGTGGATCACATTGCCATCCTTATCTACCTCGAATGCCATCTGGAAAATGTTGTAGGAGCCCCAGATTGACATGGCGAAATGCACTTCTGAACCTGAATTCCACGGGTGCATGTACGGTGCATACATTCCGGGATAATCCAGTGAGGTTGCCACTACTGTCTTGTCTGACCACGGACCTTCCGGACGATCTGCCAGGCGGTACACCACGTCAAAGATTCCCGCTTCGTCTGAATCAGTGGTGTACATCAGCATCCACTTGTTCAGGTATGAGTTGTACTGCAAAGACAGTTCCGTCGTTGGAGCTTCAATGATGTCGGCCGCGGTACCCTCGTCGTCACCCCACTCGCTGCCGTTCCAGTACTGGTAAGCATCCTTTTCGAGGATCTTGTTCTCATCAACCCTGGCGATGCGGATGGCACCGAAGCGACCATTCGGCGTGCCCATCATGTAGACGAAGCCATCGCCTTGACCGTGAGCAAAGCCCACCATCTGAAAGTTATTGGACCACTTGTCATCGTTGGTCCACTGCGGGCCGTCGGTCGTATTCCAGGTTTCTCCCCCGTCATCGGAGTACGCGATACGGGAATAGTTCGTGAACCATTCTCCGGGGACGCCCCACTTATTCACCGACATGAACGCCAAATACTGCCGGCCGCCCACCGCGATGCCGCCGGTGGGAATAGTGGTGTGCTCGGTTTCAGGGATCTTGAGCGAGGGAATGATCTCCCGCGCTTTTCCGTTCTCATCGACCACGGCAGAATCGAACAGGATTCCGTCTTCAGCGAAGTTCCTGGTGGACGAACGCAGCAGTGCATTCGAACGCCAGTCTTCTCCGCCGCCACCATTGCCGCTCCATTCGCCGAAGGTGTCACCAACAGCGAATAACACATGACCGTGTCCGTCATCCCACATGATTCCAAGGTCGGTTCCCTGGATTTTCATGGTCTGGGCGGTGTTTGTAAAACCTTTAGCACCTGTCAGCTGAGCGACAACGCGTGCAGCCGAAGGATGAGCGTATGGCTTCTCCGCCTCGGGTGCGGCTGGATCGGCAGCGCACGCTGTTCCTGCCAGACACAGCGCGCCGGCGCATGCGCAGGCAGCAATGATTGCTCCTCGTCGAGTGAATAAGCAGCGCCCTGGTGGTGAGCTAGACTCACGCATAGCGTGTCCTTTCCTTGGATGGGTGTGTCGGCCGTGACCGTCGTCCTCATCGATGAGGACGCTCCTACTTCAGACCGGACATTTTGATGTTGCCAATGATCTGGCGCTGGAAAATAAGGAAGATGATGATCACTGGCGCCGCTGACAGGACAGAGCCCGCCATGAGTAAACCCAGTTCAGAGGTACGTTCCGAGCGGAACGTCGCAAGGTATTGCTGGAGCTGGTACTTCTCCGGGGACGTGATGGTCAGAATCGGCCACACGTATGCATTCCAGTATCCCAGGAAGGACGTGATGCCCATGACGACGAACGGAGGCTTCGACAGGGGCAGGAACAGACGCACGAAAATCTGGAAACGCCCGCACCCATCCAGCATGGCTGCCTCTTCGAGGGATGAGGGGATCGACAGGTAGAACTGTCGGATAAAGAAGATCATTCCCGCGTTCGCGATACCGGGAATAACCAGAACGGCCAGAGTATCCAGCATGCGTAACTTCGTCACAACGATGAAGCTGGTCAGCAGAATCGTCATACCCGGAATGAACATCGTCGTGATCATGACGACCCACAGGATTTTCTTGAAGCGGAACTCCAGGCGTGCGAACGCATAGGCAGCAAGTGAGTTGACGGTCAGGCTGGCAGTCATGAAGAGCAGCGCACCCAGAAGCGTCCACAGCAATGCGCGGATGAACGTGGGATCCTGCGCGATGCGCGCGTAGTTTTCCCAGTGCCACACTTCGGGGAAGAACTGGAAGGGGGTCTGAACAACTTCGGTCTTTGCCTTGAATCCTGCGATGACCATCCACAGCAGGGGGAACAGTGCAGCGAAGATGAAGATCGCACCGAACAGGCCTTTGATCAGGATGACCGGCCACCATTGTTTCCGGTGGAACTGCGGTGCTGCTGCCTGTTCTTTCTTCGTGGAGTCCGATGTCTCCATTGCGGTGCTGACACCCGTCGACGTTGACATTACTGACATGATTAATCCACCAGCTTCTCGGAGTTCACGAATTTGAAGATCAGTGCGGAGAGGGTTCCCAGAACCAGGAACATCAGCAGGGCTGCTGCAATCGAGTAGCCCACGTTCATGTCTCCGCGGAAGTGATTGAAGATGAACAGGTTCGGTGTGGTTGTCGAATCCAACGGCCCGCCGCCGGTCATGACCAGCGGGAGCTCGTACTGTTGGATCGCGCCGATAATGCCTGTTACCAGCAGATACAACCCCACATTCTTCATCTGCGGCAATGTGATGTAGAAGGTCTTTTGCCACCAGTTCGCTCCCTCGAGCGAGGCGGCTTCGTAGAACTCGCTGGGGATGTCAATCATGGCTGCCACCATGATCAGGGATGTGAGGCCCATTCCCAGCCAGATTGCCGGGACTGCGATGGCCAGAAGCGCCCACTGGGGGTCACCCAGCCATGCGATTGGTTCAACTCCGAAGAACCCGAGGAACCAGTTCAAAATGCCGCCGGAGTAGTCATAGATCAACACGAAGATGATCGAGGTAATAACGCCGGAAATAATGGTCGGCAGATAGATGCTGACCTTCAACGTGTCAGCAAATCTGCGCGACACAGATACGACAAGACTGGAAAAGAGGAATGCGAGAACCAACGTGGTGGGCACGGTGAACAGAACGAACATGAAACCGCGTTTAATGGCGGCGATAAACAGCGGGTCCTTGAGGACGTCCGTGTAGTTCTTGAACGCAACGAATACTGCGGGCTTGTAAAAGCTCCAGTCCTGGAATGACAGGTACGCTGCGTAAATTGCTGGCCACACCACGAAGATCCCGAGCAGCACAAAGGCGGGAAGGATCAAGAGGTATGCGAGTCGTCCATCACGGAAACGGAACTTCTTTGAGTCCTTCCGCACCTTTGTACTGGACATCGGGATTCCTTTCTTCAGCCTGGGAACAGTCCTATGACAGGGCTGAGTTACTTATCGCCGGGAGCAGGTGCTTTCTCGGGAAGGCTCTCACGATCGATCACGGTCTGGATCGCCTTCTCAGCAGTGTCGATCGCCTGGTCAGCGGTCGCGGCACCCTTCATCACGGTCTCCATCGCCGTGCCGACTGCCATCGAGACATCCCACGGGTAGGCAACGCTTGGAATGGCATCGGGAGCAATCTCAGTCATGATGACGTCTGACCACGGAGCGGACTTGGCCTCTTCAGTGGCGGCCACGCCTTCCTGAACGTCGTCGCGCGGAGGAATCTTGGTGAACTGGGTGGCAACATAGAACGGAACGAGGTTCTCAACGTCTCCGGCCAGAACCCATTCGAGGAACTTGCCTGCTTCTTCAGGGTGCTTGGCCTTTGCGTCAACAACCCACTTGAAGTCACCCAGTGTGGTGGTGGTTCGTCCCTCTCCGTTCGGTGAGCTCGGGAACAGGCCCAGACCCGTGTTCGTCAGCATGTCCTGGTAGTCGGAGCCAACCTCGGACATCATCCAGGAACCGGACACCTTGTAGGCCACCTTCTTTTCACCGAATTCCTTGGCTTCCAGGTAGCTGCCCAGAGGCTGCTTGGCCATGTAGCCGTTGTCCCACAGATCCTTGTAGAACTGCATGAGGTCACGGTAGCCCTGGTCGTTGATGTTCGGTGCGCTCCAGTCATCGGTCAGTGCGTTGTGTCCGGAAGCATTGAACTGCTGGCCCACAGATGCCCAGGCGAATGTGCCGGCATCAGATGCCGGGGAAATGCAGTACTGACCATCCGACAGGGTTGGCTGAATCTTCGCGCAGTTGTCGAGCAGATCCTGCCACGTCTTCGGTGCCTGCTCAGCGTCAAGGCCGGCAGCGGAGACCATTTCCTTGTTCCAGAACAGCACTGTCTGCGGCTCCAGAACCAGCGGGTATGCGTAGTAAGTGCCATCAATCTGGGAAACCGAACGTGCCAGGTCGGTCATCTTGTCCAGGCCTTCCTTGGACACGATCGAATCCAGATCGTGGAACTGAGCGGCATTCACGCCGTCGTTGAGCGGTCCGGCGAAGGTGTAAATGTCGGGACTCTTGTTTGCTGCCTGCGCCGACTTCATCTTCTGATCCCACGCGTCGGCCGGTACTTCGGTGTCGACTACGGTGATCTCGTCCTGCGCTTCGTTGAACTTCTGAACGATGTTCTTGTACCACTCATTTTCCACGGGGGTGAATGTGCGGTGCCAGAATTCAATGGTCGTGCCGCCCTCGGATGATGACCCCGAGGCTGCTGCGCCGCTTTCTGAACCTGCGGGTTCACCTGGCGTTCCCGAGCCGCATCCTCCTACGAGAACAGATGCCAAGGTGAACGACGCAATCCCTGCCCACGCCCACCTGCTCTTTCCTGAATTCATGGTGTCTCCTCTTCGATATGACTCAACGTTGAGTCCGTTAGCCCTATCTCGCGTTGTGATGATCTTTGAGCATTCCACCAGTGGAAAACTCGCTGATTATGGCACCTGGAAGCCAATGGCTAATTGACCCTGACTACCTGGTGCTCTACACTATACAGTAATCGATTACAACTCGTGAAATTTCGACACACATTGTGATATTTTCTCAGGAAAGGCGATCAACGATGCTCTCCCCCTTGACAGGTCTGACCACAATTCGCAACGTAGCCACTCGCTCCATCTCTCCGGAAAACTTCGACGGCACACCTGGGGATGGCGGCCGTGCGACCGAGGGAACCGGTGCGGAATGTGCACGCGACCTGGGACCCACGTGGAAGATCTCCCCCAGTATCGACGTTCCGGCTCGCGGCACATTCGAGCTGGCCAACATCTCAGGTGCCGGATGCATCACTCATATCTGGATGACCGCTCACACCTCACTGTGGCGTCGCCTGGTCTTCCGCTGCTACTGGGACGGCAGTGACGAACCTGCCGTTGAGGTGCCCTACGGCGACTTCTTCTGCAATGGCTGGTCCGTGTTCTCGCAGGTTAATTCTGTTCCGATCGCCGCCAACCCGCACGGTGGTTTCAACTCCTTCTGGCCCATGCCGTTCAAGTCCGGTGCTCGCCTGACATTGGAGAACACCTCCGACGAGGATGCCCGCGTCTACTACCAGATCACCTACGACATTGACGAGGGTGACTCATCCGCCGCTGACGGCGCAGCCGCCAAGGACGATATCGCCTACTTCCATGCGCAGTGGCGCCGCTCCAACCCCCTGCCGACGCTCACCACACACCCGATTCTGGAAAACATCGAGGGCCAAGGGCACTACGTGGGCACCTACATCGCATGGTCAGTCAATGACAATGGCTGGTGGGGCGAAGGCGAAATCAAGTTCTACATGGACGACGACACTGACTATCCCACGATCTGTGGCACCGGCACTGAGGATTATTTCGGTGGTGCCTGGAACTTCGATGTCCCCGGCCGCGGATACACGACGTTCTCCACGCCGTATTTGGGAATGCCGCAGGTCATCCGCCCCGATGGCCTGTATATCGCCAATCAGCGTTTCGGAATGTACCGCTTCCATATTCAGGATGCAATCCACTTCTCCAAGGGACTGCCGCGCGTCGACATTCAGGCTTTGGGCTGGCGTTCAGGTGGCCGCTACCTGCCGCTGCATGACGACATCGCCTCGACCGCCATGTTCTACCTGGATCGTCCGGTCACGAACCGTCCCGAGGCGCCGACCTACGATTCCATGGAGGTCCACCTGGGAGCAGCTCCGGCCACTGACCTGGCCTAGTGTCATAGCCTTCCTGTCAGCGTCGGGCTTTTGCCTAGCGCTGACAGCTCGGACACCAGAAGAGACGCCTCGTAGCCATCAGATCCTCCGCAACGGGAGTGCCGCAACGCAGGCACGGCCTACCGGTGCGGTGATAGACATACCAGCGTGATGCTTCAGGATCACCCTCAAGGGGTGGTTCCGGAGCATCCTCGTCGCTCACTGTTTCGATTCTGCCCACTTCAAGGCCGTGTGCCATGAGTGGGCAGATCGTTTTCCACAGCAGGCTCAGGCGCGCCTCGGCCACTCGGTTGCCTCGGCGTCTGGGATGAATCCCCGTAATGAAGAGCGATTCTGCGCGGTAAATGTTCCCAACGCCGGCAATCACAGACTGATCCATAACCAGTTCGCCGATGGTGCGCGATCGTGAGCGGATCGCATCGATGAAGGCGCACTCCAGGTCGGGACGAGTCAGCGCGTGGGGTGAAAGCGGATCGGGACCCAGACGCCGCAGCACCTGGCGCTGTTCATCAGGTGTGATGACTTCGCAGCGATTGGGACCTGACAGGTCGGCGACCGCGTCATCTGTTTCGATGCGGACCCTGACCTGGCCAACCGGCTCGGGTGGAGTCCATCGGCCGTACTCGTCCGTTGTGCCGCTGTCGCCAGCCAGCCGCGGAGCTCCGATCGATACCGGAACCTCCACCGATTCACCGCCATATAAACGCCACGACCCATACAGACCCAGGTGGACATGCAGCCACAGGTCGTCGGTATATGCCACCTGCGTACCGTCGGGGTGTCCCTCGCGTACCGGTCCGGGCGCGCTCAACTGCATGAAGAAATGCTTGCCGTGCGCACGAACCGACGTCACTATCCTGCCGTTGATCAGGCGTGCTCCGCCGGCGAAGCGCCCCTGCGGCGATGACACCCGGACCGCACGTCCGACAAACAGCGTGTCGAACGTGCGGGTCAGAGCGTGAATAACGTCGCCTTCAGGCATAGGTTCTCGCCACTACCAATCTGGCAGTGCGCGGCTAGTTCTTCGGCAGAACCAGGTTCACCAGTTTAGGTGCGCGCACAATAACTTTCAGCGGCTCACGTCCATCGAGGATGGCGCGGATCGGCTCCAGGTCGAGCGCGCGAGTGAGCAGATCGTCCTCGTCAATTGAGGGCGATACATCGAGGCGGGCACGAACCTTGCCGTTGACCTGCACGATCGCAGTAATCGTTTCTTCTTCGAGCAGTGATTCGTCCTCAACGACCGGGAACGGTTCACGTGCGAGCGACTCACCGTGCCCCAGTTTGTGCCACAGTTCTTCAGCGATGTGCGGCGCAACAGGGCTGACCATCAGCACCAGGGGTTCGATGATTTCGCGCGGTACCGCATCCATCGACGTGATGTGGTTATTCAACACGATCATGCGGGCAATGGCGGTGTTAATGCGCAGGTTCTCGAACTCAACCGTCACATCCGCGATCGTGCGGGCCAGCAGTTTGCGCGTGGCCAGATCGGCCGGTTCGTCACTGACAGTGACCTCACCAGTTTCTTCATCGAGGACATTGCGCCACAGGCGCTGCAGGAAGCGCTGAGATCCAACGACGGCTCGCGTCTCCCACGGGCGGGAAATATCCAGCGGTCCCATCGACATCTCATACACTCGCAGCGTGTCCGCGCCATAGTCCTGAGCGAATTCGTCAGGTGTGACAACGTTCTTCAGGGACTTGCCCATCTTGCCGTATTCCTGTGTGACGGGCTCACCCTTCCAGGTGAATCCGCTTTCCTCGTCGCCCGTCACTTCATCGGCCGGCACGTATGCGCCGCGTGAATCCGTGTAGGCGTAGGCCTGGATGTAGCCCTGGTTGAACAGCCGGTGGAACGGCTCAGATGCGCTGACGTATCCCAGGTCGAAGAGGATCTTCTGCCAGAAACGCGCATACAGCAGGTGCAAAACGGCGTGTTCGACGCCACCGACATACAGGTCTGCACCGCCGGATTCGCCCGGGTTGCGCGGCCCCATCCAGTACTGCTCATTGACCGGATCAGCGAAATGTTCGGCGTTATTCGGGTCGCCGTAACGGATTTCGTAAGCGCACGAGCCAGCCCAGTTCGGCATGGTGTTCGTGTCACGACGATACGTCTGTTTGCCTTCACCCAGATCCAGTTCAACGTCCAACCAGTCCGTTGCCCGACCCAGCGGTGCTTCCGGCTCAGACGCAGCATCGTTCTCATCGAATGTGCGCGGCGAAAAGTCATCAATTTCCGGCAGGGTGACGGGGAGCATCTCATCAGGCAGCGCGTGCACGCGGCCATCAGCCGAATACACCACGGGGAACGGTTCACCCCAGTAGCGCTGACGTGAGAACAGCCAGTCACGCAGGCGGTACGTCACGGTTTTCTTGCCCAGGCCGCGTTCTTCCAGCCACTGTGTGATGCGCTCAATGGCTGCTTCCTTGCCCAGACCGTTGAGGTCCACTTCCTCATTGGCCGAGTTGGTGATGACACCGTCACCGACCCACGCGGCCTCTTCGCGGTCGAAGTCTTCGGGTGGGGTGATCGTGGTGATGATGTCCAGGTCGAAACGACGTGCGAAGTCAAAGTCACGCTGGTCGTGCGCGGGCACAGCCATAATCGCGCCGGTGCCGTATCCCATCAGGACATAGTCGGCCACAAAAATCGGGATGCTCGTGCCGTTAACAGGGTTGGTGGCGAAACGCCCGGAGAACACGCCTGTCTTCTCTCCTGCTTCGGCGGTTCGCTCCGCATCCGTCATGCGTGCAGCGCGTTCACGGTAGGCTTTCACAGCCGTAGCTGGTGTGGCGTATCCACCTGTCCACGCTTCGCGTGTTCCATCGGGCCACTCAGCAGGCACGTTCAGGTCAGCAGCGTCGCCCTCGTCCCCGAGCAGGGGGTGTTCGGGGGCAACGACCATGAATGTTGCGCCAAAAAGCGTGTCAGGGCGGGTGGTGAACACATCGAGCCGCGTGCCGTCAGCGTCAAATGTGACGCGCGCGCCGGTGGAGCGGCCAATCCAGTGATGCTGCATTGAGCGCACCTTGTCCGGCCAGTTCACTGTGTCCAGGTCAGCGTCCAGGCGGTCAGCGTAGGCGGTGATTCGCATCATCCATTGGCGCATGCGCTTGGTAAAGACTGGGAAATTGCCGCGCTCGGAGCGTCCCTCGGCGGTGACTTCCTCGTTGGCGAGCACGGTGCCCAGGCCGGGAGCCCAGTTCACGGGCGCCTCGTTGATATAGGCCAGGCGGTAGGAATCGAGCACGCGGGCCTGTTCGACCGCTGTCAGATCGTCCCACGCCTTGTCGAATGTTTCCTCGCCCTCAGATGTGGCGATCGGGCGCGTGCCGGAGCGGAATTCGTCTTCCAGTTCGCTGATCGGACGGGCGCAGCCTTTCGTGCCGGCCGGGTTCGTCGCTTCAGTGTCATACCACGCGTTGAAGATCTTCAGGAAGATCCACTGCGTCCAACGCACAAACAGGTCATCGGTTGTAGCAAATGAGCGGCGCTTGTCGTGCGACAGTCCCAGGCGCGCCAGTTGGCGACGCATATTCGCAATGTTGTCGTATGTCGTGATGCGCGGATGTTGGCCGGTCTGGATGGCGTACTGTTCAGCGGGAAGACCGAATGCGTCGAATCCCATCGTGTACAGCACGTTAAAGCCGCGCATGCGCTGGAAACGTGCGATCGTGTCAGTGGCGATATAGCCCAGTGGGTGTCCAACGTGCAGGCCTTTGCCTGACGGGTAGGGGAACATGTCGAGCAGGAAGTAAGGGGTCAGTTGCGCCAGTGGCCCTTCAAGGTCTCCGGTTGGGTTATCGGCATTGAATGTGCCACGGTCATCCCACTGCTTGTGCCACTTGTCTTCGATGGCGTTGGCCATCTGTGCGGTGTAGCGGAATTCCGGCTCCGAACCTTGATTCTGGCTCATTGATGGATCCCTCTCGAATTCTTCGGTCATGCTCGTCAAATTGGCCTGTTGCCAACCACTTAAGGGTATCTCATCGCGCCACTGGCTACCGGATTCGTTCAGCGTACGATCGGGCGCAGGTGCGGAGGGGTATCGCGACGAGGGTGGCCCATGCGGGCGCAAGATGGGTGACAATAGAGCCATGAGTACAGCATTTGAGAACATCATTGATGGAACATGGTCGGGACGCTTCGCATGGGCTGACGACGTTTGTGTTGTTTTTGCCACCATTGAGCCGATCCGCGCTGGTCACATGCTGGTGGTGCCGCGCCACCCTTACCCGTCGTGGACGGACGCGCCGGTGGAGGTTGCCGAGCACCTGATGCGCGTGGCTCACATCATTGGGCGAGCACAGATCGAAGCCTTCGACGTGGAACGAGCCGGCCTGATCATTGCCGGTTTTGAGGTACCTCACACCCATCTGCATGTGGTCCCCATGAAGTCGGAAGCAGATATTGCATTCGCCAATGCTGCTCAGGCTAGTGATGATGCCCTCGACGATGCTACGACGAGGGTGCGTGAGGCACTGGTGGGCCTGGGGTACGAGGCGAACGTGCCGCCGTCGATGGGGTCAGCTTCCCTGAGCTAGCTCGGGTGCGCGGCTGCGACAGTTGGCGCGCGATTGCGCCCGTTACTGTTCAACGTGAAGATCGTCGGGGTCGGTGGCTACGAAAATGGCATCTGCGGCCACGTCACCGATTTCGACGGTATGCGCGCGCTCTTCACCAGATTCACGCACGTCAAGTGTGAGTGTTCCCAGCGCAGGTGAGCGGCGCACCACCGTGATACGGGCATCCAGGGCGATCCTCCTGCTGGCCAGATCGCGCAGCATCTGCGGATGGCCATCTGAGATTCGCACGATGACCGTGTCAGTTCCTTCGACAACGTCAGACAGCGGCATCATACCGGGAGCCAGGCGAGTGCCGTCAGGAGCCGGAATCGGGTCGCCATGTGGGTCGCGCATCGGGAAACCAAGCGCACGGTCGAGGTGCTCAAGCAGCGTCTCGGAGACCGCATGTTCAAGGATTTCTGCTTCTCGGTGAACTTCGTCCCACTCAAAGTCGAGCTTTTCGTACAGGTAGGTTTCGAGGAGCCGGTGGCGACGCACCACACCTACTGCTATTGCGCGGCCCTTTTCGGTCAGGTGAACCTTATGGTAGGGCTCGTGCTCAACCAGTCCCTGCTCTGTCAGGCGCTTGACGTTTTCAGATGCGGTCGATGCAACAACGCCCATCCTGGCGGCAAGATCGTTCACCGATACTCCGGCACCACTCCACTCCCCTGCGGAGTAAATGGTCTTCAAGTAGTCCTGCGTCATCTGCGTGATGGGCACGTCACGCAGATCGTCGTGGTGTTCCATCAGCCCTCCAGGTTTGTCAGTGTCAAAGACGCGTTGGCGCTCCGATTCTTACTGTAGATGCCCATGCGCGCCTGTGCATGCGTCCTGCAGATGTGTCCTATCGCCTACTTTTCAAGTTGTCTGAAGCCCCTTGACACGAGTACAGTATTACTTCGTTACGAGACGTAGCGCCGTTAGCTCAATTGGCAGAGCAGCTGGCTCTTAACCAGCGGGTTGGGGGTTCGATTCCCTCACGGCGCACCACCTGTAACTCATGCGCCGTTAGCTCAATTGGCAGAGCAGCTGGCTCTTAACCAGCGGGTTGGGGGTTCGATTCCCTCACGGCGCACTTTTTATGCCTCCGCTCCTCCAAGAGAATTTGTCACCTCTTCATGCTTCTTCGGTCACGTGCACGTCTTGGCGGTCGACAACAAAGCCTGCACAGATATTGCGCAGAGTGAGCCGAGGGTCGGCCATGGTTGGCGTCTCAATGCGCATCCCCGTCATCGAGGTCGGCGAGGCGATTGTCGTGATCCCCGTTCGAGTAGCTGACGCTGGATCGAGTGCGGATGAAACACATTGCGCATGAAAAGAGCGTCCGAACTTTCCACCAGCGGCCTCAGCTCTTCGAAGAACGGCTCATCAAGACTCATCAACGACACAGCCTCACACCACCCTCACACCCGCTATTCCTCGACAACGAATGCTTCGAGGGCTGGATGACCATCAGGATCCAGAAAAGAGTCAAGAAGATCCCGAACCGGAATATCACAGACATAGGAGAACTCCACCGTACGCGAGTAGTCATTGGTCAACGTATCGCTCATGAGCATGGGAAGGATTCCGCGGTCGGGTGTCTGAAGCGTGTAGTCAAATTTGTTGATTTCCACGAGGGAATAACCAGGGCGCTGTTCGTAGGTGTAGCAGGGAATGTACATGGATGGGTAGTCGCGTTGCGCCCAGCGGAATGATTCGCCCGCCTGGTAGATGAACCAGCGTGTCACCAGGTCAAGATCCGGGGAAAAGAACGTAAATTGGATATCCTCGTTTCGCGTACTTTCTCCGTATGCGAACTGCCCATCCTCAAGCTGAGCCACGTGATAGACCGGATCCCCAGCATGACTGATACTGATCGAACGAGGATGGAACACATTGCGCATGAAAAGAGCGTCTGAACTTTCCGCCAGCTTCGACAGCTCCTCGAAAAACGGCTCATCAAGACTCGTGAGCGTCAATATTGCATCATCCCTTATTCTTAAGACATGTGACGGAGTCTTATCCTTCATTATACGGTCTGAACATATGAGAGCCATCCAGCTCCGGGTGGAGCCTCCGCTCTCAGAGTTTTCTTGCGTTGGCTCTAAGGGGCAAGGAATTGGGAAAGCGAAGGTTCTCCGTTTGCGTTGGTCACTGAATCGACCAGGTCGTGTACCTCTATGTCATGAATGTGAGAGTAGCGCACGCATTGGGAGACGTCATGTACAAGGTCGTCGCTCATCTTCATCGGCAGAAGTTCGCCATCTGGAGCTCGCAGAGTCGAAAGTGTGCGCGTCAAGCGGTGGAGAGCATATCCTTCCCGTATCTGACTAGTTCGGTGAGGAATGGAGAACTGCAGGTAGGCGCGAGCGTATCGATAGGGGAAGCTGGCGTTTAAGATAAGCCAGCGTAGGGCAATCTGTGCGTCCATAGTGACAAGTGAGAAGGAAATAGGACCACCTCGACCGCTTGAACCGAATGCGAAAGATCCGTCGTTGTGGTGTACCACGTGGAGGGCGGGGTCGCCATAGTCGTAGCTCAGCGTGACAGATTCATGTGCTACCTCGTTGAGTGCAAATCGGGCCCATCGGCATTCAGCTAAAGGCCGTAACTCATCGAAACTCAGTGTATCCATTCGAGGAGAATTCCTTTCTCTATGCACTCTGCAATTGACACCATTTCACCTCGTTCATTTAAGAAGATGAATTGCTTACCTCCGTCTTCAAATCCTAATGCGGGGGCGATTGTACCCTCTTCAACAGAGTAGCCACGAGGCAGTTCACCCAGCTGATAACCGTAGAGACGGTCATGAGCTTTCGGAGGCGGCATTGATCGCTTTTCAAATGGAATATGACGGCCTTCAGGTGCCGATGCGACGAATTGTCCCCCTGGATGACCGATCCGGTCGACGAATCGTCCATACTTTTCCTTGATTTGTTGAAGGCTGCTATGGCGCACAACTGAGTCAGGCAAGGCGCCGTTTGTATCTTGAAATCTATAATTCGGAACACCTCTCGAGTTTAAATTCTTTGAAGCCCACGCGTCGTAGGTCGGATACGGCTCTCCGTGCGCGTTCTTCCCAAATGGTGCGGGGCTTGTGTCCCAATGGGGGGTTGCGTCGGAGCGATGCAAGGAAAACTCGGTATATTGAGCTGGGTCTACGTGAGGGGCAGAAGCGTTGATGCGTGTCGAGGGTGTGTCTGCGCCTTTGCGGAGGAGCCTGTTGAGGGTGTCAGAGAACTTCCTGAACAACTCGGTGAGCTTGCCGAGCAGCC
>NZ_JBWPVR010000010.1:0-69486 GCF_056590195.1 Pauljensenia sp. C0170B5 | reverse complement strand
TTGATGGAGTATGCGAGGAGGTTGAGGTAGTACTCGGCGAAGTATCGCGCCCCGAACGCGTCCATGTTGGTGGCAGCACTGGGTAGTTGTGGTTCGTGTGGTTCCACCCAGTCCACGGGCCTGCCGAGCTTCCCGTTGGGCAAGACCGGGTACTCGCCCGACATGGGTATGCTGTGGGCTGCATCGCCTGACCCACTTTGATTGGCAGAGACTTCAATGTTGTTGCTTTGCCCGTCTTGTGCCTGGCTACATGCAGCCAGCATGATCATTCCGGCCACTACTGGAACAAGGAGCCTGGCGTGCGTGGAGCGTCGTGATCGTCGTGTCATGTGCACCACACTACGGAACAGCACTGCTGCCCGTACAGACCCAATTCATAATTGTGGACCAAACTCTTTTTGCACCCACCTGTCGATCTGGAAGCCTCTCACTGGATTCATCACGGCTCTACCTCCCGATAGGTAACTCCTGACCAGTGCAAACGCCTCGCCCGTGGGTGCGATTGCCGGTGACCTGCCCTTCAGATCGACAGACGGGGAAAGAGGGAAGGAGAGGGAGAAGGAAAGTACAGATCTGCCGACGATTCCCAGAATATGGATCGTCAAAGTCGGCCCGAAACATCGAGAAAACTCACTGATGCCGATCTGGAGCGTACTGCGTGTAGCAGTAGATGGGAGTCTCCCTCGTTAATGGGTAGAATTTGGGTGGAACCGAGAGGGAGTGACGGATGAGAAAGCTCGGACTACCTGCGCTGATTGCTGTGACGGCACTCACTGCAGCCGGGTGTGTGGCCGGTAACAGCCCTGCCGAGCCGGAGCAGTCTCTCGCTCAATCCGCCCTTTCGAATCAGTCAACCTCGTCGAACCAATCGGAAATAGAAACCGACAACCCCATCGAAGCTGCCCCCGACCAATCCCAATCCAGCCATCCAGCCGAGCAGTCTTTCATGACCACCGGAGAATGCGTGGACGTCGTGGCGATTAATGCGCGTGGAACGAATGAGGAGACCGGCGGCGGTGGCCTCACTGATGCCGTAGCGGGCGAGATCGTTGAGAAATGGTCGAAAGACGCGCGTGCCATTGCGCTGGAATATCCCGCAAGTTTTGACGTTAATGCTTCCGTCGAAGACGGCGTTTTAGCTCTGACCGCGATGCTTGAAGATGGCGCGGCTCGGTGCCCAAATCAGAAATACGTGCTCGTGGGTTATTCGCAGGGCGCGATCGTTGTCGCTGAGACGCTGAGCAAGCCTGAAGACCGGCTGATCATGGGCGATGTCGAGCGACTGAGTGAGCCTGCGCGGAAGGCGATTGCTGCCGTCGAGCTATACGGTGATCCTGGTTTTGTTGGGTCGATGCCGTATAACCGCGGCGACTACGATCCGCGTTTTAACGGGATGTTGCCGCGGCACTCGCAGGCTTTAGCTGAATTTGCCACCCGGATTCGTGACTTTTGCGTTGCGGAGGATCTATTTTGCCAGGGGAGCCGGCGCACAGGTATTCAGCGCTCGGCTCATTCGCTCTACTGGACGAACGGCATGCAGGCTGAAGGTGCAGCTCACGCGCTGGAGCGCCTTTACCGGAGGGCCGAGTTGGCTGGAGAGGATATCGGTGCCGAAGGCGCAGTGCCTGAGGAAACTGACAGTGGCGACGCCCAAAGTGGAGGGGCAAATAACGGGCACTAAGAGCGCCGTGATGTGGCCTTTTGGCTCTGACATCGAGTGTCGTGACGCTTCCGAGACCTCTGGCGATTTTGTGTCCGAGGTTTCTTCAGATCTTGGTTGCCACAGTCGCAAAATGGTGCTGTTTCCCTCCCCGCCGCCCTGTCCACCCAAGTGTCGATTTGGCTGCCGTATCCTCCCAATTGACGAGGGTGCCCCACGCATCGTCACTGGCCAGCAGGCATTTGTGGATCGAGATGCGTGGAGAGAACCGTCGGATGGGCCTTGGAATCGACAGTAGGGGAGAGAAGGAGGTGGGAATTGGAGACTATTAACGGCGGAAGAACAGTATCGAGTCTCTGCATTGGCGCAGAGAAGCACATAGAATTGACTACGTTGATCCACTAGTCAAATGGAGGAGACACCGTGATCAAGAAACTCTTCAAGCTCGTTCTTTTTGGCGCTCTCGCAGCGTTCGCCGGCCTCATTGCGATCCAATACGATGGCCCTCGCAACTTCCTGAAAGACCTTGGTGTGCCGCTGTAAGCAACTAATTCGCAGATCGAAGACCTGTCGGATTTGCACGCTTAGTCACGCCGATTAGTCTCTAGGTGCCGAGCTGTACCACCAAGGTAGAGCTCGGCACCTTCATGCAGTTTTCGGCAGTTCTTTCACGAAGCAAGCACATTCAACAGTGCACCACATTCAGGGCATCTGCATTCAACTCGTTGGCACCGATCTCGCGCGGGCGCTCGCGGCCTCCCTCGTCGATTCGGAGAACCAATACGTCGATCAGCGCTTTCCACGCGCGTCCCACGCAACCGGGCTTCGATCCGCGCAGCCGAATGCTCAGGGTGGTGCAAATCGTCCCAAATGAAGCGTTCGAAAACCCAGCCGCGCGCCTCCAAATCTCGCTGCCTCCTGCCCTCAGATTGGTAAGAGTGAGCGATCTGTGAGTGCGACACGCCTCGTTTGCTGCGGCCGTCAAATTCAAGTGCGACCTTCTCGCGCGGAAAAGCAATATCGATGAAGTACACGCTCGCCGGGCGCGCTCCAGCAAGGCTCTCAGCTGGGCGTTGGTGCACTTCAAACTGTGTGCGCACAGCGTGAAGCTTCCGACTGCGAACTATCCACAGCAGCATCGCCTCGCCAATTGATTCGCAGCCCGCATCCGCATGCTGTATGAGCCATCTCGCGCGAGCCACATTGCGATGCCCCCTCGGAAAGCGACTAAGCTGGCGGACCAGAGCAGCTCGCACACGCTCTTCAGCCTTGCGAGACCTGTCCTGATGGTGCTTGTTGAAGTGACTCAGCCGACGCATCCCGTCGCATAGCGTCACGAACGCGTGGCTCGCCGGCATCGTGAGAGCGCACAAAATGAGCGTGTCCTCAAGTGTCGCCACACGTAGCAGCATTCGACGGCGCGACCCCGACACGTCGCTTTCACGCCCGCGGTCGATGCTGGATCCGCGGATTCTGACCGTGCGTATCGGCCCGATAGCTGGTACCTGGTGTCGCATTATTCGGGCAGCTGGGATAGAAATTCTGCTTGCTTCGATGGGGGATCGCCGAGGGTGGCCGCAACGAATCTCAATCCGAGGCAAGGTCGGGGATTCGTTTCCTGGTCTGCCATGCGTAAGGATGTGAACGTCAGGCGAACGGTCCCAGCACCACAGGCCGTGGAGCAAAGCTGCAGATGGGCCTATGAATGTCGCGTGCGGATGCGTCAGACAGGTGGCCGCAATCCGTGCCAAGGCGGCATCATTGCGGATCTTCCACGTTTCACTCTGGGTAGCGCTGGGATCGATGCGCCACGTGACGCCTCGCTTAACGCGCGCGTAGTACTGACCAGTTTGTTTCTTAAGGGCGCTGAGGCGGCGGTGGCGCGAGGTTGTGGCGAGGTGAAGGTGCTCGATGTAGGTGGTCACTCGGATACCTCCTTTCTAAGGGTGCCCAGTTGTCGAGCACTGACTGTGTGGCGATAGAGCTGGATGCGTGATGGTTGTGTTGGGCGTGCGGACGGTTATGTCGAGTTGCATGGCTGAAAGAGCATGACATGGGGAAGCGGCGTATGCGGCAATAAGAGCGGCAGCTTGTGGATACGGTGGTGGTAGGGGTGATACTTGTGGATAACTCGGCTTGAGCCGGGCGGGTACCCTCGGCCGTGAGGATTCCCTCTGGTCGGTTCGCCTTGGAATATTCCACGATTCCATCGGGACAACTTCTGCAGGGAGGTCGCCGGGCAATCTTTCCGCTTTCCTTCCACTACTCCCTCCCTTCCTTTCTTTCACCCAACTGTCGATCTCGAGGCGCGATTCGACAAGATGTTTTTTAAAACCGCAGGTCAAGAACAGTTTTTATGAAAGGTAGTGCCGAAGATCGTGCTGAAATCGACAGTTGGGTAAGGGTAAGGGTAAGAGTAAGAGTAAGAGGAGCAGGGGCGGAGGAAGGGACGGGGTCGATGGGAAGCCCTCCTTGGAAGGTCGCCCGGCAGTCGCCGTAAGCGGCCTGCCGCGAGGCGTCGGAAGTTCCCGTGACTCCATTCCTAACAATCCACTCCGACCGCGCCTCCGTCCAGAATGCGCCTTAGCTCACGCCGTACACAATTGACGTGCCCGCCGCCCACAAACTAAGCTGAAATGCGGTAACCCGAGTACATCGGGTCACCTGACCGCTTGATCACACGATCTGGCGGCGATGCGACACTGATCGCACCAGTGATCAAGACGCAGCGCCACAACCGGTGATACAAGCATCGGGCTCCACAAGGAGGATACCGAGCGGACGGACATCGCCCCCTCGCCCTCGTGCCATCGGAGCTCCGGGCGTCATTCTCTGACCGCACGGGCAGCAGGCCCCACAGCTTGGGTGCACAGCAGAACAAGCTGAGCAGCACGCTAACCGTCGGACATCATGGCGCGCCGGCCCCTGATGGATCAACGCTGCCCAGTCAGGGGACTTGACAATATCGGGCTGACTGAAGCCAGGGTGCCTGCGCTACGCCGGGCACCACACAAGAAAACGCACGACGATGCGTGGCTTGCCCTCGTCAACCGGCAACGATCCGCCGCCGAACTCACGGCAGCGAAATTCAACCGGACACTGGCCCGACAACGGGGCAGCTGCTGACACAGGCAAACACAGTCATCAGAGTGCACAACGACTGGAGAATTTTTCAGTGCCTACAATCCAGCAGCTCGTCCGCAAAGGGCGCAGCTCCAAGCGCGGCAAAGTGAAGACGCCTGCGCTCAAGGGCTCGCCTCAGCGCCGTGGCGTGTGCACCCGTGTGTACACCGCCACCCCGAAGAAGCCGAACTCTGCGCTGCGCAAGGTTGCCCGTGTGCGCCTTTCGTCAGGCATCGAAGTGACGGCTTACATCCCAGGTGAGGGACACAACCTCCAGGAGCACTCCATCGTGCTCGTCCGCGGTGGTCGTGTGAAGGACCTCCCTGGTGTCCGTTACCGTATTGTCCGCGGATCACTTGATACGCAGGGCGTGCGCAACCGCCAGCAGGCTCGTTCACGTTACGGTGCGAAGAAGGAGAAGAAGTAATGCCTCGTAAAGGCCCAGCTCCCAAGCGCCCGCTTGTCGACGATCCGGTTTACGGTTCCAAGATCGTCTCGCAACTGGTCAACCGTGTTCTGCTCGACGGCAAAAAGTCGTTGGCTGAACGCATCGTGTACGGCGCGCTCGAGACAGTGCGTGAGCGTACCGAGCAGGATCCAGTGGTGGTTCTCAAGCGCGCTCTGGACAACATCCGCCCAGCCCTTGAGGTGCGTTCCCGCCGTGTCGGTGGCGCTACCTACCAGGTTCCGGTTGAGGTTCGCCCGGCCCGCGCCACCACTCTGGCTCTGCGCTGGCTGGTTGACTTCTCGCGTCAACGTCGTGAGAAGACCATGACCGAGCGTCTCGCTAACGAAGTTCTCGATGCGTCCAACGGCCTCGGTGCCGCTGTGAAGCGCCGCGAGGACATGCACAAGATGGCCGAATCGAACCGCGCATTCGCCCATTACCGTTGGTGATTTTTCCATTCCCGAGGGCGGCCTCTGACGCCGCTGACAACCATGCTGCGTGAAATAATACTTTTGCCAGCTGTTTAATCCCCAGCGGGGCTCCGCCCTCGTTAATGGGGATCACCGAAAGAACGCACGACGAAGCGAAGGACAACTCCGTGGCACAAGAAGTGCTAACAGACCTGAGGAAGGTCCGCAATATTGGCATCATGGCTCACATTGATGCCGGCAAGACGACCGTGACTGAACGCATCCTGTTCTACACGGGCATTAACTACAAGATCGGTGAAACGCACGACGGTGCGTCAACCACTGACTGGATGGACCAGGAAAAGGAACGTGGCATCACGATTACCTCGGCTGCCGTGACCTGTTTCTGGAAAGGCAACCAGATCAACATCATCGATACCCCTGGCCACGTGGACTTCACGGTGGAAGTTGAGCGCTCACTGCGTGTGCTCGACGGCGCCGTGGCTGTCTTCGATGGCAAGGAAGGTGTGGAGCCTCAGTCAGAAACCGTGTGGCGTCAGGCCGACAAGTACAACGTCCCACGTATCTGCTTCATCAACAAGATGGACAAGCTGGGCGCCGACTTCTACTACTCGGTGCAGACCATCAAGGATCGCCTCAAAGCGAACCCGATCGTCATGCAGCTGCCCATTGGCGCCGAGGATACCTTCGAAGGCAACGTTGACCTGCTGTCGATGAAGGCTTTCCATTACCCGGCAACTGACGCAGACGGTAAGCCCACCCTTGGTGCCATCGTCGAGGAAGGCGAGATTCCCGCCGACCTGCAGGACAAGGCCGAGGAATACCGTGAGGCTCTGATGGAAGCCGCCGCTGAAGGCAACGACGAGCTCATGGAAGCCTACCTGGAAAACGGCGAACTGACCGTTGACCAGATCAAGGAAGGCGTGCGTGCGCTGACCGTTTCAGGCAAGGCCTTCCCGGTCTACTGCGGTACCGCACTGCGCAACATGGGCGTTCAGCCCGTGCTGGACGGTGTGATCAGCTTCCTGCCCTCACCTCTGGATATCGAATCCGTCAGCGGTTTCGAACCTGGTGATGACTCTGAGGTAGAGAACCTCGTTCGTCATCCCGATGAGAACGAGCCTTTCTCAGCGCTGGCATTCAAGATTGCGGCGCACCCGTTCTACGGCAAGCTGACCTTCATCCGCGTCTACTCCGGCAAGATGGAAGCCGGCTCCCAGATCATGAATTCGACCAAGGGTAAGCGTGAGCGTATCTCCAAGATCTTCCAGATGCACTCCAACAAGGAGAACCCGGTTGATCTGGCGCACGCTGGTCACATCTACGCTGTGATCGGTCTGAAAGACACCACCACCGGCGACACGCTGTGTGACCTGAACGATCAGATTGTTCTGGAGTCGATGACCTTCCCGAAGCCCGTTATTCACGTGGCTGTCGAGCCGAAGTCGAAGGCTGACCAGGAAAAGATGGGCGTCGCCATCCAGAAGCTGGCTGAAGAGGACCCGACCTTCACCGTTGAGCTGGACCAGGAAAGTGGCCAGACCATCATCGGTGGTATGGGCGAGCTTCACCTCGACATCATTGTTGACCGTATGCGTCGCGAATTCAAGGTCGAGGCTAACGTCGGCAAGCCGATGGTCGCCTACCGCGAGACGATCCGTAAGACCGTCGAAAAGTTTGAATACACTCACAAGAAGCAGACCGGTGGTTCGGGTCAGTTCGCCCGCGTCATCATCATGCTGGAGCCGCTGCCGAGCGATTCCGAAGAAGAGTACGTCTTCGAGGACAAAGTCACCGGTGGCCGCGTTCCGCGTGAGTACATCCCCTCTGTAAACGCTGGTATTCAGGAAGCCATGCACTCCGGTGTTCTGGCTGGATACCCGATGGTGGATGTCAAAGCCACGCTTCTTGACGGTGCATACCACGAAGTTGACTCGTCTGAAATGGCGTTCAAGATCGCAGGTTCAATGGCCATGCGTGAAGCCGCCAAGAAGGCGAAGCCGGTTCTTCTTGAGCCGATTATGGCCGTCGAGGTGCGTACGCCTGATGAATATCTGGGCGACGTGATCGGCGACCTGAACTCTCGTCGTGGTGCCATCCAGTCAATGGATGAGCAGCATGGTGTGCGTGTTGTTCGCGCGCAAGTTCCGCTGTCGGAAATGTTCGGATACGTTGGCGACCTGCGGTCCAAGACCCAGGGACGCGCCGTGTACTCGATGCAGTTCGACAGCTACGCCGAGGTTCCTCGTAGCGTTTCAGAGGAAATCGTCGGAAAGTCTCGGGGCGAGTGAGTCCCACGGGGTCGGATCAACCCCGATCGGTGTACCGTAGTGCTATTGCCTGTTGCACTGCGTGATTGCACTGGTCAGATCGGTCAGCGGTGGGGGACTTCGCAGTAGCGGGGGTCCCGCGCCGGAACCGATCGGTCGAGACCGGAGCGTCAGTGCAGCGCAAGACGGATAGCGCCGGGATTCCGGTGAGCGAGGTGGCGGGGATCACTGTCAAGGGGCAGTGTGAAAGCTGCAGCGCAGATCCGCACTCCAATTCAATAGAAACCCTGTAGGATCTCACGCCCTGTGGGTGTTAAGCTAACACCTAGCCATAGGCTGAGAACATCTACCCGAGTCCAGGAGGACACAAGTGGCGAAGGCCAAGTTCGAGCGCACCAAGCCGCACGTCAACATCGGTACCATCGGACACGTTGACCACGGCAAGACGACGCTGACAGCAGCAATTACCAAAGTTCTGCACGACAAGTACCCGGAACTGAACGAGTACACGCCGTTCGAGAACGTCGACAACGCTCCTGAAGAGCGCGATCGTGGCATCACGATTAACGTCTCCCACGTGGAGTACCAGACCGAGAAGCGTCACTACGCACACGTTGACGCCCCCGGTCACGCTGACTACATCAAGAACATGATCACCGGCGCAGCCCAGATGGACGGCGCAATTCTGGTGGTCGCAGCAACCGACGGCCCGATGGCTCAGACCCGCGAGCACGTTCTGCTTGCCCGTCAGGTCGGCGTCCCCACCATCCTTGTTGCTCTGAACAAGAGCGATGCCGTGGATGATGAGGAAATGCTGGAGCTCGTTGAGGAAGAATGCCGCGACCTGCTCAACTCTCAGGACTTCGATGGCGACAACGCCCCGATCATCCGCGTCTCGGCACTCAAGGCTCTTGAGGGCGACGAGAAGTGGACGAAGGCGATCGAAGAGCTCATGGATGCAGTGGACGAGTACGTCCCGACCCCTGAGCGCGATCTCGACAAGCCGTTCCTGATGCCGATCGAGGACGTCTTCACCATCACCGGCCGTGGCACCGTTGTGACCGGCCGTGTCGAGCGCGGCAAGCTGGCTCTGAACTCTGAAGTCGAGATCCTCGGCATCCGCCCGACCCAGAAGACCACCGTCACCGGTATCGAAATGTTCCACAAGTCCATGGATGAAGCATGGGCAGGCGAGAACTGCGGTCTGTTGCTGCGTGGCACGAAGCGCGAAGATGTCGAGCGCGGCCAGGTTGTGGCCGTCCCCGGCTCCATCACGCCTCACACGAACTTCAAGGGCCAGGTTTACATCCTGAAGAAGGATGAAGGCGGCCGTCACAAGCCGTTCTTCTCCAACTACCGTCCTCAGTTCTACTTCCGTACCACGGACGTCACCGGCGTCATCACGCTGCCCGAGGGCACCGAGATGGTTATGCCTGGCGACACCACAGAAATCACCGTTGAACTGATTCACCCCATCGCAATGGAGCCCGGCCTGGGCTTCGCTATCCGCGAGGGTGGCCACACCGTTGGTTCAGGTCGTGTGACCGAAATCGATAAGTGATTCGGTAGCTGGGTACAGTTGGCATTGAGCCGACTGTAACTGGCGCTGGCACTCGCGAGGTTCCCCGTTTGGGCCGTTTGAGTCGGTATTGACGAGGGCGCCTGGCGGTGAGCCGAATGAGCTGAGATGGGCTTGGTGGCATCGAAAGATGCTTCCAAGCCCATCTTTTTTGTGCTGCTGTATCTTCTTGCCGTTTCTGTCTTTTTGCGTGCTCTGTTTCAAAGCGCGCCCATTCCTTTGGCGCCCTCTGGCCTGAAGCGTGTTCTGCCTTTTGGTAGCGCCGCCCTTTTCTCGTGCTCTGTCTTTTGGCGGCTCCGGCTCCTAGCTGTAGTCCGTCTCTTAGCCTGCTCCGGCCTTTAGCGTTCTCCGCCCTTTTGTCGGCCCAGTGTGATTCGTGCTTCCCATTGTCTGATCGTGAGATCAATAGCCAAGGGGCGTGTATATGCTTTCTGTCGCTATTACGCGGCGATGGCGCTGTATGCTCCAACGAATTCGGGTCTGGCACCTTTTCGCGCTCCGAACTGTTCCGGCCCCATCTCTTCTTGCGTTCCGAACTGTTCCGGCCTGAGCCGTTCTACTTTGAACTGTTCCGCCTCGAGCTTTTTGCTCCAAGCTGTCTATCTGCCTGTTTCCCACCGGTTGTTTACCCAACTGTCGATCTCGGCAGCATTCCGTTTGAGTAAACGAAGGTGAATTGGCTGTGACCTGCACCGATGCAGTCGCGCCAAGGGATGTCCTTCCATAGGTGTCCTTGAGATCGACAGATGGGTAGAGGCGGGGAAAGGGCAGTGCTGGAAAGAAGTCTCTGCAGAGATTAGGAGTGAAGGCGCGGTGGCGCCGCAAGAACTCCTCCGATCGGCTACGCGAACAATCTTGTAGGTATGCCTATGTGCTAGACCTAACATCTATTGTTTGCGAATGCTTCTCGAAGGAGTTCCGAAAAAACTTCGAACACGGATACTCCGCAGATCTTTTCGTTAAGACTTCCCTCCCTCTACCCGAGTGTCGATTTGAAGGCTGAAATTTCCGGTCCTGCTTCCCTAGCAGGCCCTTGACCAGCTGTGATGCGTGGAAGTCTCAGCGGAGAATCGTCGATTCGACCCTCAGATCGACAGTTGGGAACTGGGGAATAGGGCAAGTGAGGGACAGGACTAAGTGGGGAGGGCCCGAGGAAAGAGGGGATCGATCAAAAGAAGGGCCCGAGCGGAAGAAGGGGCTATGGGGGGGTGAGGGGACCAAGTGGGGAACGGGCATGAGGTGGAGATGGGAGCAAGTGAGCGCTGAGAATTGAACGGACGAGCACATTGTGGAAGTCTGACTGCCGAGTGACAGGCTGCAGAGAGACAGGGTGAGGTAAAAGGATGGCACGCGGGCAGAGTGCGGATGGACAGGCTGGGGTAGCTGAGGGGGTGCACCAGCGATAGTGATACTGGCGACAATTCTTGGCAGCAGGGTGACAGAATGTGCCTCCGTGGGCCCGTAGCAAGGCATAAAAGCTGGATAGCAGGCTAGTTGTCAGGTGATTCACACCGGTTTTTGCCTGAGCGGACTTGAACCAACGAGGGGTTTTCTGTCAAACTAATCAGGTTGCCCCGCGAGGGTGGGGCTCATCCAGACCAAAATCTGGCCGGGCTTTATAGCCCGAGTTCTTTAGATAAGACAACGGTCCGTCCCTCACCCGAGGGAAACCGCGTACGAATGTGTCGCGAATTGCGACACGCCCGAATGCGGGGACCGGTGACGAAGCTGTACGAGAAGAGGTAGACGGCATGGCGGGACAGAAGATCCGCATCCGGCTTAAGTCCTATGACCACGAGGTCATCGACAGCTCCGCGCGCAAGATTGTGGAGACCGTGCAACGCGCGGGCGCCACGGTCGTGGGCCCGGTGCCACTGCCGACCGAAAAGAACGTGTTCGTCGTCATTCGGTCGCCCCACAAATACAAGGACAGCCGCGAGCACTTTGAGATGCGCACACACAAGCGGCTCATCGACATCATCGACCCGACTCCGAAGGCCGTCGACTCGCTTATGCGTCTTGACTTGCCTGCGGACGTCAATATTGAGATCAAGCTCTGAGGACATCTGCAATGACAACTGATACCAAGCAGAAGGCCAGCACGCCCATGACGGCGCTGTTGGGCCGCAAGCTCGGCATGACCCAGGTATGGGACGCCGAAGGGCGTCTTGTCCCGCTCACTGTCGTGCAGGTCGGCACCAACGTCGTCACACAGGTGCGTACCGAAGAGGTTGACGGTTACTCTGCGATTCAAATCGGTTACGGCAAGATTGACCCCCGCAAGGTGACAAAGCCTCTCGCGGGACACTTTGCCAAGGCAGGCGTGGAACCACGTCGCCACCTAGCCGAAGTTCGCACAACCGAGGCCGATAACTACGCAGCGGGGCAGGAACTCGACGCAACCGTGTTTGAAGCGGGACAGCATGTTGACGTTTCCGGAAACACCAAGGGCAAGGGATTTGCCGGTGTGATGAAGCGTCACGGCTTTGCAGGCGTGGGAGCCTCTCACGGCGCCCACCGCAATCACCGCAAGCCAGGCTCCATTGGTGCCTGTGCAACACCTGGTCGCATTTTTAAGGGACAGCGCATGGCCGGCCGTATGGGCAATGCGCGCCGCACAATTCAGAATCTGACGATCCAGGCTGTGGACGCCGAAAAGGGCCTCCTGCTCATTAGCGGCGCAATCCCCGGCCCGAAGAACGGTATCGTCCTGGTTCGCACGTCCGTGAAGGGTGCGTGACATGACTGATAACCAAACCACGCGCACGATCGATGTGCTCGACCGTGAGGGCAAGAAGGTCGACACGATCGACCTGCCCGGTGAAATTTTCGACGTGCCGGCGAACATTCCGCTGATGCATCAAGTCGTCGTGGCGCAGCTTGCTGCGGCCCGACAGGGAACACACGCGACCAAGACCCGTGGCATGGTTTCCGGCGGCGGCAAGAAGCCGTACCGCCAGAAGGGAACCGGTAACGCTCGTCAGGGCTCCATCCGCGCACCGCAGTTCACCGGTGGCGGAGTGGTTCACGGACCTCAGCCGCGTAACTACGCACAACGCACCCCGAAGAAAATGAAGGTCGGCGCTCTGCGCTGCGCACTGTCCGATCGCGCTCGTAACGATCGCATTCACGTTGTGACTTCATTGTTCGAGGGCGACAAGCCGTCCACCAAGACAGCTCTGAAAGCTCTGCGGACAATCGTTGCTGGCAACGACAACGTCCTGGTGGTCCTTGAACGCGGTGAAGATCTGACGGCACTGAGCCTGCGCAACCTGCAGGAAACTCACATTCTGTGGGTTGATCAGCTCAACACCTATGACGTCCTCGACAACGACGATGTCATCTTCACCAAGGGCGCCCTCGAGACTTTCCTCGGTACTAAGGAGGAGACCAAGTGAGCGCACTCGAATCCACCAAGAACCCGCGCGACATCATCTTGAAGCCTGTCGTGACTGAGAAGTCATCGATCCTGATGGATCAGGGCAAGTACACATTTGAAGTTGATCCTCGCGCCAACAAGACCGAGATCAAGATTGCTGTCGAGGCAATCTTTGGTGTCAAGGTTGCCTCTGTCGCGACCCAGAACCGTAAGGGTAAGGAATACCGGACCCGCAACGGAATCGGAAAGCGCAAGGACGTCAAGCGAGCAATCGTGACCGTTCGCGAAGGCACCATCGACATCTTCGGCGATCAGGCCTGAAGGCAGCCGGAGAGGTAGAGGAACATTATGGGAATCCGCAAATACAAGCCCACAACGCCGGGCCGTCGCGGCTCAAGTGTGTCGGACTTTGCTGAAATCACGCGTTCTACGCCAGAAAAGTCGCTGCTGCGTCCGCTGAGCAAGACCGGTGGTCGTAACGCGCACGGCCGCGTGACCTCGCGTCACCGCGGTGGTGGCCACAAGCGCGCCTACCGCGTGATCGACTTCCGTCGCCATGACAAGGACGGCATCCCCGCCGTTGTGGCTCACATCGAATACGATCCGAACCGCACCTCGCGCATCGCACTGCTGCACTACGAGGACGGAGCCAAGCGTTACATCTTGGCACCGGCCAACCTGTATCAGGGTGACCGCGTGGAAGCAGGCCCACAGGCTGATATCAAGCCAGGTAACTGCCTGCCGCTGCGTAACATCCCTCTCGGTACCGTCGTGCACGCAGTTGAGCTGCAGCCCGGTGGTGGCGCGCAAATCGCGCGTTCCGCTGGAGCGTCTGTGCAGCTCGTTGCCAAAGAAGGCCGCTTCGCGCAACTGCGTATGCCTTCCGGTGAAATCCGCAACGTTGATGCTGCATGCCGTGCAACTGTTGGCGAGGTCGGCAACTCCGATCACTCCAACATCAATTGGGGTAAAGCAGGCCGTATGCGTTGGAAGGGCAAGCGCCCCCACGTTCGCGGTGTTGTGATGAACCCGGTCGACCACCCGCATGGTGGTGGTGAGGGCCGTACCTCTGGTGGTCGCCATCCGGTGTCACCGTGGGGCAAGCCCGAGGGCCGTACCCGTCGTCCGAACAAGGCCAGCGACAAGCTTATCGTGCGCCGTCGCCGGACCGGCAAGAAGCGCTGATAAGGAGCTGAAAATATGCCGCGTAGTTTGAAGAAGGGCCCCTTCGTCGACGACCACCTGCTCAAGAAAGTCGACAAGGCCAACGAAACCAATTCAAAAGCCGTCATCAAGACATGGTCACGCCGCTCAGTGATCACCCCAGACTTCCTGGGCCTCACATTTGCGGTGCATGACGGCCGCAAGCACGTCCCGGTGTTCGTCACCGAGGCGATGGTGGGTCACAAGTTGGGAGAATTCGCTCCCACTCGTACCTTCCGAGGCCATGACAAGGACGATCGCAAAGGACGTCGGCGCTGAGCCGGCCCTAGGGAAGAAAAGGCAGGATTTCATGGAAGCCAAGGCGCAGGCGCGTTACGTTCGCGTCACGCCCCAGAAGGCACGCCGCGTGGTGAACGAAGTTCGCAACAAGCGTGTCCTGGAGGCAGCCGACATTCTGCGGTTCGCTCCGCAGGCCGTCGCAACCGATGTCCAGAAGGTGCTTCACAGCGCTGTCGCCAACTCCAAATTCAAGGCTGAGCTGGCAGGGGAGGCTTTTGACGAAGCCGACCTGCTGGTCCTCGAAGCCTTTGTGGACGAAGGCCCGACTATGAAGCGTTTCCGCCCCCGCGCACAAGGACGCGCCGGACGGATCCTCAAGCGCACCAGCCACATCACCATTGTGGTGGGCACCAAGGACGACAAGCAGAAGGGAGACCAGTAATGGGGCAGAAGGTTAACCCAACCGGGTTCCGTCTGGGAATCACCACCGATCACCGGTCCCGCTGGTTCTCCGACTCAACCACCAAAGGCCAGAGCTACGCAGATTACGTAGCCGAAGACGTCGCCATTCGTCGCGCTTTGTCTGAAAGCCTTGAGCGCGCCGGCATTTCGAAAGTTGACATCGAGCGCACCCGCGACCGCGTGCGCGTCGACCTGCATACCGCGCGTCCCGGCATTGTGATCGGACGTCGTGGCGTCGAGGCAGATCGCCTGCGTCAATCTCTCGAGAAGCTGACTGGCAAGCAGGTCCAGCTCAACATCCTCGAGGTTCGCAACCCCGATCTGGACGCACAGCTGGTTGCTCAGGGCATCGCCGAGCAACTCGCAGCACGTGTCTCGTTCCGTCGCGCCATGCGTAAGGGCATCCAGTCCGCACAGCGTGCAGGCGCCAAGGGTATTCGTGTCCAGGTGTCCGGCCGTCTGGGTGGAGCCGAAATGTCTCGCTCCGAGTTCTACCGTGAAGGCCGTGTGCCGTTGCACACCCTGCGCGCGAACATCGACTACGGCTTCTTTGAAGCTCGTACCACCTTCGGTCGCATTGGCGTCAAGGTGTGGATCTACAAGGGCGACATGACCGAGCGCGAATTTGCTCGCCAGCAGGCTGAGCAGCAGAACCGCGGCGGACGCCGCGGTGATCGTCGCGGACCCCGTCGCGGCGGCCGTGGAGGCCAGGGACGCGGTGGACGTCAGCGCAACCAGGAACGCGCAAGCGAAAACACGCAGCCAGAAAAGGCTCAGACTGAGCCCCAGGCCGAACAGCCGGCTGCCGATCAAGGAACGGAGGCCTGAGTCTTATGCTCATTCCCCGTCGGACCAAGTTCCGCAAGCAGCATCGTCCACACCGCACTGGTGTGGCTAAAGGCGGCACCGAGCTGGCCTTCGGCGACTACGGCATCCAGGCTCTTGAAGGCGCCTATGTCACGAACCGTCAAATCGAGGCAGCTCGTATCGCGGTGACCCGTCACGTGAAGCGTGGCGGCAAGGTGTGGATCAACATCTTCCCTGACCGCCCGCTGACCAAGAAGCCCGCAGAAACCCGTATGGGTTCCGGTAAAGGCGCTCCTGAATGGTGGGTCGCCCCCGTCAAGCCGGGCCGCATTATGTTCGAACTGGGCGGCGTTTCCGAGGAGCTCGCTCGCGAAGCTCTGAGCCGTGCCCAGCACAAACTTCCAATGAAGACCCGATTTGTGGTCCGAGAGGGTGGTGAACTCTGATGGCCGACAAAGGTCTGACGACCGCCGACCTGGATGCAATGGACGCAGCACAGCTGTCCAAGGAGCTCGAGAAAGCTAAGGCTGAACTGTTCAACCTGCGCTTTTCCCAAGCCGTCGGTTCTCTCGAGGACCATGGACGCATGAAGGTAGTTCGTCGCAACATTGCCCGGATCTACACCATTAGCCGTGAGCGGGAGCTCGGCTTCCGCACAGCCCCCACTACGAAGGAGTGAGTCGCATGTCCGAGACCACTAATGAGGCTGTCGCACGTAATTTCCGTAAGGTTCGTCGTGGCTACGTGACCAGCGACAAGATGGATAAAACCGTCGTCGTTGAGCTCGAAGACCGCATGAAGCACGCACTTTACGGCAAAGTCATGCGTAAGAGGAAAAAGGTTAAGGCCCACGACGAGAACAACGAGTGCCACGTCGGTGACCTCGTTCGCATCATGGAGACCCGCCCGCTGTCAGCCACCAAGCGCTGGCGCGTCGCGGAGATCATCGAAAAGGCGAAGTAATTCGTCCTCATAGACCATCATCCGTTCGGTCAGGCTCTAGTGGCGCAACCGCGCTGCGATGAGAACCGGCACGACGACAGGAGTCACACACAATGATCCAGCAGGAGTCGCGACTGAAAGTCGCTGATAACACAGGTGCAAAGGAGATCCTGACCATCCGTGTTCTCGGCGGTTCGGGTCGACGCTACGCCGGAATTGGCGACACGATTGTCGCCACCGTCAAAGACGCTATCCCAGGCGGCAACGTCAAGAAGGGCGAAGTCGTTAAGGCGGTCGTCGTACGTACGCGTAAGGAAACGCGTCGTTCCGACGGTTCCTACATTCGATTCGATGAAAATGCCGCAGTGATTCTCAACAGCAATGGGGAGCCACGCGGGACGCGTATTTTCGGACCTGTCGGCAGGGAACTGCGCGACAGGAAGTTCATGCGCATCATTTCACTTGCCCCGGAGGTGCTCTGATGGCAGCGAAGATTCGTAAAGGCGACCTCGTCGAGGTTGTCCGTGGACGCACGTCAGACGAGGCCAAGCTCGCCAAGCGCAACGAGCGCCGCGAAGCTGAGGGCCTTGAACCCCTCAAGCCAGGTGACAAGGGCCGCCAGGGTCGCGTCATCAAGGTGTTCCCGAAGGAACAGAAGGTCCTGGTCGAGGGTGTCAACCTGAAGACACGTCATGTGCGCCAGGGACAGTCCCAGAACTCAAGTGGCGGCATTGAAACAGTGGAAGCACCGATTTCACTGTCCAAGGTCGCTCTGGTTGATCCCGACACAAAGCAGCGCGTTCGCGTGGGCTTCAGGGAAGACCAGGTTGAGCGTGACGGTCGTACCCGCACCGTGCGTGTTCGCGTGACCCGTGGTCGCGTGGCAGCAGGTATCGAGCAGGGCAAGGAGATCTGATCATGGCCCCGCGTCTGAAAGAAAAGTACAACTCAGAGATTCGTCAAGCGCTGCGTGACGAGTTCAAGCATAGCAACGTCATGGAGGTGGGCGGTCTCACCAAGATCGTCGTCAACATGGGCGTTGGTGAAGCCGCTCGTGACTCGAAGGCACTTGAAGGAGCACTGCGCGACTTGACGGCAATCACCGGCCAGAAGCCTGTGACGACCAAGGCCAAGAAGTCCATCGCACAGTTCAAACTGCGTGAAGGCCAGCCCATCGGCGCACACGTCACCTTGCGTGGCGATCGCATGTGGGAGTTCCTTGACCGTCTTCTGTCGACCGCTCTGCCCCGTATCCGCGACTTCCGCGGACTGTCATCGAAGCAATTTGACGGCAACGGCAATTACACCTTCGGTCTGTCGGAACAGTCCATGTTCCACGAGATCGATCAGGACAGCATCGACCGCGTGCGCGGCATGGACATCACAATCGTGACCTCAGCCCGCACCGATGAGGAGGGCCGTGCACTGCTACGTCACCTCGGCTTCCCCTTTAAGGAGAACTGACCATGGCTAAGACGTCTCTCAAGATCAAAGCCGCGCGCGCCCCGAAGTTCGGTGTCCGTGGCTACACCCGGTGCAGCCGGTGCGGACGCCCGCGCTCGGTCTACCGCAAGTTCGGACTGTGTCGAGTCTGCCTGCGTGAGCTCGCCCTTCGTGGCGAACTCCCAGGCGTGACAAAGAGCAGCTGGTAAGCACTACGTCGTAGGTCCCGGGGACCCCGGTGGAAACCGCGACGAGGAAGGGGAATTAGTCCCCATGACAATGACTGATCCCATCGCAGACATGCTGACGCGTCTGCGTAACGCAAACTCGGCTCAGCACGAGTCGGTCTCCATGCCGTACTCCAAGCTGAAGGCCGCCATTGCGAACATCCTGGTGGAAGAGGGCTACATTGCCTCGACCTCCGTCGAGGATGCTCGCGTTGGCAAAACACTGATCCTCAATCTCAAGTACGGCTCCAAGCGTGAGCGTGCAATTGAAGGTCTGCAACGCGTGTCCAAGCCAGGCCTGCGCGTTTATGCGAAGTCGACGAACTTGCCGAAGGTCCGCGGCGGACTGGGTGTGGCTATTCTGTCCACATCTTCTGGTCTGCTGACTGACCGTCAGGCATCCGACAAGGGTGTAGGTGGGGAAGTCCTCGCCTACGTCTGGTGAGAGGGGGAACCGACAATGTCACGAATCGGTAAGAGCCCAATCACAATCCCGTCGGGAGTTGACGTCGACATCAAGAGCGCCACAGTCACGGTGAAAGGCCCCAAGGGCGAGCTGAGCCATGAGCTTCCTCATCTGATCTCAGCACGCGTCGAGGACGGCCAGATTATCGTCGAGCGTGCGGATGACGGCCGCGAAGCCCGTTCACTGCACGGACTGAGCCGTTCACTGATCAACAACATGGTTGTGGGCGTGACCCAGGGCTTCAGCAAACAGCTCGAGATCACCGGCACCGGTTACCGCGTAGTCGCCAAGGGCAAGGACTTGGAATTCTCGCTGGGATTCTCCCACACCGTTCCGTTCAAGGCCCCTGAAGGCATTGACTTCACGGTTGACTCACAAACGAAGTTCACGGTCTCAGGCATCGACAAGCAACTCGTCGGTGAAACTGCAGCGCGGATTCGTAAGATCAAGAAGCCTGAACCGTACAAGGGCAAGGGTATTCACTACGTGGGTGAAACGATCCGCCGCAAGGTCGGAAAGGCTGGTAAGTGATGGGCTACTCCGTCAAAGGCAAAGGCAAAGTTGTTGCGCGTAAGCGTCGCCATCAGCGTCTTCGCAAGAAGATCAGCGGCACTGCCGAGTGCCCGCGCTTGGTCGTGACCCGTTCGAACCGTCACATGGTCGCACAGGTCATCGACGATACGGTTGGCAACACCCTCGTGTCCGCTTCCACGATGGAAGACGAATTTGCTTCGGCAGAAGGCTCGAAGGTGGACAAGGCTCACCGTGTAGGCCAACTGATCGCAGAGCGCGCCAAAGCTGCTGGCATCTCCGCAGTGGTCTTCGACCGCGCAGGATACAAGTATCACGGCCGCGTCGCGGCTGTCGCAGAGGCCGCCCGTGAGGGCGGATTGAACCTCTGAAAGCGACTGAGGGAAAGAGAGATCAACTGATGGCTGCAGCGCAGCGAAGCAGAAACGGTCAGGAATCCTCCGGGCGCAACGAACGTGACAGCGAGCGTCGCGATCGCCGCCAGGGGCGTAACACTGACCGTCGCGACAACCGTCGCAACGAAGACAAGAACCAATACATCGAGCGTGTCGTCACGATCAACCGCGTATCCAAGGTGGTCAAGGGTGGACGTCGCTTCAGCTTCACCGCTCTGGTAGTGGTGGGCGATGGCGAAGGCACTGTCGGCGTCGGCTACGGAAAGGCCAAGGAAGTTCCCCAGGCTATTTCCAAGGGCGTTGAAGAAGCTAAGAAGTCCTTCTTCCATGTGCCCATGATCCGCCGCACGATCACTCACCTGGTCCAGGGCGAAGATGCAGCCGGAATCGTGCTGCTGCGTCCCGCTACACCAGGTACCGGCGTTATTGCCGGCGGCCCCGTGCGCGCCGTCCTCGAGGCAGCTGGCGTACAGGACGTGCTGACCAAGTCGCTCGGATCCGACAATGCACTCAACATCGTCCGTGCAACGGTGGCAGCTCTGAAGCAGCTGGAAACACCTGAAGCAGTGGCTGCACGTCGCGGACTTCCGGTGGAGCGTGTTGCTCCGTCCGGCATGTTGCGCGCACAGGCAGAAGGCGAAGCGGAAAAGAAAGCTCAGGCCGAGCAGAAGGAAGCCGCCAAAGCCTCCGCAGGGGTGAGTGAATAATGGCAAAACTCAAGATCACGCAGGTTCGATCAACGATCGGCGCCAAGCAGAACATGAAAGAGACCATGCGTACCCTTGGGCTGCGCAAGATCCGCCAAAGCGTTGTGCGTGAGGATTCCGAGTCAGTTCGCGGAATGATCAACACAGTGCGACACCTGATTACAGTGGAGGAGGCTGACTGATCATGGCGAAATCAACGTCGAACAAGACGACTGAGGAAGCCTCCGCAGGCATCCTCAAGCTGCACGACCTGCGTCCCGCCAGGGGAGCCAATAAGGCCAAGATCCGTGTGGGTCGTGGTGAAGGCTCCAAGGGTAAAACCGCCGGCCGCGGCACGAAGGGCACCAAGGCCCGCCGTTCCGTCCCAGCTGGCTTCGAGGGCGGCGCCAAGCCGATTCATGTGCGTCTTCCTCAGCTGCGCGGATTCAAGAATCCGTTCCGCGTGGAATACCAGGTGGTTAACGTCGGCAAGCTGCAGGAACTGTTCCCCGAGGGCGGCTCCGTTTCATCGGAAGACCTGGCTCAAAAGGGAGCTGTTCGTGACGGACACCCGGTCAAGGTCCTCGGAGGCGGGGAAGTGACCAGCGCATTCACCCTGGATGTGGATGCATGCTCACAATCGGCTCAGGACAAGATCACGCAGGCTGGTGGCACCGTCACGGTGCGATAAGTCTGAAACACGGTGGGGGTGGTTTGTTAGCCAAACCACCCCCATAGTGTCGCAGGGCGATCACATGGGCGCAGATGGCGCGCCATTGGGTCGCCCTCGGCAATGAACTAACGAGAAACCGCGGTGTAGCCAATCCAATTGACGTGAGACGTGCTAACTCGGGTAGGCTAGGCACGGTGAGTAAAGTTGTGATTGCGTCAAGCTGTCACACCATCAACCTAGGAAGAGGAAGCCGTGTTAAGTGCCTTCACACAGGCGTTCCGCACTCCTGACCTGCGTCGGAAGTTGCTGTTCTCCTTGATGATCATGGCGGTATTCCGCCTCGGAGCATTCATCCCGACCCCAGGCGTCAACACTGTCAACGTGCAAAAGTGCCTGGCAACTCAGGAAGAAGGATCCCTGCTCGGGCTTGTCGACCTGTTCTCAGGCGGCGCGTTGCTCCAGCTGTCGATCTTCGCGCTCGGCATCATGCCGTACATTACGGCGTCGATCATCGTCCAGCTTCTGCGAGTTGTCATTCCTCGATTCGATGACCTGCACAAGGAAGGTCAGACGGGTCAGGCCAAGCTCACGCAATACACGCGGTACGGCACAATCTTCCTCGGCGTACTGCAGTCGACCACCATGGTGTACATGGCGCGCTCGGGCAACATGTTCCCCGGCTGCCAGCACGACATCATAGCTGACCGGTCCATCCCCATGTACCTCGTGATGATCGTTACTATGACCGCGGGTACCGCCGTCATCATGTGGCTGGGTGAATTGATCACTGAGCGTGGCATCGGCAATGGCATGTCACTGCTGATCTTCACGTCGATCACCGCTCGTATGCCTGCTCAGTTGTTCTCGATCGGACAAGGTGGCGGCTGGGGCAAAGTTGCCGCAATTGTCGGCATGATTCTCGTAGTCGCACTTGCCATTGTCTACATCGAGCAATCACAGCGCCGAATCCCCGTTCAGTACGCCAAGCGCATGATCGGCCGCCGCATGTACGGCGGTTCCTCGACATACATCCCGCTGAAGATCAATATGTCGGGCGTTATCCCCGTCATCTTCGCGTCATCGATCCTGGCTATGCCGGTGATGATGGCGAACTTTGGCTCACCAGAATCGACGTGGGTGCAGTGGGTGCGTTCAAACTTCAACCACCAGTCATGGCTCTACCTCGTGCTGTACGCCCTGATGATCCTCGGCTTCGCATTCTTCTACACTTCCATCACCTTCAACCCGGACGAGGTTGCCGACAACATGAAACGCTACGGCGGTTTCATCGTGGGGTACCGTGCTGGACGCCCGACCGCTGAATTCCTGCGTTACGTCATGAACCGCATTACCACGGCGGGTGCGTTCTACCTGATGATTGTCGCCCTTGTACCGTCGCTGATGATGATCCCACTCGGTCTGCAGAATGGACAGATGCCGTTCGGTGGTACCACGCTGCTGATTATGGTCGGCGTCGGCCTGCAGACCGTGAAAGAAATCAACACTCAGCTCGAACAACATCATTACGAGGGATTCCTTCGATGACAGCTATTATCCTGCTCGGTCCTCCTGGAGCGGGCAAAGGAACTCAAGCAAGCATAATTGCATGCAAACTCGGCATCCCGGCCATTTCAACAGGGGAAATTTTCCGCACCAACATTGCCGAACAGACGGAACTCGGCATCCTCGCACAGTCCTACATGGATCGCGGCGAACTTGTTCCCGACTCGGTCATCAACCCGATGGTGCATGCTCGCCTGAAGGCGCCTGATGCCGCTGAGGGCTTCCTGCTCGATGGCTATCCGCGCACTGTTGAGCAGGCACATGCTTTGCGTGACACGCTCGCTGACCTGGGAACCGAACTTGACGTGGTGATCGAGCTTCAGGCGGATGAAGATCAGGTTGTGCACCGCATGCTCAAGCGCGCAACCGAACAGCACCGCTCAGACGACACTGAGCCGGTTATCCGTCATCGCCTGGCGGTTTACCATACGCAAACTGAGCCGGTCGCCACGTACTATGTCGATCAGGATCTGCTCGAAGCAGTCGATGCGAACGGGTCGGTCGAAGAAGTCAGCGAACGCATTTTTGCCATTCTCGATTCACTGAACGGTGCCGGCTCCGGGAGCGGTGCTGACTCAGCGGACGGTGCCGGCGCGGATGAGGTGACGGGCGGCCAGGCCACCCTCGACGATCCTCGTGATCCGTGGTTCGAAGCCCACCAAAACGGTGAAGGAGAGTGCTGCGGGGCGGAAGAATTCCCCGAAGATGACCCAGCCGAGGCTTCGGAGCCTGCCAGCTCCAGCTCGTCTGACCAGGGCGGCGCTGCTGCCTCGGCAAATGCGGATGCTTCGGTCTCAGAAGGTCGCTGAGGACGATGGGTCACGCGCGTATTGAGCTGAAAACCAGGGATCAGATTCTGCAGATGCGTCGCGCAGGTTTGATCGTGGCGGATATCCACGCAGCACTGCGCCGCGCGGCTCAACCAGGCGTCACATTGACGGAACTGGACCGCATCAGTGCCGAAGTGATTTCCCAGGCGGGAGCGACCTCGAATTTCCTGAACTACTTCGGTTACCCGGCGACGGTCTGTATCAGCGTCAATGACACTGTTGTGCACGGCATTCCGAATGATGATGTCCTGCGCAACGGCGACATCGTCTCCTTCGACTGCGGAGCCTACGTGACGCACCACGGCCGTGGCTGGCACGGTGATGCCGCGTTCTCCATGATTGTGGGCGATGAACAGGCCGCATCTCAGCGCCGGCGTGAACTCAACGAAGTGACGCGCGCTGCTATGTGGCGTGCGATCGCAGCGTTGGCTTCTGCTCGCCGCGTCAGCGCGGTGGGACAAGCTGTTGAAGACACCTGCGAGGATTACCGGGACACGTTCGGGTGGGAAGCACAGATCGTTGAAGAATTCGGCGGACACGGCATCGGAACGGCGATGCATCAACCGCCCGACGTGTTGAACTACCGTGCGACCGGGATCAGCCCGCGTCTGAAGCCAGGTATGGTGCTGGCGGTCGAACCCATCCTCGTGTCGGGCAATCCTGCGACGCGCACCGAAGCTGACGGGTGGACTGTGCACACGCTGGATCACAGCGATGCCGCGCACTGGGAGCACTCCGTTGCCATCATGGAGGAGGGCATTTCAGTCCTGACTGCGCCAGACGGTGGGGTAGAGGGCCTGGCTCCTTACCGAGTAACCCCCATTTCACTGGACTGATACACGCAGCCTGCGTATTTCTGATTGCTGTGTGATCGGCGCTCCAGGCGTCGCCCTCGTCAATATGGAAGGCAACTCGAGTCCGGCGCGTGAGGGATATCCCACTGAATGGGCTTCACCGGCGTTGCATCCTCCTCTAGAATGGACAGTCGGGCTGACTTTCTTGCCGATTGGCGAGGGGAACGCCCGCCACGGTTTCGGCCGTGAGCCCTACTGACAAACGTAGAGGATAGACGGAGGACATGGCGAAGAAAGACGGAGTTATTGAGGTCGAAGGCACCGTTATTGAGGCGTTGCCGAACGCGATGTTTCGTGTTGAGCTCACCAACGGTCACGAAGTTCTGGGATACATCTCAGGAAAGATGCGTCAGCACTACATTCGTATCCTGCCTGAAGACCGCGTAGTCGTCGAGCTCAGCCCGTATGACCTTGAAAAGGGTCGAATCGTCTACCGATACAAGTAAACCGACACAACAAGCGTCGCCTGGCGACGTGGAGGTGCACCATGAAGGTCAAGCCTAGTGTCAAGAAGATCTGTGACAAGTGCAAGGTGATTCGTCGCCACGGCAACGTCATGGTTATTTGCGACAACCCCAGGCACAAGCAGCGTCAAGGATGAAAGCCGTAGCTGCTCAGTGGCAGTGAGCCACTGGCGGGCGATTTGCCCACAGCACACCGTCGACCGCGCAAGCGGGACCCCTGGTTCGGAGGCCGGGGCTGATTGATGGATCAGAGACGGGGTGACGACCTCCGAAAACCATGTGGAGAAAAGTCATGGCACGTATTGCCGGCGTTGACCTCCCCCGTGAAAAGCGGATGGAGATTGCGCTTACTTACATTTACGGTGTGGGACGCACCCGCGCCAAGGAAACACTTGAAGCAACCGGGGTCAGCCCCGACCTTCGCGTACGCGACGCCAGTGAAGAAGATATGGTCAAGCTGCGCGACTACATCGAGGCCAACTTTAAGGTCGAAGGCGACTTGCGTCGTGAGGTCCAAGCCGATATCCGCCGCAAGATCGAGATCGGATGCTACCAGGGCATGCGCCACCGTTTTGGCCTGCCTGTTCATGGTCAGCGGACGAAGACAAATGCGCGTACCCGTAAAGGACCCAAGCGCACCGTGGCTGGCAAGAAGAAAGCCACCAAGTAACTCATAGAGCTGGGTGATGAAACCTGGCCCCTCGACTTCAAAAGGAAAATCAATGGCTGTCAAGTCTACTCGCTCATCTTCGGCGCGTAAGCCGCGTCGTAAAGAGCGCAAGAACGTCACGCACGGTAAGGCGTTCATCAAGTCGACGTTCAATAACACGATCGTCTCCATCACCGATCCCACCGGCGCTGTCCTGTCATGGTCATCGTCCGGTCAGGTCGGTTTCAAGGGCTCACGTAAGTCCACCCCGTTCGCCGCTCAGCTTGCCGCTGAGGCTGCAGCACGTCGCGCGCAGGAACAGGGCATGAAGAAGGTTGACGTTTTCGTCAAGGGCCCGGGCTCCGGCCGCGAAACGGCGATTCGTTCGCTGCAGGCCGCTGGTCTTGAGGTTGGATCCATTCAGGATGTCACTCCGCAGGCTCACAACGGTGCACGTCCCCCGAAACGTCGCCGCGTCTGAAAGACCCGTGTGAGGGACGAGGGCGACCCGTCCGCGTCCCACGTCACGATGTTCCCACACAAGTGGGAACCATCTGCACCCTGTTTTTTCCGTCACTGTTCGCGTGACGGGACCACAAATCCGACATCATATAGCGGTTGTCGGAAAGAAAGGACCAAGACGTGCTCATTGCAGAACGCCCCATCCTCTCAGAGGAGAAGGTGAGCGATTACCGCTCCCGTTTCACTCTTGAGCCACTCGAGCCTGGGTTTGGATACACACTGGGTAACTCCCTGCGCCGTACATTGCTGTCGTCCATTCCGGGCGCAGCGGTCACCTCGATCCGCATTGACGGTGTGCCACACGAATTCCACACGGTGGAAGGCGTGAAGGAAGACGTCGCTGAGATCATCCTGAACATCAAAGACATCGTTCTGTCCTCTGAAGAGGATGAGCCTGTCGTGATGTACCTGCGCAAGGCTGGCCCCGGTGAGGTCGTCGCAGGGGATATCACTCCTCCTGCAGGCGTGGAAATCCACAACCCTGACCTTCATCTGGCAACGCTCAATGAGAAGGGCAAGCTCGAGATTGAACTGACGGTTGAGCGTGGCCGTGGCTACGTTTCCGCTGCTCAGAACAAGGATCCGCAAGCTGAGATCTCCCGCATCCCGATCGATTCGATCTACTCGCCGGTGCTCAAAGTGACATACAAGGTGGAGGCCACCCGTGTCGAGCAACGCACCGACTTTGATCGTCTGATCATCGATGTGGAAACCAAGCCAGCTATCAGTCCGCGCGATGCTCTCGCGTCAGCCGGAAGCACCCTGGTGGAGCTCTTCGGCCTCATGCGTGAACTGAACGAGGAAGCAGAAGGCATCGAAGTGGGCCCATCGACTACCGATGAGACCCTTGCGCAAGACCTGGCCTTGCCGATCGAAAGCCTGAACCTGCAGTCCCGTTCGTACAACGCGCTGCGTCGACGCGGCATCCTCACCGTGGGTGAACTCGTTGCCCACTCTGAGGCTGACCTGCTGGATATCCGCAACTTCGGAACCAAGTCCATCGAGGAGATCAAGGAAGCCTTGGCATCCTTGGGTATGACCCTCAAGGATGCAGTCATGCCTGAACGCGCCGGCGGAGAAGACGCCGGAAACGTTCAGTTCAGTGACGACCAGTCTTTCTGATCGAATCCACTTTGCGTCCGTGCCGCCTCCAGCGGCCGTCATCGATGGACGAGGACGCCCAAACAAACTGTGTAGGAGAAACTCATGCCCACCCCTAAGAAGGGCCCACGTTTGGGTGGCAGCCCAGCGCACCAGAAGCTGCTGTTGGCTAACCTTGCTGCTCAACTGATCGAACACCGTGCGATCACCACGACCGAGGCCAAGGCCCGCGCGCTGCAGCCGTACGTTGAAAAGCTGGTCACTAAGGCAAAGCGCGGCGACATTCACGCTCGCCGTACGGTTGCCCGCAAGATCCCGAACAAGGATGTCCTGTACATGCTGTTCGACGAGGTCGTTCCGGCCATGGATCCAGAGCGCAACGGTGGCTACACCCGCATCACCAAGCTGGGGCCGCGCCGCGGCGACAATGCTCCGATGGCTCGTATTGAGCTTGTCATGGAGAAAGTCGAGAAGAAGGCTGTCGTTGCCGACGCTGAGCGTACCGCTTCGAAGGCTGCTGCAAAGTCCGGTAAGGATTCCAAGGCGACCGGCAAGGCTGACGAAAAGGCCGAGACCGAAGCTGAAGCAGCAGAAACAGCCGAGCCGGCTGCTGACGAAGCCGCTTCACAGGAGTCAGCTGACGACAAAGCTGAAACCGAAGCTGAGGAAGCTGCCAAGTAGTCATGCACCGTCGTGACCTGCTGATCTGACTGGCACTGCGCTGATTGAGCGGTGACCAGTCCAGCGGATGGCTGATCGGAAGCTGGGTAAACCCCGTGTGGGTTTACCCAGCTTCCGTGTATTCGCGCGGTTGGTGTGCCGGCCGTGTCGGATGCTCTTTAGGTGGAGCCGGTGTGCACTCGCCCCTCGTTCCCCAACTGTCGATCTCACTGGGGCCGCGCAGCACGAACCCGACCCGAAATTGCTGTGACCAGCACGGATGTGTTGCAGGCCAGTCGGTGACCCCGCAGAGTTCACGCGAGTTCGACAGTTGGGGACATGCAGGGGAGGGGTAGAGCCGCGGATGGGTCGCCCTCGTCAATGAACAGGAAGCTGGCGCGGGGCGGACAGCTCGTTGGAAACCCGAGGTGAGAGCAAGCCATTATGCTAAGAACATGTCTGAAGAGATGACCCTCGCTGTCGACTGCGGCGGGGGCGGAATCAAAGCCTCAGTGCTCGACTCGCGCGGAACGCTGACCGCATCGCCGGTGCGCACGCCCACGCCCTACCCGCTCCCTCCCGAACTGCTCGTCAAGACCACACAGGACCTTGCCGCGCAACTGCCTGCCGCCACGCGCGTCACGATGGGAATGCCTGGCATGCTGCGCCACGGAGTGGTCATCACGACTCCGCACTACATCACGCGTGACGGCCCGCGATCACGGATCCTGCCTGAACTGGTCGAGCAATGGGCCAACTTCGACATGGGACGGGCACTTGAAGCTGCTCTGGGCATGCCGACACTGGTGCTCAACGACGCTGAAGTGGCCGGCGCAGGTGTCATCACGGGCACGGGCCTCGAAATGATCGTGACCCTGGGGACCGGGCTGGGAAACGCGGTTTTCGATTCAGGTGTGCTCGCGCCGCACGTGGAAGTATCGCAGGGATTTGTGCGATGGGGACTGACCTATGACGACTACATTGGCGAGCATGAACGCCTCCGGCTGGGAGACGCGCACTGGTCTCGACGAGTGCGCCGAGTGATCGACGGCCTGCGCCCGATGTACGTGTGGGATCGCCTGTACCTGGGTGGTGGAAACTCGAAACGCGTCACGGCGATGAACCGGGCCAAACTCGGTGACGACGTGGTGATCGTTCCCAATGACGCCGGCATCATCGGCGGTGTTCGCGCATGGACACTGTGAGGGCGCGGCTTGACCTGGCATACGACGGCACCTTCTTCCACGGCTGGGCCGCACAGCCCGGACTACGCACCGTGGAAGGTGAACTGGTTCGAGCCCTGTCGCTGATCGCCCGCCAGGAAGTGGCGGTGACTGTGGCGGGACGCACCGATGCGGGAGTGCACGCAGATCATCAGGTGGCTCACGTCGACCTGCCGGCGCAGGTGTGGGACAGCCTTCCGGGAAGGTCCTCGCGCACACCCGAAGATGCGCTGGTTGACCGTCTGGCCTCTCTGCTTACCCGCGCGCACGGTGATTTCATGAAGGCGCACGGGCTGGTGTCGCCGAGAGGGTACTGCGACGTTGCGCTTCTGAGTTCTCATCGCGTGCCGGAAACCTTCGATGCGCGTTTCAGCGCTGTGGGGCGTCACTATGTGTACCGGCTGCTTGACCAGCGCGCGGGCAGTGACCCCTTTTCCGGGCGACGCATCTGGACGGTTCCTGCACGCCAGACGCTTAATTTGGAAGCCATGGCTGAAGCTGCTTCCAGCGTCATCGGTGAGCATGATTTTCTGTCCTTTTGCAAGCCGCGTGAGGGCGCGACCACGATCCGTACGCTCCGCCAGCTGGACGTCGTGGCGGCGGGGGAAACGTCGCCGATCCTGGTGCGCGTCCATGCTGACGCTTTTTGCCACTCAATGGTGCGATCCCTGGTGGGAGCACTGATTGACGTGGGGACAGGCCGCCGCTCGCCGGCGTGGATGAGACATCTGCTGGATGCGCGTTCGCGTGAGGCAGCCGCTCCGCTGGCTCCGGCGCATGGCTTGACTTTGGCGCACGTGGACTATCCGCCTGCCGATCAGTGGGCACAGCGCGCGCAACAGACCCGCGCGGTCCGCTCTTTGGGCTGCTGCTAGGTGGACTGTTTTGCTGCCGTGTTGCAGATGACCGGCTTCGTTGGGATTCAGGATGGACGAGGGTGGCTCGGGCTTCCTGAGTCGAGCTCGTCGGAGTGGAGGATGGTGGTGCCTACTTTTTGTGAATGCGCTTGGCACTGGTGCGCCACGTGGGTGTGGTACTGACGCGCGTGTGGTGAGGCTCGCGAGCTGTGTGCTCAGCTTTGGGCGTTGAAATCGAGTCGATGAGCTGGCTGACAGCGGTTGCCGTCATGTCCTGCAGTGGCCACATCACCGTGGTCAGGCCCATGGAATTGTCTTCGTGCGCATTGTGATCGCCGAAGCCGATGACGGACAGATCGTTGGGGACATGCTTACCCAGGTCGCGTGCAGCGGAGAAGACGCCCGGTGCCTGTGTGTCATCAGCGCACCATACTGAATCAATGTCGGGGTGGGCGGTGAGCATGCGCATGCAGGCCTCGTACGAGTCGTGAGCACTCCAGGTGGGCAGGGAGAGAAACTCTGCGCGGTCCTGGAAATGCTCGAGGACAGGTACCTGACGGAAGTGGTTGATGTTGGGGCCTGCAAGGTAGAGGGCCCGTGACGTGTCCGTGGCGTCGAGGTCGCTGAGGATTTCCCGGACTCCTGTTCCTTCATCAATGCTGACGAGGCCCACTCCGCCGAAATGGTTCGAGGTTTCAATCATCGACATCCACATCACTGGAATGTCGAGCTGGCTGAGCAGGGGGCCAACGAACTGCTGGGTGGAGGTGGTCTCGCAGATTGCACCTGCCAGTTGAATATCGGAGAGCACCGATTGAATGAAACGGCGGTTGGCGGCATCGCCCTCAGGTTGGAAGAGCGGCAGAAGAAGGTAGCCGCGACGTTGAACCTCAATCATGGCTGTGGTCAGTACTTTGTGGACGACCGGCACGAACGGGTCTTCCGGCAGTTCAGCCATGATCAAAGCGATGATGTTGGTGGATCCTCGCCTCAGTGATCGTGCCGCAGCGTTGGGGACGTAGTTCATTTCACGGGCGACGTTCGTGACGTGCTCGATCGTAGCTGGTGCAATCTTGACTTCGTGCCCGTGGCCGTTGAGTATAAGAGAGACGGTGGATGGTGCGACGCCTGCTTTCCGAGCGACATCAGCCCGAGTTGTCCGTGTCATGGTGAATTCCTTCAAGAAAAAGTACCGCGAAGTCAGCCAGAGCGACGCAGCTCTGAGCGGTAACACAGTAACTATATCGTGTTAGTTCTGGAAAAGATATTTGGGTATTGGCCCTTTCGTGGATGTGCTGTATGAAGCTGGATTGACGTGGCCTGGCCGGAGTGTGGACTATCGTCTGGATACGCAGGGCGTCGATGCGTACAGCTGGCCGAACGCGCGGGAATTGCATCTGATTTTGAGGTGCCAGAGTGTGTGGTATGAGGTTTCTTACATTTGTGATCGACGGTGAGAAACGGTGGGTGGGTGCGGGGTGTGTCGCTCACGATATTTCCGATCGAAAACGTGCGGAAACGTGATGAGCGTTAAAGTCTGACGTACCGGTTTTGTCGCCGGTCGTAATCAAAGTGAGATCTTTGGGGTTAGTGAAAACCGTAAAAATGTCTTATTCTTTCACTGTCACCTAACACGAGATAGTTAGAGAGACGTCAACCGGCACGCAGCCGGCTGGCTTTCTTCTCGACCAATGGAGGTCTTTAAATGAGATTGACACGAGCAACACGCGGCGCCCTTGGGGTGCTTGCCGTTTCATGCCTGTCATTAACAGCGTGTGGAGGCGGAGCTGAAGAGAGCGGAACATCATCAGCCAGTGGCATCCCAACGCCCGACGTTGCCTGCGACATTCCAGAAGGCAACGTTGACGGCAGCGTTGTTGACACTTCGAAAGTGGAAGGCGAAATCACCTTCCAGACACAGGGCCTGCAAACCGATTTCGCCGACTTCTTCCAAGCCAAGATCAAGGAATTCGAAGAGGCAAACCCGGGGACCACCATCAAATGGACCGACCAGGGCGGAGGTACAGACTTCGACCAGGCCATCACATCCCAGGCAACAAACTGCAAGATGGCAGACGTCGTCAACGTGGCATCGTCATCCATCCTGGCGCTGTCCAAAGCCAATTTGCTGATGGACTTTGACGTCAAAGCACCCCAGATCGGTGACAAGTTCGTTGAAACCATCTGGAACTCAACGAACCTCGGCGCTCAGGATCATCACACCGCGCTGCCCTGGTACTTCGGCCCCTACATCACCACATACAACAAGGACGTCTTCCAACGTTCCGGACTGGATCCGGAAAAGGCGCCCTCGACAATGGACGACCTGCTGGACGCGGCAGCCAAGGTGGGGGCAGCCGGAAACGGCGACTATGGCATCTACGGATCACCAGACTGGTACCTGGTTGCGCAGCTGCATGGAATGGGCGTGCAACTGCTCAACGATGACCACACTGAGTTTGACTTCGCAGATAATGCAGATGCAGTCCGATACGTCACCAAGATGGCGGAACTGTACAAGACCAACGCCATCCCGAAAGACTCCCTGACCGGCGAGCCCGACCCGTCCAAGGCCTATTCCAATGGAAACCTCGCATTCGGCACTCCGAACGCCTCGTTCCTGAAAGCCATTAAAGACAACAACCCGCAGGTCTACGAAGCAACAGGTGTTGGCCCGTTCCCAACAAACGAAGGTATCAAACCTGTCTATGAAGGCCAGTACGTCGGCATCTCCGTGACCACCCAGAACGCGCCGCTGGCGATGAAATGGGCCGAGTTCATCACGAACGCCGAAAACGAATACGCCTGGGCACATGACGGTGGAGCAATCGTCTTCCCGGCTGCTACCGAGGCACTCGACAAGATTATGGAAAACCCGCCGGAGGTTGCACAGGATCCTGTCTTCAAGGCTGCATATGAACAGGCCGCAAATGCCGCTAAAGACGCAGAAGCATACTTGGACGTCTTCTACGTCACCGGTTCAGTTCAGAAAGCACTGGTCGACAACGTCAACCAGGCCATCCGCGGCGAAGTCAGCCCAGAGGATGCACTGAAGACTGCTCAAGAACAAATGAACCAGCTGCTGGACGATCTGAACTCCTAATTATCCGGAACCAGCGAAGCGTGTGTGGGCTTATTCAGGTCATCACATGACCACCATGAATAAGCCCACACCGCCTGACGCGGTCCACTTTTACGAACGAAGCGTACCCAGAGTGATGGAGGATAGCACTCATGGCGACTCAGAAGAAGACAAGCGCGCGTAGTCTCAATGGCGCAGCACGGTTCCGAAAATGGTGGGTGCCGTGGCTGTGGGTCACAATCCCCGTGCTGTGTATTATCACTTTCTATATCTACCCATTCATCAACACGGTCGTGACGTCCTTCACCAAGACGAAACCACTTGGCAGGCTCGGACGCTTCAACGGAATTGACAATTACGCGCACATTTTCTCCGACCCGGTGTTCTGGGAAGCCACACGCAACTCCGTGATCTACGCGCTGTGCGTTGTTCCCCTGATGGTGCTGCTGCCGCTGCTGCTGGCACTGCTGGTGCGCCAACACGTGCCGGGAATCGGCTTCTTCCGTGCCATCTACTACGTGCCGGCGATCTGCTCGCTTGTCGTCATCTCACTGGCGTGGCGATACATCTTGGACCAGAAAGGCCCGCTGAACTCCTTTTTCGAAGGTATCGGGCTGATCCAGTCGCCCATTCCCTTCCTGTCCAACGAGTGGCTGATCCTCATCTGCGCAATGATCATCACCTTGTGGCAGGGGTTGCCGTACTACATGATCCTGTATCTGGCTGCATTAACCAACGTTGATCAGTCTTTATACGAAGCAGCCGAAATTGACGGTGCAGGCAGCGTCCGCCGCTTCCTGACGGTCACCGTGCCGGGCGTGCGGGTCATGATGTACCTGGTCGGTGTCCTGTCGACGATCGGATCACTGAAAATCTTCACCGAGGTATATCTGCTGGGCGGAACGAACTCGCCCACACAGACCCTGACCATGTATATCCGTAACCGAATCATGGACCCAACGTTTGGATCACTGGGACAAGGCGACGCCGCTTCGGTGTTCCTGTTCCTGATCACATTCGGATTCATCATTGCCTCACAGAGGCTGCAGAACAAGGCGGAAGCATAATGACTCATTCACCCATGCACGCACCTGTCGCGACTGCGCCTCACACCAGCAAACTCAGCGAGTACCGCCACCGCCGCAAACTTGAACGCCAGAGCCGCCAGGTCGCATCCCGGCAAATACGCGGGTGGCGCCTCGTTGGACGCTACGCGGTCCTCATCATTGTGGCGTGCCTGCTGGTCGGCCCACTCTTGCTGCCTCTGCTTGTCGCATTCAAAGCCCCAGGTGAGCCCGTCTTCGGCCAGGGGGCAACGCTCTTTCCGCAGGACTGGTCGCTGGAATCCTTTGCGCGCCTGTTTGAGCGCACCAACATTTTGCTGTCCATCCGTAACTCGGCAATTGTGGCAGCGCTGCTGGTGACATCCAACATGGTGCTCTCATGCCTGGGCGGCTACATGTTGTCCAGGCGCGGATGGACAGGGCGAAACATCATGTACTTCGTGGTGTTGTCGGCAATGATCTTTCCGCTTGAATCCATCATGCTGTCCCTGTTCTCAATGATGGTGCACGTCGGACTGTACGATCATCTGCTGGGAGTGTGGCTGCCAATTCTTATTGGCCCATTCCAGATCCTTCTGATGCGCGCGGCCTTCATGGGAATCCCAGACGAGATCGAAGACGCAGCACTGATCGATGGTGCAGGCGAGTTGCGTCGTTTCTGGACGATCTTTCTGCCCCAGGTTCGCGGCACCCTAACGGTTGTCGGCCTGACAAGCTTTATCGGCGCGTGGTCTGACTTCCTGCTGCCACTGATCATGCTGCCCAGCCCGAAGAATCAGACACTCATGGTGACCCTGTCAGCCATTCAGAATTCCCCGCAGGGCACGAGCTACCAGTTGGTTCTGGCCGGAGCGGTCGTCGCCCTCGTGCCGGTTGTTGTGGTCTTCATGTTTTCTCAGAAGTACTTTTTCCGCGGCATTGAAGCAGGCGGCCTGAAGTTCTGAGCTTCATCTGACCCGGTTCGTCCCGGAAGGGATGCTGCGGCGGACGCGGATTTGCCGGGCCCGTTGAGCAAGCCGGTTCGCACTCAAGCTGCACGTGAATCACAGGTTCACGTGCAGCTTCTTCTTTCCGCCACGATCGAGGCAGCCCGCGCGTGAACGACGACATCTGCGGCTCTTCGTGCGAGCCTTTGCGATACGTCGTGTTGAGTGTTCCCCGGGGTGTGCGGGCACGGACTTTCCTGCCCCGCCCCATGTGTCGTTTACGACGAACCATGGACGAGGGCGACTACGGTCGCAATTGGCTGGCCTGCATGAATGCTCCGAGGGGTCTCCCACTGTCGGGCGAGCGCGCCTCGAGATCGACAGGAGGGGCACATGGACGGTACGGGCGGTCAGCGTCGCATCTGCAGCACGCTTCTTCCCGCTCCCCAGGTTCGAATTCGGCGGCGCTACGCTGTGCTGCAACAGCATGGGGCCAGTATCGTTGCTGGTCAGCGCGTAGGTGGCGGTGCCTACCCTGCTGAAGGCGCGTCGAGTTCGAACCTGGGGGGATGAAAGAAAAGGGGGAGAAGGGCGAGAGAGGAAAAGCAACCATGGGTGCCGCACGGCGCATGGATACGACGAAACACGGGGCGAAAGAAGGCCCTCGTTTAAGAAGGGGTGCTTCCTTAAACGGGGGCCTGACCGTTCACAGTCGAAGCCGAAGACGGCCCCGATGTGCGGCCAACCTATCGTCTGACAGCAAAGGAACGCCTGCGTGCAGCGTAGATGCTGACCGCTCCTGCCCCGAGAACCATCAGAGAAAACGGAATCACCTGTGCTGATGCACCCGAGTGCGCCAGGAAGCTCCCTGAATTGGTGCTCGATTTGCGCTGTTGATCGGACGACACGCCGGTGGTCGCAGGAAGGGATTGCGCAGAGCCATCGCTTTGTGATGACTGGGCTCTCTGGCTGTCAGCAGACTGCGGATCGGTCTGCGTGCCCTGGTCGGCAGTCGGAGACTCGCCGACCCAGTACAACAGGCGAGCCTGACCGCCACCGATATTGGACAGCGTCACCGTTAAATCAGAATCTGCGCTGCGAGACTGCGTCAATGGCGCGGGCTGAGCTTCAAAAGTGTTCGGATCAACCATCATGAGTTTCGCGTTGTCAAAAGGTTTCTCCACATGCAGTGTGACGTCCTGAGCGGTTTGCGCATATGAGCCGTCATCGGTTCGGGTGCTCAAGCCGTAAGAAGGCCAACGCGTTGTGCCGGTCAGAGCATTGACCACCATGAAAGCGCGCGGATCCTGAGTGGTCTTGCCAAAGATCTCCTCGGTCTTCGCGGCATCAAGCCCGGGCAGCTTCTCAAAGTAACCGACCACAACATCGCCCGGTTTACCGTCATTGACCGTTCCGGTATTGGTGACGTCCATTCCGGTGATGCCAACCGCCTTATTGGCGGCCTTGCCGTCGCCCTCGCCAAATGCTCCCAGTGCGTAACCCGATACGTTGGGTGCCTGAGGACGGTCCGCGTACTCACCGGCGTTGATGCCAACGTATGTTGAGTTCAGAGCAACTGCGTACTTGCCCAGCCCAGTCAGGTCCTTGAAAATTCTGCTGAATTCGTAGAAGGAGCGGGTAGGCGCGCCATCCTGATCGATGATCGAGGAGCGATCGTAGCCGTTGTATTCCATACGGAACAGCCCAAACCACTTTTGACCGGTGGCAAGACCGAGCGAAGGGACGACGGCTTTTTGAGACTCGGACACGTTGGCGTCCCAGTTGTAGTCCAGATACTGGCCGTACAGGATCGGGCTCGTACCGTCACCAGTAAGACCGGCGAGGGCGGCCTGACGCTGAGTCTTCCACATATTGTTGCCCAGCATGTCGTGAACAACGCTCGAGGGTGCCGACCCCCAGTTGGATCCGTAGTAATAGGTATCCCACGACAGCAGATCAGGCTGAGCGTTTTGCACGTAATACTCCATGTTTGCCGGCTGGCCCCAGTCAGCTGCGTTGTACTGGTTGGAGTGCACGACGGCTCCCGGGATGTTCTCTTTTGACCATTCGAACCATCGGCCGAATGCGTCAGACTCGGCGTGGCTGAAGCCGCCCTCGTCACCGTACTGAATGTCGATCAGGGTGTCGGCGTAGGGCTTCATCGCATCGGTGAGGAAAATGTGAGGCTCGCCGGCGTCCTGAATGCCGTTGCCGCCAGCTGGAGCCTTGGCGAATGCCCAGGGGGTTCCCTCGCCAATCTGTTCCATCACGGGAGTGTTGAACAAAGGCATGTCATAGAACATCGGGAATGCGCCGCCGGTCAGACGTGATTCGCGTGCGTCGAATGCGCCGCGACCGTAGCCTTCGGAGGGAATCCAGGCTGGCAGCATCACGCCGTATTGCAGCGCCAGAGTCTGAGCGCGGTTCACGCCCCACTTTCCGTCGCCGGGGTCAAAACCGCGATAAATGTCAGAGTGCTCGTTGGGTGCAATCTCGGGAGGCGTATGACCGGCGGGCAGACCCCACACCTCGGCTTCGTACACCGACATGCCTGTTGCCTGGTTACCGGGATTTCCTGGCTGCTGCTGCGGCTCAGTAGCGGTGTTGAGCCACACGCGGATGTGTTTTGCCTGGTGGTACTGGTTGAAGTCCCAGTACCACAGTCCGCCAGAATCACGGGTCAGTGAGGCATGCGTGATGATGGTCTGCCACGGGGCGCCGTCATCGGCTTGAACAGCAATCGCAACGGAAGAGCCGCCGTGCCAGCCGGGCGCATTGGCGGGCATCTGCGGCCAGCCCCATGCGCTCACGCGGTGCACGTAGCGCGGCTGGTCAAGATCGAGTTGGAAACCAGTGGTGTTGTCGCTCCACTCGTCGCTCTTCTTCAGAGGGGAAACTGTCCACCCGGTGGCCATGTTCTGATCGGTCAGCGCACTGATTTCCGCTTCACTGCCTCCATTGATGGTGGCGGCGGCATCGATCAGGACATTCCCGCGGAAATCGGTGTTGTGTTTCGTGACGTTGACAACGTAGGTAGCGCGTTGCCCTCCTGCTGTGATGGTCGCCGTGAAGGCGTTCATGCCTTCGCGCACCACGAGGTTGGATACGCGTCCGTCGCTGTCCGCCGGTAAACCGTTAACGCTGACGGAAGCAGTGGGATCAGCAGGACGGACGCGGATTGAAATCTGATCCGTGTGATAGTAGGCGTGTGCGATGTATGTATGAGTGGCCGGATCGAATGTGACAGGTTCGCCTGGCTCCCCAAAGGGAAGCTGGTCAACGAAGAAATCGGCGGCAAGGTTGTCACCGCTTCCTTCGCCCGGATCAGTGAACTGAGGCTGGCAGGGGATCAACTTGAGATCGGATCCTGACATGCCTTTCTTGTCCTCTGCCACTGCGCGCAGACCCACCAATGAAAAGGCCTGTGCTTTCGTGGGCGGAAATGAAATGGTCTGGGGATCGTTGACTCCTTTGAGTGCTCCGCGTGACAGGAGTGTGCCTGCCTCCATGGTGGAACTGTCCAGTCCCTGTTTCCAGGCGTTGAAGGCTTCGTCACCGCCTTGCCGCGGATTTGTCGGGGCAGATTCGAATGAATACAGCTGGAATGAACCGGGCGCATTTCCGGCTCCTTCGACTGCGCCATATGTGGGGCGCGCAGTGTATTGAACGCCGCACAGCTCCTGGTCAGGTCTGGGATTGGCGAAGGCCAGTGCGTGTGGGAAGTCTTCCTCGGTGCCTTTCCACTGGGATGTCCAAAATGACACGTCCTGGGCAGCTTTCCCTGAATCGTCATCTACCAGTGCAGATATCGGCCCGTTTGGAGCAACTTCGCCCTGAGTTTCTTCAGACGTTGCCCACAACATGGTGGGATGATACGGAGCCAGCGATGAGTCCGGGGCAGCGTATGTCGGCACTGATCCCACCACACTGATTCCCGCGCACAAGGCAGGCACCGTGAAAAGGGCGGCGATCCGATGCGTCTTTGCCATAACGGTCTTCCTTAAATCGGTGAATAAAAACGCATATCAGGCTCAGCACAGAACCTGATACAAATCACTACGCAAACGGTCACAACCACTGTGCTCGTCACGTAGGCCACAATACTAACACGTGTCAGTTGTGGTGGGTAATCCCGATGGACAGTGCGCCACCGTCAGCCAAGACCATTGGTGTGGCAGCAGTGTGCGCCGCCGGCCGCCCTCGTCGGGCACGAAAATCTGAACGAAGCGCGCGCCGGGCAACGCGGTGGGCCACGTGCAATGAGGAATTGCCCACAGTGAGGGAATAACTTTGACCAGGGTGCCTCCAGGTCGATAGACTTAACGACGCTGTGCGTTAGCGCTACTTGGGGCTTTTCCCACTCGCCCGGTATGTGCCAACGACTCGCGCGAACCGAATCGCAATGCGAGCAAGCGTTCCACCAATAAGTGGTGGTGATGTTTGCTCTTAGATCGAAAGAATTGAAGGTTACGCCCGTGCGCACCTATTCACCCAAGCCGGGGGACACTGAGAAGAAGTGGTACGTCATTGACGCTACCGGTGTCGTCCTTGGTCGTTTGGCGTCTCAAGTCGCCGCCCTCCTTCGTGGGAAGCATAAGCCGACGTTCGCTCCGCATATGGATCAAGGCGATTACGTCGTCGTCATCAACGCGGACAAAGTCGTGCTGACTGGTAACAAGCTGGACCAGAAGATGGCCTACCATCACTCGGGTTATCCGGGTGGCCTGCGGGCTACCAGCTACCGCCAAATGCTTGCCGAACATCCGGAGCGCGTCGTGGAAATTGCCGTTAAAGGCATGCTTCCTCACAACTCACTCGGCCGTCAGCAACTGCGCAAGCTGCATGTGTACGCAGGCAGCGAGCATCCGCATGCCGGCCAGACGCCAGAGAAATTCGAAATCACCCAGGTCGCCCAGTGAGCGCGTCGCGCTTCTGAGCCCACGAACTGCACTGAGGAGAACTGTGGCTGACACCACGCAGATCGAAGAGCTGGACGAAGAAACCGTCCCCAGCTCATACACAACTGAAACCGCAACAGCACCTCAAGGCGCTGGCCAATCCGTGACCGCACCTGGCGCGGGACTTGGTCGCCGCAAGGAAGCTGTTGCTCGAGTCCGTCTGATTCCCGGCACCGGCCAGTGGAAGGTCAACGGACGCACACTGGAGGACTACTTCCCGAATAAGCTGCACCAGCAGCTCGTGAAGTCTCCTTTCACACTGCTCGACCTTGACGGCCGTTTCGACGTCATCGCCCGCATCAACGGCGGTGGCATCTCCGGCCAGGCAGGCGCTCTGCGACTGGGCATTGCGCGTGCTCTCAACGAGATCGACCGCGAAGCAAACCGTCCGGCTTTGAAGAAGGCTGGCTTCCTGACCCGTGACGCACGCGCCACGGAGCGTAAGAAGGCCGGCTTGAAGAAGGCCCGTAAGGCGCCTCAGTACTCGAAGCGTTAATCGGTTTTCTTTCCTGCTGATCGGGTTCGAGGGGGTCCGCGCGAGTCGCCGTTTAATCGGGTGCGTGAAGCGATCCGAAGGAACCTGAGCTGGCTCGGTGCACGTGCATGGTGCGAGCGTTGAAGATGAAACGTGTAGCGCAAGGCACGGAGCTGAGCCAGTGAGCACAAAGTCATCACCGAAGGGGTGAGGTGGGCACGAGAGTGCCTGTCTCACCCCTTTCGTGCTGGTTCCGAATGGCTCGTGAGCAACTGTGCAAAAAGTTCGAATATCGCGGGCAAACTCGAACAGGACCGTAAATCAACCAGAGGTTCGCGTCGCGACGGATTAGGCTGTGTGCAGATAATGCTCGTGCGGTGGCCCAGCAAGAAGTGAGCTGCCGCCCGTGAAAAGAACGAAACAGGAGCAATGTGATGCCGCGACTATTTGGAACTGATGGGGTGCGCGGGCTGGCCAACGGCGAGCTCACCGCACAGCTTGCTTTGGAACTGGGTGAAGCAGCGGCTCGGCATATTGCTGGTGGTCCGAAGAAAAATGGCGACAAGCCTCGAGCGATAATTGGCCGTGATACGCGTATTTCCGGCGAATTCCTCGATCATGCAATTTCGGCTGGCTTGGCGGCATCAGGTATGGACGTCACGCGCATTGGCGTGGTGTCCACGCCGACAGTGGCACATCTGACAGCGGCAGAAAATGTTGACCTCGGCGTCATGATTTCCGCCTCACACAATCCCATGCCGGATAACGGCATTAAGTTTTTTGCCCGGGGCGGCTTCAAACTGGCTGACTCGGTCGAAGACGGCATTGAGAAACTTCTCGGCGCGGACTGGGATCGCCCAACAGGCGCTGCAGTCGGTGAGGTCCACTACGACGATGATTGGGCCAAGCACTCCTACATTGAGCACCTCGTCACCTCTGTCGGCTCTGATCTGCATGGCGTGCGAATCGCAGTGGACTGCGCGAATGGCGGCGCCTCTGACATCGGGCCACAGGCCCTGCGTGAGGCCGGCGCCGACGTCGTGGTCATGAACTCATCACCTGACGGGCGCAACATTAACGATAACTGCGGTTCAACGCATCCCGAGCAGATTCAGGCGGTGACCGTTGCATCAGGTGCGGACTTCGGCGTCGCCTATGATGGCGATGCTGACAGATGTCTAGCCATTGATCGCCGTGGCAATTTGATTGACGGCGACAAGATAATGGGCGCCCTTGCCCTCGCCATGCACGAGGCGGGCGAACTTGACCACGACACACTGGTCGTCACCATCATGTCGAACCTTGGCCTGAAACTTGCAATGGAGAAAGCTGGTATCACCACTGTTCAGACGGCAGTGGGTGACCGCTATGTCCTCGAAGCAATGATTGAGGGCGGGTTCGCGTTGGGTGGTGAGCAGTCCGGACATGTCATCGCGCGCCATCATGCCACGACGGGGGATGGTGTTTTGACGTCAATGTTGCTGGCTCGCCTCGTGCATGAAAGCGGTCGCGATCTGGCTGATCTGACCGCGCCGATCGAACGCTTGCCACAGACTTTGATCAACGTGTCCGGCGTGGACAAGGCTCGCCTCCATGACGATCAGGCGTTGGCCGACGAGGTTGCCGTTGCTGAGAAGAAGTTGGGGGAGACGGGTCGCGTGGTGATGCGCCCATCCGGTACCGAACCGCTCGTCCGTGTCATGGTTGAAGCGGCCAGTGAGGATGAGGCTGACAGGATTGCGCAGCACCTGGCCGATGTGGTGCGTGATCGCCTCGCACTGTAGACGGCCCTGAGTTGTAGCGGTCTTCAGGCCTGGGGGAGCAGCTGGTTGTGCGGTGCTGGAGCGAGAGCACTGGTTCTGCTGCCTTAGGCTGACTAAGCTGGACTAACTGCGCTGGAGAATCGGTGGTCGTCTGACCGTAATGAACTGGAGGTGCGGGGGTAGCCGTGCCAGATTCGTAGCGCTGCCACTTCGGGCGCTGCATCACGCGCTAGCCATCTGCGCATCGGGGCGCGTCTGAGTGCCGTCAGTGGCGCAGCCTCATTTCTTACCGCTGTCCCTGTCTGCCTCGCCCGCCCCGTCCCCCAGGTTCGAATTCGGCGCCCGTCTTATTGCCGAGGGTGACTTGCCTCGGCGCTGAACTGCATCAATAGCTGCAGTATCTGTCCGTGCCTGGCCAAATGCGTGCCGAGTTCGAACCTGGGGGAAGGACAGGTGGATGAACGCACGTTGAGTTCGAACCTGGGGAACTGGGGGAGGACGGTACGGATGGTAGAGCTCGACTGGCTCAGATCCTAACCGGAGCGAGGGGTGCTATTCCTTGCGCAGATGAAGGGATTCGACCCGGTGATCGGCGCCCTTGGTGAAAATCAGCGTGGCGCGTTCGCGTGTCGGCAAAATGTTCTCGTACAGGTTCGGCAAGTTGATAGCGTGCCACACCATCCGAGCAGTGGCCTCTGCTTCAGAATCACTCAAGCCCGCATAGGTCCGGAAGAAGGAATCCTCACGTTGGAAGGAGGTCGAGCGAAGCTGCGCGAATCGGTCGACGTACCACTGCTCAATGTCATCCTCACGCGCGTCCACGTAGATGGAGAAATCAAAGTAGTCTGATACCGCTAAACCGAGGCCGCCAGGATGGGTACGAGGCGGCTGTAACACGTTCAGCCCTTCAACGATCAAGACTTCCGGATGCTCGATCGTGGTGAACTTATCGGGACGAATATCGTATGTGACATGCGAATAAACAGGAACCTGCAGAGGGGAAATGCCCGCCTTCACCGACGCGACAAAGTTCAGCAGTGCTCCGCGGTCGTACGATTCAGGGAATCCCTTACGTGCCAGGATTCCTCGCTCTTCCAAGACCGCGTTGGGCAAAAGGAAGCCATCTGTGGCCACCAGGTCGACCCGAGGCGTGTGCGGTGATCGCGACAACAGGAGCTGCAACAGGCGAGCAACAGTGGATTTGCCAACCGCAACCGACCCAGCGATACCGATGACGAAAGGTGTCACAGGCGCATCCTCTTCGAGGAAGTCGGCCCGTGCGCGTGCCCGCAGATACCGTCCTTGTATGTAGACCTGCAACAGCGCGCACAACGGCCGGTAAATGGCGTCAACCTCGTTCATGTCGATGGGATCGCCCAAGGATGCCAGCTGTGAGATGTCCTCGTCGGTCAGCGGCAGGGGCGTGCGCGCGGCCAGTTTTTTCCAGTGCTCACGGCTAAACGATGAAAATGGGCCTTGTGCTCGGGCGGACTCGTCATTAAAGATCACGGCGCCATTGTCCCCTAATACAGCGGTCCAATGCAGGGATTTGACGTGAATGTGGCGGTCTGTGAGCAATCTTGGATGCGCTGGTCGCGTGGCTCCGATCACGAGGACCCGATGGTCATGCCCTGCGAGCGCTCACAACTGCCTGTCCTCTTGCGTCCGTCTTGCACCCACATACCTAACGGCCAGCTGGAAAATCAGCGCGAAGCCGACGCAATACTCGACTTGCACCCACATGCCTGCCGGCCAGCTGGAGCAAGACGACGCGGGCCGATCCCCACTGCCATGCATCCCACTCATGGCACGCGAGTCGACGCCACGGGCGTCAAAAACTCCCGATCGCCCCCTGCGTGTGTTGAAATGTCTAATATGTGTGGAATTGTTGGATACGTGGGGGAAGTCCCCTCCCAGCGCCCGCTTGACGTTGTCATGAAGGGCCTGGCAAATCTGGAATACCGCGGGTACGACTCAGCTGGAGTCGCACTCGGATCGGCCGACCGGCCCAAACCCACAGTCATCCGCGCGGTCGGAAAATTGTCCCAGTTGCGTGCGCAGATTGACAGTCAGCGTCCCGACGATGCTATTGAGGCGATCGGCCATACCCGCTGGGCAACACATGGCCAGCCGAGCGTTGCCAACGCACACCCGCATACATCCGCGGATGGGGAAGTCGCCCTCGTCCATAACGGAATTATCGAAAACGCCGACGCATTACGAACGCAGCTTGCCGCAGCGGGCGAAACCTTTGAATCCGACACCGACACCGAAGTTGTCGCGCACCTCATCGGGCGTCTGTACTCCGGATTGCCCATTGACGAGGGAGGTGTCGGCACCTCGGCTGACCGCGTGGCAAGTACATCCACCGCGCCGCGCTGGTCGGAAGATCTGACAGGCGTACCGGCAGAACAACGCGATGGTGCGCAACGCCTCGTGGGCGCCATGCGCGCGGCAACTGAGCAGATCAGCGGCACGTTCACTCTGCTGGCGATCTGTGATGATGCACCGGGCGTGATCGTGGCGGCACGACGCTCATCGCCTCTGGTGATCGGACTCGGTGAAGGGGAGAACTTCCTCGGCTCCGACGTGCTTGCTTTCAGCGAATTCACTACTGATGTCATCGAAGTGGGGCAGGACCAGCTCGCCCTTGTCACCGCGCAGCACGTGACGATTATTGACCAGGATGGCGCTGTTACCGAGCCGAAGAAGCTGGAAGGTGACTACTCGCGTCGACCGGTGACAAAAGAAGGCTTTGGCACGTTCATGGAAAAGGAAATCCATGAAGAACCCGGAGCGGTTGAGCAGACACTGGCCGGGCGGATGGATGCCTCAGGCAAATTGTCGTTGGATGAACTGCGCATTCCGGAAAGCGTACTGCGCAGCGTGGACAAGATGATCATTGTTGCCTGTGGCAGTGCTGCTCACGCCGGGCAGGTGGCGCGATATGCGATCGAGCATTGGTGCCGCATCCCCGTGGAAGTCGAGCTGGCTCACGAGTTCCGTTATCGCGACCCGGTTGTGTCCGAAAAGACGCTTGTTGTCGCCATTTCTCAGTCGGGGGAAACGATGGATACCATCATGGCGATTCGTCACGCCCGCGAGCAGGGCGCCCGCGTGATCGCACTGGTCAACACGCCTGGCTCCACGATTTCTCGTGAATCAGACGCTGTGCTGCTGACACATGCCGGCCCGGAGATCGCGGTTGCCTCCACGAAGGCGTACACCGCGCAGATCGCAGCGACGTATATTTTGGGGCTGTATCTGGCGCAGGTGCGCGGCAACAAGTACCCCGATGAAATCGCAGATTACATGGACAAGCTCTTTGCGATTCCCTCGAAAATCAGCACGATCATCAGCGGCTGGGACCAGATTCGCGACGTTGCGCGTTCGTTGACCGATGTCGAATCGATGATCTATCTGGGCCGCCACGTCGGTTTCCCCACCGCCCTTGAAGGTGCGCTGAAACTGAAGGAACTGTGCTACATCCACGCCGAAGGGTTCGCCGCCGGCGAGCTCAAGCATGGCCCGATTTCACTGATTGAAGATGGGCAGATCGTGGTGGTGGTTCTGCCCACGCCTCGCCGCCCCGAACTGCACCGCAAAGTGGTCTCCAATATTCAGGAGGTGCGCGCTCGCGGCGCTCGGACATTGGTGGTGGCCGAGCAAGATGACCATTCGGCTGACGAATGTGCAGATGTGATCTTCCGGATCCCGCCCGCTCCCACGTTGTACGCACCACTTCTGACGGTGATCCCACTCCAGATTTTGGCCTGTGAACTGGCAGGCGCGAAGGGGCTGGATGTCGATCAGCCGCGCAACCTGGCCAAGTCAGTGACCGTTGAATGATGCATGACGCTGATGACGTGACAGCCTATACACCTGAGGTTGTGCGCGAAGCTGAAGCGGTGCATGTGGATCGTGCCTGCCGCGAGGATGACCCCGACCGGCTCATGCGCAAGGCAGCTCGCGGCGTGGCTGATGCAGTGCTGGAGATGTGTCCGGCTGACGGGGCAACGGTGCGGGTCACAGCGTTGGTTGGCGGCGGAGACAACGGTGGAGATGCCCTGTATGCCCTGTCTTATGTGGCCTTGTCAGAAAGCGTTGGCGCGGCGGTCGCCCTCGTCATATCGGACCACCCACACCCTCGTGCCCTTGAAACAGCACGCCAGGCCGGTGCGCGCATAATTTTCGCATCGATGGACGAGGGGGACCTATGCGCGGATCTACCGCCAACCGACATCTGGATCGACGGGTTGTGCGGAACGGGACTGAAGGGTGCGTTGCGCGAACCGCTCGCTCGACTCGTGGACGCCGTCAATGAACAGGTGCAGAAAACTGGTGCGCTCGTCGTGGCGGTGGATGTGCCAACAGGGGTGGGGAGCGCTGATGGAGCGTGTCCGACCCATGCAGTTCATGCGACGCGAACTGTCACGATGGGTGCGCTGAAGACTCCACTGGTACTGCCTCCTGCGTGCTACCGCGCAGGAAGTATTGACGTGGTGGATCTGGGCCTTGCCGCTGATCTGGAACAAGCTGGCAGTGGCGGCAGGGGACTTGCTGGGGACCTTTCGCAAGCCGATAGGGCTGCTCGGCCTGACGAGTACACTCAAGGCGAATTCGATGCCCGACCACACGCGACGGTGCGTGTGCTGACATGCGCGGATGCTCGAAGATGCATGCGCGCCCCTGGCCGCCTCGATCACAAGTACACACGCGGTGTTGTGAGCATCTGCAGCGGATCCGAAACCTACCCGGGAGCCGGAGTGCTCGCCGTCAGCGGCGCACATGGCGTGGGTGTTGGGATGATTCGCCTTGATTCGACCGCCTCGGTGCGTACCCTTGCCCTGATGAGGTTTCCCGACATCGTGTGCGGCACCGGATGCGCGCAGTCAGTAGTTGTCGGATGCGGAATCGATGACGAGCGCTTGAGCCATGCCCGAGATGTCATCATTGACACGCTGAACCAGCACCTGCCGACGGTCATTGACGCGTCAGCATTACCTCTGGTGGTGGAGCTGAGTGAGACATGTGACATGTCCTCAGCAGTGCTCACACCCCATGCGGGGGAGGCAGCGACATTGCTTGATGCGCTGACTGACCGTTCGCCCAGCCGTACTGACATCGACTCCTGCCCTGCTCATTGGGCAGCTGAGCTGGCGCGCGCGAGTGGGGCGACCGTCGTTCTCAAAGGCGCAACAACGGTAATCTGTGCGATTGACGAGGGCGGTCTACCGCTGCTTGCGGTCAACGCTGAATCGTGTGGCTGGACCGGTGTGGCCGGCTCAGGAGATGTTCTGGCTGGCGTGATCGGTGCAGTGCTGGCTAATCCACAGTGTGCGGTCGATACAGCGGCTCGCCGCGTAGGAGCAGTGGGCGCTGCGGTGTGGCTGCACGCGCAGGCAGGGATCCAAGCAAGCGGTGCGCGCAGCACGCGTACCAGTCCATCCGACACGCGCAGCGATGCCGAGGACGTCGCTAAACTCCGCGAGGCCAAGAACCCGAGCAGACCGATCGGCCAGGACCGCGCACACCATGGGGTGATCAGCACATTCGGTGGGGGACATCCAATCGGTGCAGCCGACATTGCTGCGGCAATCAGCCCTCTCGTCGGCACTGTACTGCAACGGCCGACGGCCTCGTGAACAGCTCTTATAACGCAGCGCACAGTCGCGTGAATATGTACCGGCGACCAGCAGTGCAATACTAAAGGCGTGTTGTTGAACGAATCAGTCGGTGAATGTGACTCCATCGCAGTGGAAGAGTACCCCTCCCGCGCTGTCATCGACCTGGGTGCCATCGAGCATAACGCTGCCGTTTTGCGCCAGGATGGTCCCACGTGTCAACACATGGCGATCGTGAAGGCAGATGCCTACGGGCACGGGCTCGCTCAGGTCACATTGGCAGCAGCCCGCGTTGGATTCACCTGGTTTGGCGCAGCCCAGCTGGCAGAGGCGCGGCGCGTGCGAGCCGTCCTCGACCGGGCAGGATACTCGCGCGACGACGTCCATATTCTGACGTGGCTCGGCCCCAGCGACACCACGTGGCGCGGCGCGATAGATGATGACATTGACGTGTCCGTGTCGGTAGTGTCCACACTCGCCCGTCTGGCAGCCAGTGCCCGGGAGGCCGGCAAGACTGCACGCGTCCACGTCAAGATCGACACCGGAATGTCCCGAGCCGGAGCCACCCTGTCAACGCTGCCGGCCCTGGCGTCAGCATTGGCGATGAGTGTCCAGGACCAGACGGTTGATGTCGTTGCAGCCTGGACACATCTGGCTCGCGCCGATGAAGACTCCCCGGAAGGACTGAGCGCCACTGCCACTCAGCTGGACCGCTTCGACGCCGGCCTGGAGATTCTGGCCGACGCCGGGATCCACCCACGTATCCGCCACGTCGGTGCAACCTCCGCGATCCTGTGGCATGAGCGCGCATGCTTCGACATGGTGCGCGACGGTATCGGCCTGTATGGTCTGAGCCCCAACCCCGCTCAGCGCACCGCTCGCGACCTCCACTTCAGGCCTGCCATGCGCCTGGAAGCAAACCTCGAGATGATCAAGATTGTCGAGGGGGATCAGGCCGTCTCCTATGGAGGTACATGGACAACACCTGGGCCACGATGGCTCGGTTTAGTGCCGATCGGCTACGGCGATGGAGTACCTCGCGCGGCTTCGAATGCGGGGCCAGTCAGCGTGATTACCCCGACGGGCACCATCCGTACCCACGCGGTCGGCCGGATCTGCATGGACCAGTTCATGATCGACCTTGGACCGGTGAGCGACGCTGAAAACGCCCAGCCTGGCGAACAAGGACCCGATCTTGGCCAATACCATGAGCCACCCGCACCGGTTGGCAGTCGAGTCATTCTGTTTGGAAACCCGGATGATCCCGACACGCCGGACGTTCCACTTGCCGACGAGTGGGCTCAGGTTGCAGACACCATCAACTATGAAATCGTGACGCGTATCGGGCCGCGTGTACCCCGCGTGTATATCCCGGCCACTGCACGCCCATAACGAAAGATCGTGGAGATGACTCAGGTTCAGGAATCGACAATTCACGTCACCAGCGCCGACCATACGCGAGCCATTGGCAAAGCGTTGGCCAGCACACTGCGCGCAGGCGACGTCATCATGCTCAACGGCCCATTGGGTGCGGGAAAAACCACGCTGACGCAGGGGATTGGGCAGGGACTGAATGTGCGTGGCCACGTCACGTCTCCGACATTTACCGTCAGCCGTATCCACCCGCCGTTGGACGAGGGCGGGCTCGCCCTTGTCCATGCTGATGCCTACCGCATCACCGACCTGGATGATCTGGAAACCGTAGACTTGGACTCCACTACGCAAGACACGGTCACGGTTATCGAGTGGGGCGAAGGCAAGACCGAGCAGTTGTCGGATGATCGGCTGGAAATCGTGATCGAACGCGCCGAAGGAACCGCTGCCGGCGGTGACGATGAGGGCACAGATGCTCACTTAGGCCGTCAAACAGATGCTCACTGCGGCTGTCAGGCTGATGAGGCAGATGTTCACGCCGATGGCCAGACGCATCACGATGTGATCGACCTGGAAGATATTGACAGTGGCGAACGCACGCTGACCTTCATTTTGCATGGAACCCGCTGGGCTGGCGTACTCGATGACCTGGATGAAAAGGCTCGGGCGCTCGCAGGACTGGACGCGCCCACCACTGACTTACACGACGAAGTAGGATCCCACCGTGACTGACCTTTGTATTGACACCTCCGGCGCTACCGCCATCGCGCTTGTCCGCGAGGGTGAACCAACGCTGTATGCCTCCAATGACTCTGCTCGCCACCATGCCGAATCCATTGCGCCACTCATCCACCAGGTGCTGGCCGAAGCAGGTATCGAAGGGCCTTTGAACTCGGACGATATCGATGCCGTTATCGTGGGAACCGGTCCGGCACCCTTCACAGGTTTGCGAGCCGGCTTGGTCAGTGCACGCACCATTGCGCGCGCAGCCGGCATCCCTCTGTACGGTGTGTGCTCCCTGGACATGATTGCCCGAGCCGGCCTGGACCTTTTGCCACCAGATCAGCGTGTGATCGTGGCGACGGATGCTCGCCGTCATGAAATGTACTGGGCACAGTACGAAGCTCAAGGTCCCGACGATGTAGCCACCATCACCGAGCCGACGGTGGGGCCAGTGCGCACGTTGGCGAACGAACTGCAGGCCAGCGCCTCCATGCTGGTGACCACCGGAACACTTCCGTCTTTCGCTGAGGAAGCTCTTTCAGCCGTCCAGACAGTGCCTGTGACTCCCTTCGATGTGTCCGTGGCCAGCCGAATTGTCCGCTCCCGCCTCGAACGCGGCTTAGAGGACACACTGGACACGCAGCCCCTGTACCTGCGCCGCCCCGACATCCACGGACAGCGTCCCGAACGCATGTAAATGGCCAATTCGCCTGACAGTGCGCCCGCGCACGACACCAGTGAGCAGGTCCCCCTCGTCAATTTTCGACCCATGGGCGAGGGCGACGCTGCCATCATGGAAACCCTCGAACGCGACATTTTTGCCGAAGACCCGTGGACCAGCACCATGATCGAACAGGAACTGCGTGCACCCGGACGGTTGTACCTGCTCGCTCAGGCTGGCGGATCTGAGAAGTCTGCGGCGGAACCCGTGGGATACGGCGGAGTGCGGATTGGTCCTGACGCCGACATCATGACGATCGGTGTGACCCGCGCGTGGCGCGGCCGAGGGATTGGGCGCGAACTGCTCAATCGGCTCATGGAGGGCGCCTGGTCGGCTGGTGCTGAACGAATTTTCCTGGAAGTACGTTCGTCGAACGTCGCTGCCCAGCGCCTTTATGAGAATGCAGGGTTCGATGCAATGGGACGAGTCCCTCGCTACTTCCATCACCCGCTCGAAGATGCCATCACGATGCGCGCACTCGCCGCTAACCGGGACTTCCGTCATATTTGAAAGTTATGGGTTGCCTAATTGCGTGGTTCGCAGTGGGCGCCACACGGTCGCTGCTGTGGTGACAACGCGGAAACGGCCGGTAGCGCGAGGCGACGCAGGCGCGAAAATAAGCCAAAAACGCCCTCCTCAAGGTAGGAAGGGCGGAAAAATGGGTGGCGGTTTGGGCGTGATGGCCGTGTCAGGTCGATAGGCTAAAGCCATGGCCACGAAAACTGTTGTGACGAAGAAGCGACATGCGTGGACCACGTCAGTGTTCATGAAACAACTGATGGCGGTCTCCGGTCTGGTCTTCGTAATATTCTTGCTGTTCCACTCGTACGGCAACCTGAAAATGTTCCTCGGTCAAGAGGCGTACGATCACTACGCCCACTGGCTGAAGGGTGAAGCGTTCGTTCCAATCTTCCCTTACGGCGGATTTATCTGGGTATTCCGCGCTGCAATGATCCTCTTCCTGGTCATTCACGTTGCATCCGCCGCTCACGTCTGGCTGCGTTCACGCCGAGCACGCCCCACACGCTACGTCGTCAAGAAAGACGCGGCAGTTGCGTATGCGGCACGCACCATGCGCGTGACGGCAGTATTGCTGCTGATCGGCATCGTCTTCCACATCCTGCATTTCACGATGGGTGTGGTGCGCACCGGCTTCGCCCTCGAGAGCACGCCTTATGAGCGAATGGTTGCGACCTTCCAGAATCCGTTGATGGTATTGGTGTATGTCGTGTTCGTAGGCGCTGCCTGCCTGCACGTCAGCCACGGCTTCTGGTCGGCATTTCAAACCCTGGGGTGGGTGCGCTCCAACACCCGCAAAGTCATGGTGATTCTGTCAGGGCTCATTGGCGGCCTCATCTTTGTCATGTTCATGGCTCCTCCGGTTGCCATCGCGGTTGGCATGATCTCCTAGTAGGTAAGGCACAGATACAAAATGAGTGAGACATTAATAGCAGGCTTGTATCGCGAGGGCGACGCCATTGCCGACACGAAAGCGCCTCTGGACGTGCCCTTGTCACAATGCTGGGAGCAGCGGAAATTCTCCGCAGCCCTCGTCAACCCTGCAAACCGACGCAAACTCCACGTCATCATCGTGGGAACCGGTCTGGCGGGCGGCGCCGCTGCCGCGTCGCTGGGCGAAATGGGCTACCACGTCGACGTGTTCTTCTATCAGGATTCCGCCCGTCGAGCACACTCCATTGCTGCTCAGGGTGGCATCAACGCGGCAAAGAACTACCGCAACGACAACGACTCGGTTTACCGGCTCTTCTACGACACGGTCAAGGGTGGTGACTACCGCGCCCGTGAAACAAACGTGTATCGACTGGCAGAAGTCAGCGCCAACATCATTGACCAGTGTGTCGCGCAGGGCGTGCCGTTCGCACGCGAGTACGGCGGTCTTCTGGACAACCGCTCCTTCGGGGGTGTGCAGGTATCCCGTACGTTCTACGCACGTGGCCAGACAGGTCAGCAGCTGCTGATCGGTGCCTACCAGGCGCTGGAGCGTCAGGTTGCGGCAGGAACCGTCATCGAGCACTCACGTCATGAAATGGTCGAACTGATCGTCTCTGACGGCAAGGCTCGCGGCATCGTCGCTCGCGATATGACCACCGGCGAGCTGGAACCGTACGTGGCTGACGCAGTCGTGTTGGCGACCGGCGGATACGGCAACGTGTTCTTCCTGTCAACCAACGCAATGGGCTGCAATGCAACCGCCATCTGGCGTGCACACCGTAAGGGCGCATACTTCGCGAACCCGTGCTTCACGCAGATCCACCCGACCTGTATTCCTCAGCATGGCGATCAGCAATCCAAGCTGACACTGATGAGTGAATCCCTGCGAAACGACGGTCGCATCTGGGTGCCGAAAAAGAAGGAAGACTGCAAGAAGGATCCTCGCGAGATTCCGGAGGAAGATCGCGACTACTACCTCGAACGCATCTACCCCTCATTCGGTAACCTCGTTCCCCGCGATATCGCGTCGCGCCAGGCGAAGAACATGTGCGACGAAGGTCGCGGTGTCGGACCTGAGATTCAAGGCGTGGCCCGTGGCGTGTACCTGGACTTTTCAGAAGCCATCGAGCGTATGGGGCGCGAAGCCGTCAGCGCCAAGTACGGCAACCTGTTCGACATGTACGAGCGCATCACCGGTGACAACCCGTACGACGTTCCGATGCGTATTTACCCGGCAGTGCACTACACCATGGGCGGCCTGTGGGTTGACTACGACCTCGAGTCGAACCTCGATGGTCTGTACGTGGCAGGTGAAGCGAACTTCTCCGACCACGGTGCTAACCGACTGGGTGCATCGGCACTGATGCAGGGCTTGTCAGATGGCTACTTCGTTCTGCCCAACACCATCAACGACTACCTGGCGCGCGCTTTCGGCCTGCCGAAGCTTGACGAGGCCAGCCCGGACGTTGTGGCAGCGATGAAGGAAGCACAGGACAAGATCGATCGCCTGATGGCAGTGGGAGGCAACCGCTCGGTGGACTCCTTCCACAAGGAACTCGGCCACATCATGTGGGAATACTGCGGCATGGAGCGTACCGAGGAAGGCCTGCGCAAGGCGATCGATATGATCCGTAAGTTGCGCCAGGACTTCTGGGCAAACGTGCGTGTGCCCGGACGGTCAGTCGGAGAACTCAACCAGTCCCTGGAGCGCGCCGGTCGCGTCGCTGACTTCATGGAGCTGGGCGAGCTCATGTGCGTGGATGCGTTGCACCGCGAGGAATCGTGTGGCGGCCACTTCCGCGCAGAGTCCCAGACACCCGAGGGCGAGGCACTTCGTCACGACGACAAGTTCCTGTACGTCGCCGCTTGGGAGTGGACCGGTGAGGGGCAGCCCCCAATCCTGCACAAGGAAGATCTGATCTACAACAACATCGAGCTGAAACAGCGGAGCTACAAGTGAACCTGACATTAAGAATCTGGCGCCAAAACGGGCCCGAGGACCCCGGTGCCATGCACGAGTACGAAGTCCGCGGAGTATCCGAGGAATCCTCATTCCTCGAAATGCTCGACATTCTCAACGAAGAACTCTTCGAACGCGGGGAAGAACCGATTGCATTTGACTCGGACTGCCGTGAAGGCATCTGCGGTCAGTGCGGCCTGGTCATCAACGGCATCGCTCACGGACCCGAGGTGACGACCACATGTCAGCTGCACATGCGTCACTTCAACGATGGCGACACCATCACCATCGAGCCGTGGCGTGCCAACGGTTTCCCGGTTATTCGCGACCTGGTCGTGAACCGTTCTGCTTTCGACCGCATCATCCAGGCTGGCGGCTACATTTCCGTCAACACGGGTGCTGCGCCGGATGCGCACGCCACGCCGATCCCGAAGCAGGATGCAGACAAGGCGTTCGAAGCTGCTGCCTGCATTGGCTGCGGTGCGTGTGTGGCTGCATGCCCGAATGCATCGGCCATGTTGTTCACCTCCGCGAAGGTCACGCACTTGAACCTGCTGCCGCAAGGTAAGCCGGAGAACCTCAAGCGCGTCAACGCGATGCTTAACCAGATGGACGCTGAAGGCTTTGGCGCTTGCACCAACATCGGCGAGTGCGCGGCTGTCTGCCCGAAGCAGATCCCGTTGGATGTGATCTCCACGCTGAACCGTCAGCTCGGAAAGGCACTGTTCAAGGGGTTGTAAACTTCGAGGACCTGTCACCCATGGGGCAGTAGCCCCGACAGGTGCCAGAGTCTTGCAGTTGGGGGCGGGAGCCAAGTGAAAACTTGGCTCCCGCCCTTCATGCTGCCGCCCTCGATCCTGTCACCTACGCTGACGCTGCTGTCTGTGCTTTCCCTTCTGTGCGCGCAAAGCCTGCGTGACCTCGGACCCAACTATGCTGCTGGGTCCAACCATGCTGCCGAACTCAACCCTGCTGCGTCAGTGCCGCACCCTCCCGTACCCCGAGGTTCGAATTCGGCGCGGTTTGAATCGGTGTGATCGAAGCAGGAAGCTTGTGACCAGCGCTTTTATCGTGATCAGCCTCGTCGACTCGCCCTCGTCGATGCCGAATTCGAACCTGGGGGACTGGGACGGGACTGGGACGGGACTGGGACGGGACTGGGGTGAGATACGACTGGGTCGGGATGGGTACGAACGCTGGCATTTGTACTGGACTGGCTCTAGAACAGGGGGACGTGTAATTGGGCTCGGGGCCCTAGGACTTGGACTGGGGCAGGGCTCGGGGCTTGTGTCTGGGGCTTGAGGCGCGGGTGGATGCGGTTCGTCACCGGGTGGTGTCGCGGCCGCAGGGAACACGCATAATACAATCGACGCATTGGCAGTGCCGGTGACGCATGCGAACGGAGGTGTTGGCGATGCCGATATTCCTATCAGCGGGCGGGCGCCAACACACACGCATCGGCAGGAAAGCGCGGCGCCCTTTACCTGATCCGCTTGCACTTCGCACCGATCCGAAGACCGCCGCCGGTACGACCAGCGCTGCCGACCCTGACGGTTCTTCCAGCATTACCAGCACAACAAGCGCGGACAGTGCCGAGGGAGGTGAGCAACTCCGAGGTAGCACAGACTCCGAGATGCCGGCCTCCTATCCGCCGCAACCTTGGGATGACCCGACCTGTGAACGGCCTGGTCCATTTCCCCTTCGGCCTGTCTCACCTAAAGAAAGCGATTCGACCGGCAGTGACAGTGCGTACGCGGATCACAAACGCTTCCCGGCGCACACTTCCCATTCGGCAGGTGCAACCATCGCAACGGTGACGACACGCGTGGGAATTTGCCTGCTGGCCAGCATCCTTGTCGCGGTAGCGTTGGCATGGGACAGTCCCACCATCAGTGCGCTGCGTGCACAGGTGGAAAACACGCCAGCAGCCGCGAGCCAGTCGGCCAGTGACGATAACGTCGAGCCGGCGCGAGCAGTCGACGTGACAGCCAACCAGTCGCAATCGGCTGAAAACATGCCCATCGCGCACGACCCGTTCGACCACCCTGCAGTGGCTACAACTGCTGCGAGCTGGCAGGTGATGGATGCCCAAACCGGCGACCTGATCGCGGCCGAACAGATTGATCGCGCCGTCAGTGCTGCCAGTACTCAGAAGCTCTTCACCGTTGAATACGCCGTGAGTAGGCTCTCCCTCGACGATGTTCTCAGTGTCGATGAGGAAACACTTTTGATGCCGCCCGACAACTCCTCACTCGCTGGAATCGTGCCGGGCGAGTACACGTTGCGCGAACTGCTCACGGGGTTGCTGCTGCCCTCAGGCAATGACGCGGCATATGCAATAGCCGTGGGAACCGGCCGCGACCTGCTTAATAATGAACAGGCTGCGCCACAGGACGCCCTCGCTTCCTACGTCGAGGGGCTGGCGCAATTCCTAGCGGACCACGGCTACAACGATACGCACATCTCCGAGCCCTCAGGTCTGAACACCGTTGACCGATCGACTGTGCGGGACGTTTCGCGCGTGGTGACCGCACTCATGACCAAACAGTGGTTCCGCGATATTGTCGCAATGCCCGCAGCGTCAGTTCAGACCTCCACGGGCGAGTATCAATGGAAAAACACGAACTACTTCCTGGACCCCGACAAGCCGCAGTACGATCCGCATGTGTACGGAGTCAAAACCGGCTCAATCCCGGACCTGTTCAACATCGTCACCGCCTATCGAGCAGATAGTTCCGACGAGTATCTTCTTTTCGTCTACGGGTCAGCCACGGATGAGGACCGATACGCGGATACGAGGCTGCTCATTGACACTTTCATCACCGACAAATAGAGCTTCGTCGGCCACCCTCGTCGCTGTTGAGGTGTGCAAAATCGTCATCAGGGCGCGCAGGGGCTACAATCGCGTCTGTGACTGGCGAATCTGAACCCCTCATTCTTGGAATCGAATCGACATGCGACGAAACCGGTGTGGCACTGGTACGCGGAACTGAGCTGCTGATCGACCGCACCGCCACATCGATGGACGAATACGCTCGGTACGGCGGAATCATCCCCGAAATTGCGTCACGCGCACACCTGGAATCTTTCATTCCGACCCTCGACAGTGCATTGCACGAGGGAGGCGCCTCGCTATCCGATGTAGATGCCATTGCCGTCAGTGCAGGTCCAGGACTGGTTGGATCTCTGACAGTGGGAATCTGCGCGGCAAAATCGCTGGCATTGGCACTCGGTAAGCCACTGTACGGAGTCAACCATGTCATCGGGCATATGGCGGTAGACGGGCTGGCTGAAGGTCCTCTGCCGGAGCGCTTTATCGGTCTTGTTGTCTCGGGCGGACACTCCAACATCCTGCTGGTCGAGAACTGGGTCGATGGTGTGCGTGAACTCGGAGGCACACTGGACGACGCTGCAGGTGAGGCTTTTGACAAGGTTGGCCGTCTGCTCGGGCTGCCCTACCCTGGAGGGCCGCACGTGGATCGCCTGTCTCAGCAAGGAGACCGCGACGCCATTCGTTTCCCACGAGGCCTCCACGCCGTTAAAGACAAGGACCGTTACCGCTACGATTTCAGTTTCTCAGGGTTGAAGACCGCAGTCGCCCGATACGTCGAGGGAGAGAAGGCTCGCGGCGCTGAGCTTCGGGCAGAAGATATCTGTGCCGGCTTTTCCGAAGCGGTCAATGACTCGCTGACCGCCAAAACGGTGAGGGCATGCCTCGATACGGGGTGCGACACCATTGTGATCGGCGGAGGTTTCTCAGCCAACTCGCGGCTTCGCCAGCTGATCCAGGAGCGCGCCGAGGGCGCGGGGCTGACTGTGCGTATGCCTCCCATGCGTTTTTGCACTGACAACGGGGCGCAGATCGCGGCACTGGGAGCTCGTCTCGTTGCCGGTGGTGCGGCGCCATCGGACTGGGACTTTTCACCGGATTCTGCGATGCCGTTGACTCAGACGTGGATGGCGCCGACAAACGCCGACATGGCAGTGGTCTCCGAGTACGAATGTTGTTCACCTAACCGGTGATGCGAGGCAGAAGGTCGCCCTCGGCAATGCTGACAGCAGCACGCCGAGAGGCGAAAAACACTACTTCTTGGAGTCTCGGTCCGTGCTCGGAGCACCCTTGGAGCGGGTGTTGAGGAACTCGAGCGGGTTAAGCGGGCGGCCGGCACGCATCTCGGCGAGCAGCAGCTCGGTGACCGCTTCGCGAGAGTTGTGCCGTGCATTCTCAGCGACGATGCGTTGACGCTGGTAGGACGCTCCGAGTTTGAGGATCTTCTCAATACTTGCCAACTCGTCAGCGCATTTGAGGTCTTTCGCCACAGGCTCCAGATCGTTCAGCATGCGAACGACCGTGTCGGTGACCAATTCTTCGTTGCCATGCGCATCCAAAATGAGGATCGCTTCCATCCCGTAACGCGCTGAACGCCACTTGTTCTCAGCGACAAACCACTCCGGCATAGGCTCGATCTGCTCCCCGGCGTCGAGTTTGCGTGAATACCATTCGACCAGGCAGTGTGTCAGTGCTGCAAGGGCTGCGACCTCCGTCGCGTTGGTGGCGGCATCGAAGACGCGGTTCTCCACGGTGCCGAGCTTGGGGGAGGGGCGCACGTCCCAGCGCACCTCATCAAAACCATCGATGATGCCGGTGCGAATCATGTCTGCGGCGTACTTTTCCAGCTGGTCCCACTGTTCGAACTGTTGAGGGATGCCGGCCGTGGGAAGTTGCTGGAAAACCATCGCGCGGTTCGAGGCGTACCCGGTGTCGCGTCCTGACCAGAAGGGCGAGGATGCTGCGAGTGACTGCATATGTCCTAGGCGCGAGGCGAGGGCTGATTGAAGCGGGAGCACTTTGTCTCGCGACTCGACGCCGACGTGGACGTGGATGCCGTACAGGAGCATCTGACGACCCCAGTACTGTGTGCGTTCAACCAGCTCTGCGTAGCGCTCTGAGTCAGTGACGCGCTGGAAAGCTGGAGAGGCGAACGGGTGGGTTCCGGCGCTGCCGAGTTCGATGCGCAGGCGGTCCGTGACCGGTCGGAGAAGCTCGATCGTCTCGGTGATGTCGCGCATGCATTCACCGACCGTGTGCCGGGCTCCGGATGTGATCTCGATGGTGTTGAGCAGCATCTCGCGTTGAATGTGGGGGTGAAGTTTGCCGTCGACCTGAGCTTCGGGTGCGTCCAGAATGGCGTTGGCAGCCTGGCGCAGATCGTTGGAATCCTTGTCAATGAGCTGGAGTTCCCATTCAACGCCAATGGTGGATCGTTCGGACGAGGAGAACGTGAGGTGCATGTTCTCGGCCTTTCGGTGGATGAAACGCGTGGGCGGGTGGTGGCTGGTGCGGCTGGTTTTGGTTGAAGGGATGTCCGTGCGCACCGGCTGTTGTGCTCGCGCTCATGCGAATTAGTAACTGGATCATTGTCTCAGTCTGAAAGGCTGCGCGCGCGACAACTCGGCGAATTTCGTCAATCGCGATCGGGCGCGTGGGTGGGGTCGATGTTGAGCAGCTGGCTGCTTGGCGCGGTTGCGGCAATTGCATTCAGGCAGGGGCTGCTCGCGTTCGGCGACTCCTCGATCCGTTGATACTACGCTTGTTTCTTCTTGCGCCACCTTCCTCCCCATCCCCGAGGTTCGAATTCGACGGGATTTTCGAGGTGAACGAAGAGGGTGGATGGCTGTGACCTGCGGTTTCGTCCGGAAATACCTGAGAATGCGTGAATAACTGCTTCGAATTCGAACCTCGGGGATGAAGTGAAGAGGTCAGTAGGGCAGGAGTGGCAGTTGAAAGACGGCAGTGCGCCCGCTTGTCCACAGGTCTGCCTCGTCGATGGCCGGATTCCACAGATGCTTGCGACCGCTGAGCATCCGTGCCCGTACTCTCGCATACTGGCTCAATCGACGAGGGGGGAGCGGGCAACGCGGCGGCCTCAGAATGCGCGAATGTGAAAGGAAGGGCTCGATGGAGTCAGTCAACGGCGGCCACGGTCCACCAACGCTGCGGTGGGTTGCACGGTACATGGCCAAGACGTCGAGACGGCAGCGCCCGAAGCAGGTAGCGGCAGAAACTGGGCGCTTACTGATTCAGATCGTGCGCGGAATTTACCTGTCGACCGGCGTTTTCGATGGCATTGCAGAGCCGTGGAAAATACGGCGAATCATTGAGCTGTCGCGGATCATTGCAGCTGCCATGACCTACCGAGATGCAGTCGTGATTGGAGAATCGGCTGCACTGGTGCACGGCTTGTATACATATGAACTCAGCGGCGATGTCCATCTGCTGGTGCCCACACGACCTGGAAAAGCTGTTCCGACCATGCGAACGATTCGATTGGAATCGTGCAGGACCCAGGGAGGGGTGATCTACTGGTGGGAGCAGCGCAGTGGCGAATCGGTGACAGCGTCGCTGGCACGCGAAGGTTCGCAGCGGCAGACGGTCCATGTGAAAATGGCGCGGATCCGACGACACTCTTCGCGGTCCTTCATGAGCGAAAGACCGCGTCAGCTGGACCTTCAGATGGGGCGTGCGCTGCCAAGTGGCCACCGTCGCTCGCCTCGGTGCGTGATTTTGCGGTGCACATCGGTGAACGCAACAGCCCTGACGGCAGCTCTCACGGCGCCTCTGCCGTGCGCATTCGCGATGATGTGCGGTGCGCTGAATCGGACGTCGGGGTTCAAGCGGAGCGTCGAGCACCGTTCGCGCAAGCAGGAAGGCCGTGTGCGTGAGACGTGGCTACGAGCGATTCGACAGCTTCCGAAAGGGTTTCGCCGCAGACGCTGGGCCGAGTGGATATGCAGGCATAGTGATGCCGGATGCGAATCAACTGGTGAAGCGGCCCTTATGTGGGTGTTGAAATCTGGCGGCTGTACGGGTCTGACCACCCAAGTACGCTCACCTGCCGATCGACTCGGCGGATGCTTCTACATTGACGTGGCACTCGAAAAAGCCAAAGTCGCCATTGAGTTCGACGGCTATGCCAAGTACGGAGACAACCGCTTTGAAGTATCAGATTCCTATGCTCAGCAAATGCGGCGCCAGCACATCCTCGAAAAACGAGGGTGGATCGTCGTGCGTGTGACCTGGTCGGATCTCTTCCACCCCGACCATGTAATCGGCAAAGTATGGGCCGCTGTGGAGCAACGGTCTCGGCTATACGAGACAGTGAAACGAGGTGGACGCCCCAGGCGTCAGGTGAGCAATGACGCGGTCAGAGCCTAGAGGAATGACGCGGTCAGAACCTAATGAGAAGTGCGGTTTCCTGCATGATCGAGTCGACGGGTGAGGATTGCACGGTGAGTGTCGCCAAGCCGTGTTGCGAAAACGGTCATCTCACCGCCATCCGAGTCGGAAGAAAGCGCCGAGGCTAAAGCGCGCTGCATTGCTCCGGTATCGATTGAAGCACCGCGCTTCTTGATTTCAACCGAGCTGGGGTCGAATTCGCGAAGCGCCTTCTTGATGGCTTTCATGCGCAGAGGAACCACCGAGCACACCTCAAACCGTGTCCACCATTCGGCAGCGGGTAGCGAGTCTGCGGTGAGGTAAGCAATCGAACCGGAAATGAGGTGTGCACCGAATTGCTCGGCCAACGTGGCGATTCCTCCGGACCGGATCACTGCAGGATCGGGCTCAGTGAGCATCGAGCCAAGGACACCGACAGGTGCCTGCGCAACGCGTGCAGCGCAGTTTCCGCGGGCTCCCTCGTCAATCAGCGTCGAAAACACTGTGCCGGAAGCAGCGCTCCGCATGACACAAGCGGAGCGGCCCGCTGGCAGCCCCATCGCGGGGGAGTAGAGCAGTGCTTCGACTAGTTCCCCGTCGACGCTGGTCCACTGCGCATGCCAGGTTGGCGGCAGCGTGGCATGCTCGATTCCCGGAGCAACTTTGATGGCGACACGACCGATTGTCTTGGCCCAGGAAATCGCCTGTGACAAGGGCGGAGACCACTGTTCCGGATCGTAAATGCGTTGCGAACCGCGTGCAGCGCCGGTCCTCCTGGAGGGGTCAACGAAGAGAGCATCCACGCCGTCTGTGCGCAGTGTGTCGATATCGAGCGCTGTCACGTCAGCAACCCGCACGCGTGCAGTGGGGTAACTCGAGAGATTGGCGGTGGCCACGGCTGCGGTCGTTGCGTCCAGTTCGACGGCTTCAACTCCTAATCCCGCTTGGGCGAAGGCTCGCGAATCCGAACCGATCCCGCACCCAAGGTCCGCCACTGCATGCGCCCCTGCCTGTACAAATGCCGCCGCGTGGCGTTCGGCAATGACACCGCGCGTGGCCTGTTCGAGCCCGTCACGAGTAAAAAACATATCGGCTGCTGCTTCACCGAATTTCGCTTTGCCCTGGATTCGTAGGCTCGTCAAAGTCAGTGCCGCTGAGATCAGATCCGGCGCGTATCCTCGGGATCGAAGCTTGGCATTGAGCGTGTTGAGGTGCGGCTGAGCGGTGCGCACGGTGAGGCCTTCAGGCAGGAAACCTGTGATCTCGGAGAGGAGTTTCTTGCCGTCCCCGCTGATCAACTCGCCGAAAACTTGCGATGCATCCGAATAAACCACGCTCCTATCCTGACATGTATAAAGGGCAGAACGAGTGCCGCCCTCGCTGGCGTGGCTCACCAATGCTGGAGCGCGAGACGTTGTTGCCTGTGCGAATGCGCGCTGAGGAGTAAATGTCACTGGCAAATGCGACGAGATACGTGTCTTCCTGGGCTCTGACGTGCCAACTTATGCCGTATTAGGTTGGGTGTAGCGCACTCGCGAATACCCTCAGCTCTTCATCCCCGACGCCCGATCCCGAGGTTCGATCTCAACGACACACCCTGTGGCCCGACGTCCCCCTTAAGTCCCGAGGTTCGATTTCGGTGATCTACGAGGGGGACGTTGCTTCGTGACAAGTCTCTGACCAGCGGATTTATTAAGCCGTGTGTCTGTTGTGCCGATGAAACAGTGCCGAGTTCGAACCTGGGGAACAGGGGGGGAGGAGGGATGGCAAGAGCTGGTCGGTGTGGAGGCAATCCACTGAGATCTGCGCGCCCCAGGCCACGCGCTAGGCCATGGGACACGGTATTTTGGCACTCGGATTGTCAGAGTGCCAACTGAGCTTTAAAATAGATGCATACGTGAAGTTCGGATCCCTATCCAGCTTCGCGCAACAATGAATGTCTCCAGACCCTGGCCCCCGCGACGGCAGGCGTGAGGAGGCGACCATGAACCTGTTCGAATGAGAAAGGGAGTCAACGAAGTGTCGATCTCCATTAAGCCGCTCGAGGATCGTATCGTGATCCGTCAGCTCGAAGCGGAACGTACCACCGCTTCCGGTCTGGTTATTCCTGATACCGCCAAGGAAAAGCCGCAGGAAGGCGAAGTGATCGCCGTGGGTCCGGGCCGCATTGACGACAACGGCAACCGTGTTCCGATGGACGTGAAGGTTGGCGACTCGGTTATCTACAGCCGCTATGGTGGCACCGAGGTCAAGTACGACGGTGAGGAATACCAGATCCTGTCTGCTCGTGACGTGCTGGCAATTGTCGAGCACTGAGCCAACTGACAAGTAAGTGGTGGGGTTCTGCAGCTGAGCTGCAGGACCCCACCACTGTTTTAAAGCATGTATCAGATTGACCTGTAAGGCGTGTGTCTAAGCGGGACTTTCAGGTAGGCACCGACCTTATCCGGGAGATAGGCAGCCGATTTCCTCCAAGAGACCGGCATGCCAGCGACCTGATCAGGACACGCGGCGACGTTTACGCTGGACGATCTCGCGACGTTCCTCTTCGGTCATGCCACCCCAAATACCATAGGGTTCCTGAGAAGCAAGTGCGTGCTGTCGGCACTGCTCGATGACGGGACAGGTAGCGCACACTGCTTTCGCGTTTGCTGCGCGACGCCGCCTGGCAGCACCACGCTCACCTTCGGGATGGAAGAACATCTCGGTGTCCATGTCTCGGCACGCACCGTCGTACTGCCATTCCCACACGTCCATCATTGGGCCTGGTAGGCGTGACACATCGGTCATTAGAGCTCCTCACTGACTTTTAGCGCATAGGTTCTCAGGGGAAACGGAAGAGTGTTTCTGAGTCCGCTGATGCGGCTTTGATGAAAGGCAATAGCGTCGGGTCCGAGCGAAGTGTTCGGATCTTGAGCTGTTCCCGTTATCGCCACGAGTTAAGACTATATTTTTGTGCAGCTCTTATTCAAGACCGTCTGGAAAATTCCATGCGAATTCCCAGCTGTTCACGCTAAGAGCTGAACGATCCGAGGGGCCCGCGCCTATTCGTAGCCATTCGTTGAATAGAAATTGCGTAAGTAGTGAATAAGTTTCCGGTGGCAGGAAGGCGAGGGTGGGGCGAGAATCAGAGCTGAGGGCCGAGGCGAAGTGTGCTGAGCGCCTCGAGAACCAAAGGAGAGGGGCCGTGAGCATCTCGAACGGTGGCGAATTTGACTTCTCACACGCCCCACTGGCAACACCCACACTGCCACTGTCAACGAGCCAGCCACCCGAAATAGGCCCCGTCCCGCTCACCGTGACAGCTGTTGCCGAACGTCTGGGAATCTCCCCGTCGACGGTACGAACATGGGAACGCCGCTACGGAATGGGCCCACGCCGACGCGCAGGTGCTCACCGTCGCTATTTTGCAGATGACATCATGCGGCTGACCCGAATGGTCGAGCTGGTCCGCTCAGGAGTTGCTCCATCTGACGCAGCGGCAACGGTGCGTGAGCTTTCAGCCCGAGACCTGGCAGCGGCGGCGCCCGCGGCGCCACCCTCGTCCCCCGACCAGCTCCTTGATGCCGTGCAACGAGATGATTTCGCGGAGGTTGCCCGGCTGGTCGAAGCGTCAGTGGCGACGCACGGACTGATCCACACCTACACTGACTTCGTCGAACCAGTCACCGAAACGCTTCGTAACGACCCGGCCGGCGAAACCCCCGGCGGCGCATCCTCACTGATGTTGACAGCGATCGTGCTGCGCGTGCTACGAGCCCTCGCTCCGCATGCTGGCAAAGTCTGCCACAGTGACGAGGGCGGCCCACGTGACCGTGATGGGAAGACTCACATGCACGACGCTGCGAATGATGCTGTAGCACGCGATCATGACTCCGCACGATCCGCCGGCATGAACGCGCAGAGCGCCTGGTGCCATCACCGTCTGGTCATTATGGCTGATCCTGCGAACTTCATTGCCGCGCATATGGTTGGGGTGGATGTGCAATGGAGAGGCCTGCCAACCTCTATTTTGCTCACCGGATTGTCGGACGCAGCCAGCGCCGTACGGCAATTTGAGAGGCATCGGCGCGAACTGGGCTGCTCTGTCGTGATCGTCATGGGCAAAGGATCAGGGGCGCAGGAGCTAATAGAGCAGCTCACGCGCATAGACGATCTGCATATCGTGCTGGTGGGAGAACGCGCCCCCCACATTGTTGATGCGCGCATTCAGCGCGTGCGCACACTGAGCGCATGCGTCGACGAGACGGTGGCTTTGATGCGCGAATTGTGCCGCACGCCATGAGCTCGACGGCCGACCGTATTAGGCTGTCATGTAGCTATGGCCGAGGGCGGTGAACGCCCGCACCGTCATAACCGATAGTCAACCGCACCCGACTCGAAGAAGAACCGCAATGGAAATGCCCTGGTCCAACACCGATCTCATGGTCGGTTTCGATGAAGAATTTGACGCGATTGTCGACTTTGCACGCGCGAGCCGCGTAGATGGCGGATTCGGCTATCTGGATGCGGACGGAGTTGTTGACCCGACCCGGCCGATTGAACTGTGGATCACGTGCCGGATGACACACGTGTTCGCCATGGCCGCGCTCAAAGGTGATGACAGTGCGCGCGAATTTGTCGAGCACGGTGTCGCGTCGTTGCTTGGCCCCCTGCACGATGATGAGCACGGCGGCTGGTACTCAGCGATCACGCCTGACACACACGAAGTTGCCCTCGACAAGAAAGAAGCTTATGCGCACGCTTTCGTCGTTTTGGCGGCAACCTCCGCGCTGGCAGCGGGGATCCCGCAGGCTAACGAACTTTTGGATGAGGCGCTGCGGGTCGAAGAGCGTTACTGGTGGGAACCGGAATTTGGCCGCGTATGCGAATCGTGGGACCTGGCGTTCACTCGAAAAGAGGACTACCGCGGCATCAACGCCAATATGCATACCACCGAGTGCTTCCTGTCTGCTTGGGATGCGACAGGGGATCGCAAGTGGCTTGACCGCGCACGCGGAATCATCCGCTTCGTCTACGACCAGGCTTCCCAGCACGAGTGGCGAATCCCGGAGCACTTCTCAGCGAACTGGCGCATTATCCCGGATTACAACCGTGATGAGCCGGCCCACCCCTTCCGGCCCTTTGGCGTGACGCCTGGTCACGGCCTGGAGTGGGCTCGCCTGTTTGTCCAGGCGCATGCTGCACTGGCGCAGGAGGGCGAACCAGGCGACGACATCGCGTGGATGACCGAGGGCGCAGTACGCCTGTTTGAGCGCGCCGTGGCTGATGGATGGGACGTAGACGGCGCTCCCGGCTTCGTCTACACCACCGATTTCGAGGGTACGCCGGTTGTGCGTGAGCGCATGCACTGGGTGATGTGCGAAGCGATTTCCGCTGCTGTCGCGATTGCCCCCTTCTTGTCCGAGCATCCAGCCGGCAAGTCGCATGCTGGTAACGACAAGGGTGGTGCGCGCAGTCAAAATGATTTACGAGGTGAGGGTGACCTGCGCGATGAGTCGGCTCCGACGATTACCACGCGCAGCCTTCAGGAACTGTATGCGCAGTGGGTGGCGTACGTGGATGAATACCTGCGAGAAGCTCCCGGCCGCTGGTATCACGAGCTGACACCGGACAATGCTCCCGGAACACGCACATGGCCCGGGAAGCCGGATGCATATCACGTGGCTCAGATGCTGATTTTTGCGCGTCTGCCTCTCACACCGACGTTCGCTTCGGCTATCAAGGATGGGTTGCTCGCACCGCTGGATCGCTGATTGTTCTGCGGTGGAGACGCGCAACGGCTCCCTCGTCTGTGCTGCTGACCTGGCGGCGCGACCGGCCCCCTCGTACCTGTGCGTCTGCTCTGCGCATGCCCGAGCTGATCCCGGGGAGCTGCGACGTGTGCACAGAGCAGCCCCGGCTGATCCGCACACACCCGCGCTGATCCGTGACCATTTTCATTGTCATCGAGGGCGATTCGTCGTCCCGATTTGCCTACACTTTGGATATGGCAGACTTTAACGCACATAACCCGTTCGAACTCGTTGGTCTTACATACGACGATGTCCTGCTTCTTCCCGAACTGACAAATGTTGTCCCATCCTCTGTGACAACCCGAGCGCAGCTCACGAAGAGGATCTCCCTCCATATTCCGTTGATCTCGGCCGCGATGGATACCGTCACCGAAGCGCGCATGGCGATCGCGATGGCTCGGCAAGGCGGCATCGGCATCCTGCATCGCAACCTGACGATCGAGGATCAAGTCTCGCAAGTGCGGCAAGTCAAGCGCTCGGAATCGGGTATGGTGGAAGACCCCGTGACAGTGGGGCCCGACGCCACGATTGACGAGCTCGACAAGAAGTGCGGCCATTACCGCGTGTCCGGTCTGCCGGTTGTGGATGACGACAATGTTGTGGTCGGCATTATCACCAACCGTGACCTGCGTTTTGTGCCGATGGATCAGTGGTCGACGTTGACAGTACGCGACTGCATGACACCGCGTGAGCGCCTCATCACCGGCAAGGTTGGAATCTCGCGTGAGGACGCCAAGCAGCTGCTGGCTGATCATCGAATCGAGAAGCTTCCGCTCGTTGACGACGAAGGCCACCTGACCGGCTTGATTACGGTGAAAGACTTCGTCAAGACCGAACAGTACCCGAATGCGACGAAGGACGATCGTGGCCGGCTGGTTGTGGGCGCTGCGATTGGTTTCTGGGGCGACGCGTGGGATCGCGCGGTGGCTCTGGCTGAAGCCGGTGTTGATGTGCTGGTTGTTGACACCGCCAATGGTGGAGCCGAACTCGAACTTGAGATGGTGCACCGTATCAAGTCAGACTCTCGTTTCGACGGCGTGGATGTGATCGGCGGAAACGTTGCGACCACCGAAGGAGCTCAGGCTCTGATTGACGCAGGTGTGGACGCTGTCAAGGTGGGCGTTGGCCCCGGTTCGATCTGCACTACCCGTGTGGTGGCAGGCGTGGGCGTTCCTCAGGTCACCGCGATCCACCTCGCTGCACAGGCCTGCCGCCCAGCTGGAGTTCCGCTCATTGCCGATGGCGGTCTTCAGTACTCAGGCGATATCGGTAAGGCGCTGGTAGCGGGAGCTGACACGGTCATGCTTGGTTCCCTGCTTGCCGGTTGCGAGGAGTCGCCCGGTGAGCTGGTCTTCACAAACGGTAAGCAGTACAAGCGTTACCGCGGCATGGGCTCTCTTGGAGCAATGAGTTCGCGCGGCAAACGTTCCTACTCGAAGGACCGCTACTTCCAGGCCGATGTGACATCTGATGATCAGATTGTGCCCGAAGGTATTGAGGGACAGGTGCCGTACACCGGTTCACTCGCCGCGGTCGTCTACCAGCTGATCGGTGGCCTGCACCAAACCATGTTCTACCTGGGTGCTCATACGTTGGACGACTTGAAGCAGAACGGACGTTTCGTGCGTATCACCTCCGCCGGCCTGCGTGAATCTCACCCGCACGACGTGGAAATGACCACTGAGGCGCCGAACTATCACGGAGCCGGAAAGTAGTTTTACCTGGTCGCGCACCGACGCAGCTATTGCGTACCGTGCTGCGTTGCGCGCGTGAAGGGGTGCCTGTCCGCGCACCGACGCGACAGTGCCTGGGCCACCCTCGTCCATTCGTCATGAGATGAGCGACGAGGGTGGCTCTCGCTTGTCTATATCGTACGTGCTCATGGGCAGCGCTGGATGATATCTGGTCGTAGAAGGGCGGGCGGCTGTAAGCTCGGTATAACGTCCTATGAGAGGCGTTTTTCCGCGTAGAGATCAGCCAAAGGAGCTCATGATGACCACGCACGACACCTTCGTTCTTCGACGTAATGCTGATATGCAGCGCGAGGCGCGCGAACACATGCGGGACGGCGCAGGCACGGTGCACCTGACTCACATTTTGAAGCCTGAGGAGATGTTTGGGCGTGGCCGGATGTTCTCCGAGATCACGCTGCAGCCGGGTGAGTCGATCGGAGTGCATGACCATCAGGGTGAGTCCGAGTTCTACTACATTCTGGCTGGGCGCGGGACGTATGCGGTTGATGATGAGACGTTTGAGGTCGCGGCCGGCGATCTGACTGTTGTGCCTGATCATCATCGACATGGCATCGAGAACACCGGTGATGAGCCGCTTGTGTTCATTGCGCTGATCCTTTTCACCGACGACCACGAGTAAGGCACGCGCGGGAGAAATATAAAGGTCGGGTTAGACCGGCGCGTTGCAGGCCGGAAAAGGCCGGCACGGGATAGACACAGGCCGAGCAAGACTGGCGCGGGAAGGACGCAGGCGCGACAATACCTGCACGGGAAAGGCGCGGGCCGAACAATACCTGCACGGCCGGATATCTCATGCGCATCCCCTTTTTCTTTTCGTCCCCGAGGTTCGATTTGGCGTGGCGGTAGGTTCGTTGTGAGGCTGTGGGCGGTGCGTGTGGTTGGGTGGGTGGGCTTGTGACCTGTGGGAATGC
>NZ_JBWPVR010000020.1:0-5462 GCF_056590195.1 Pauljensenia sp. C0170B5 | reverse complement strand
GGTTTTTTCAACAATTGGGCATGCTTGTCAATGCTAATGGCCGAAACTTTAATCATGCTCAAAACTGTTATTCCCTTTGAACAGCTAGCTCGACTATGGACCGTAGAGATGTCCGCGCTCTCTATCAGTGAGGACGATTGACGAACGACTACGAGTCGTAGACCAATTCACTCGACGCACTACACCTGCGAACAACAACGATGCGATGCCCTGGACGACTGGCTTCACTTCCCCAATCACCACAAACCCCACTCAGGCCTGCGACAACAAACCCCCATCACACAATTAACCAATTACTCCGAACAGCACAACTAGTCCATTCACCTCAGGAGCAGTCGTTCCAAGAATGATGAACACGCACGTCGTGCCCTGCAGAACACCCGTCTCGAAGGTTTCCCACAAGGCCTGTGGCCCCGATTCCGAAGAATCGGGGCCACAGGTTCAGGTTCAGAGAGGGGAGCAACCCGCTCAGATGAAACTCAGGCGCGCTTGCGGGCGACCATGACGCCACCCGCGAGAGCGATGGCGGCAGCCACACCCATGAGCGGAGCGAAGGTCGCACCGGTCTTGGCAAGGCCACCTTTAGCCTCCTTGGCCTTGGCCGTTGCGGCCTCGGCCTTGGCCGTTGCGGCCTCGACGGTGAGAGGCGCCTTGGCGCTGACCCCGATCGTCGCATCGGTGAGAATGATCTCATGGGATCCGATCGGCGTCGTCGCGGGAATCGTGTACGAGAAGCGCACGACTTCGCTCTCGTCCGCGACTGCGGTACCAATCGTGATCGGATCGGAGTGGAGAACCGCGCTAATCTCATGACCGGCAGTAAAGCCCGTTCCGACGATCTCGATGCTCTCGCCGATCTTCACGGTGCTCTTCTCGAGGGTAACGGTTGGGTCGGAGTTCAGGTCTGTCCCGGGGTTCGGGTTTGTCCCGGGGTTGACGCCAGAGCCAGCGCCGAGACGCGCCTGCGCGTCCGCGCACTTCACCATGTCGTAGTACTCAGTACCCTCAGCGCAGAACCAAGTGGCATCGAGTTCGGCGTCCTTCTTCTCAAGATCCTTGATCCGTGCAGTAAGGTCAGCGCACTTGACAAAATCGTAGTACTCAGTACCCTCAGCGCAGAAGTACTGGGCATCAAGCTTCGCGTCTGCGAGATTAGCCTTCGTCTGGTCCGGGACCGGAGAGGCAACATCGCCAGACGGGGCGGCAGCCTTAGCGGCCTCAAGTTCCGCCTGCGCGGCAGCGAGAGCAGCCTGGGCATCCGCACAGCCCGCCATGTCGTAGTAGTCAGTACCCTCAGTGCAGAACCAATCGACATCAGCCTGCGCGCTTCTCACCTTCTCCTCGGCATCCTTGACCGCATCCGCAGCGAGCGCCGCAGGCGTTGCACACGCCATAGCGACCAGGCCAGCCGCAAGGGCTACACCAAACTTCTTGATTGACATTTTTCCTCCAGGGGTTCAATTCACACTGTTCACACCGTGTTCGATAAGATTTCGCGATAACCACGCCTGCGACACGACGCATGCACATTAGCCGCTAGAGGCAAGCCTCTCACCCCCCCGCTGTCAAGTTTTTGCGCAGAATTACACCCCATTCTGTCTACACACCGCATAAAACCGGGGAGGTGACAAGGCAATAAGAGGGCTGGGCAACGAAGCGCAGACACAATTTTTTCAACAGTTTGTTGACACGGACCTATTTGGTCGCTATAATGAACGAATTAAAGCGTCAAAACCGGAGGTTCTCCATGACCGCTTCATCGTCGAAGCTCAACGAACACGATCAGATTATCTCCGCCCTTCAACAGCTGGTTGAACCAATGAAAGCAACACTCGTCGGCCCCTCCGAGATCATCGTTCACGATCTCACTCGGCTCCCGAACTCAATCGTCGCGATTGGCGGCGATGTCACCGGTCGATCGATCGGCGATCCGGCGACCGACAAGCTCCTTGACGCCGTCGCCTCCGGAAATCTGCGCACCAGCATCGGATACCGGACAACGTCTCCGAGCGGTAAGGAGCTTCTCTCAACAACCGCCATCATCCGCGACTCGACCAACCAGCCCGTCGCCGCCCTGTGCATCAACCGTGACATCTCCGGCTGGGAGGTCCTTCATTCCCTCACGGGCGCGCTCGCGGGCCTCTCGCTCCCAATTTCCGCCGAAGAGGAGCAGGCGACGACCGAAGTCTTCGTTAGAGACGTCGACGAACTCGCGACACTCCTCCTCTCAAGGGCCGTTGCAGAGTCGGGGGTTCCCGTCGACGAGATGAGAAAGGAACACAAGGTCGAGGTCGTCCGACTCCTCAAAGCGAGGGGCTTCTTCCTCCTGCGCGACGCCGCCGAGACCGCGGCGAACGCCCTCGCGTGCACGCGCTTCACTATCTACAACTACCTCAACGAGATTGAGGGGGAATGATGACCGCTCCTAACGAGGACTTCAGCCGGCACCTGTCGCGCTGGGGCACGCATTCGGCGAAATGGGATCTGCTCGCCAAGGACCTCGGCGAGAACGCGATCGCCCTGTCCGTCGCGGACATGGAGTTCGTCTCCTGCCCCGAGGTCCGAGAGGCGATCGCTGACGCCGCCGCCCTCGGCGCCTACGGCTACACCGAGGTCTTCGACGACTTCGCCGAGGCCGCGACCGCGTGGATGAGCCGTCGCCACGGATGGTCCTGCGAGGTCGAGGACGTCCACTTCTTCCCCCGAGTCGTCCAGTGCGTCGCGGCCCTCGTCGATCACGTCCTGCCGCGAGACGATCGACCGGTCCGCGTCGTCACGCTCGATCCGGCCTACTCGCCCCTCCTCGAGGTGTGCGAACGCGCGGGCACCGATCTCGTCCGCGTACCCATGCGCGACACCGCAGCCTCCGCCTCGATCGACTGGGAGGCCCTCGAGAAGGCGCTCGCCGACGCGGACCTACTGCTGTGGACGAACCCCCACAATCCGACGGGCAGGATCTGGAGCGTCGACGAGCAGCGCCGACTCGCCGACCTGTTGCGCGATTGCCGCGCCCTCGTCCTCTCCGACGACATCCACTGCGACTTCGAGCGCCCCGGCGGGCAGCGCTATTCGGCCCTCGCCCGCGTCGCGAAGGACCTGTGGATGAGCGGACGGATCGTCCACTGCGCCTCTCCAGGCAAGACCTTCAACATCGCGGGCCTCGAAGCGACGGCGATCTGCGTCCACGGGCCCCTCGGCGCCGAGCTCGAGGCGGCGAAGAGGCGCATGGGTCTGCACAACCCGAATTACTTCGCCATCCCCGCGGCCATCGCCGCGTGGACGAAGGGCGACGCGTGGGTCGACGCCCTCGCGAAGGAGATCGACGCCAACCTCGAAGCCGCGAGGTCCCTCCTCGCGCGCCTCCTGCCGGAGGCGAGGGTTTCGGACCCGGACGGCACCTATCTCCTGTGGATCGACGCCTCCGCGTACATCGGCTCCGAAGCCGACCTCGTGCGCGCCGAGCGCACCGCCTCCGTCACGGTCAGCCCGGGACCCGATTTCGGTCCCGCATACGATCGATTCTTCCGCATCAACACAGCACTCCCCCGCCAAGAACTTTTCGAGGGGATCACCCGGCTCGCCGGGGCACTCACGAGGAACTGACGACCCATCGAAAGGACAACGATGTCTCCGACAACCCCCACCACTCCGACGAAGGCCGAGCGCAGGACTCCGAGCCTGCTCCTCGCCGCAGTCCCGGTCATCACGCTGATCGTCCTGTTGGGAGGCGGCTACATCTTCGCCGAACTCCCCGTCGAGCCCCTCCTCATCGCCTCCGCGGTCGTCGCGGGCCTGGTCGCATGGCGCCTCGGCTACACCTGGGACGACATCATGGGCTCGGTCGCCGAGAAGATCGCGAAGACGATGCCCGCGATCCTCATCCTCATCTCGGTCGGCCTCCTCATCGGCACGTGGATGGCGGGTGGCACGATCCCGATGCTCATCTACTACGGCCTGAAGATCATCAACCCGCAGTACCTCGCGGTCATCGCCCTCGTCGTCACCGCGATCGTCTCCCTGTGCACGGGCACCTCCTGGGGCTCCGCGGGCACGGTCGGCGTCGCCTTCATGGGCGTCGCGGTCGGCATGGACGCGAACCTCGCGATGGTCGCCGGCGCAGTCGTGTCGGGCGCCTACTTCGGAGACAAGCTCTCCCCCCTGTCGGACACGACGAACATCGCCTCGATGGCGACCGGCGTCAACCTCTTCACGCACATCCGCCACCTCCTGTGGACGACCCTCCCCTCCTTCCTCACGGCGGCCGTCGTCTACCTCCTCTTCGGCCTCGGCATGTCCGGCGGCCAGGTCCCCGAGAAGGTCAACACGATCCTCAGCACCCTCGATTCGGCGTTCAACTGGAACCTTCTGCTCCTGCTGCCGGTGATCATCGTCCTGGGCGGTTCGATGTGGAAGAAGCCGACGATCCCCGTGATCCTCGTGTCCAGCGCGGTCGCGATGTTCAACGCCGTGGTCTTCCAGGGCATCTCCTTCAAGGACACGGTCGTCGCAGGCGTCAACGGCTTCAACGTCGAAATGGTCGGCAAGACCGGCTTCGACGCCGAGAACGTCATCGAGGACGTCACGCGCCTCCTCAACCGCGGCGGCATGAACTCGATGATGTCGGTCCTGCTCATCTGCTTCTGCGCGATCACCTTTGCCGGCGTCGTCTCGGTCTCCGGTTCGCTCGACGTCCTCATCTCGAAGCTCCTCAAGCCGGTGCGCTCGACCTTCGGCCTCATCGCGGCGACGATCGCGACGGGCCTCGCGACGATCGGCATCACCTCGAACGGCCAGGTTTCCCTCCTCATCCCGGGCGAGATGCTCCGCGGCGAGTACGTGAAGCGCGGCCTCGACCCGAAGAACCTCTCGCGCACGATCGAGGACTCGGCGACCCTGTGGGAGCCGATCCTCCCCTGGACGTCTGCTGGCGCCTACATGGCGGGCACGCTCGGCGTCGCGACGCTCTCGTACCTGCCGTGGGCGGTGTGCAACTGGATCGCCATCGGCTTCGCCCTCCTGTGGGGCGCGACCGGCATCGGCATCGCGCGCCTGAGCGAGGAAGAGAAGGCAGCTCTCCAGGAGGCCTGAGCCTCCATCACACGCCACTCCTCATGGACAGGAGTTGCGCAATCGAGCGGGGTCCGAAGCTTCAGTTTCGGGCCCCGCTCGTCGGCGTTTGGGCTTCTCGCGTCGATACGACGCCGATGGCAGGGCGGTTGATCTGTTCTGCACGAACTACCTCGAGGTCGTTCACAACGGCGCCGAGACCGTCACCTATCCTTACACCTGGTCAGGCCCTGTAAACACTGGGGTCGCCAGCGGGCATAAGGCTGGAAGGTCCGATAAGGGCAGGGTCCACTCCACTTTGGATATTCCCCCCACTGGGTATTCCCCCCCACTTTGGCGCACAGCTGGCTTCTTGGACGTTCCTGTTGAAGTGCTTGTTCCAGCTGAAGCCATTG